>CAISCV010000107.1 GCA_903883945.1 uncultured Chitinophagaceae bacterium | reverse complement strand
TGTAGCTTTCCATCGATTTATGTTATTTAATCATCTTTCCTATAATAGGTAGCTTTTGAAACTCTTTCTTTTCAACCAGAAGGATGAACCAAGTGTAGACGAATACCAATAGGGAGGAGATAGTGAGTCCAAACCAGATATTGCCCCAAAGTGCGGTGATGCCTTTGTGAATGAAGAAAAACAGGATGACAATCACCATATAGGCCACTAATTTCTTCCAGGCATAAGGAATGTAATATTGCTTTTGTCCCCATACAAAACTCAGCACCATCATCGTTCCATAGCACAGGAAAGTTGCCCACGCACTTGCCATATACCCAAAAGTGGGGATGAAAAAGTAATTAACTACCAAGGTAATGGTCGTGCCGATGAGGGTAATATACGTTCCTGCAATGGTTTTATTACTCAACTTGAACCATACACTCAGGTTGTAATATATGCCCAAAAAGATGTTTGCCAATAAGAGTATAGGAACCACTGCTAGTCCGACGCGGTATTGTGGACCAATAAAGTATTTCCAGATGGGGATGTAGAGGCTTACCACCAGAAACATCAGCGTAATTACAATTACAAAGAATTTCATTACACGGGCATAGGTACGCTGCGGATTGGCGCTTTCGGCTTGCTTGAAGAAGAAGGGTTCTGCACCCATTTTAAAGGCTTGAATAAATAAAGTGATTAATATGGAAAGCTTATAACAGGCATTATAAACCCCCACCTGTGCTTCCTTAAATTCTTGTGTGCCAGGTAACCATTTGTTCAGCATCAATCTATCGAAGGTTTCGTTGATGATACCACCAAAGCCAACAATCAGTAACGGGAGGGAGTATACCATCATCTCCTTCCAAAGGGTTAAATTGAATTGAAGTTTTATTTGCCTCACTTCAGAAAATAATAAAACCAAAGTAAGGATGGATTGTACGAGGTTTGCCAACACGACATAAACAATGGGGTTTGTTTGGGTATTGTATACCAGATGTAATATGCTGGATGGGTTTTCCTCTACTTTTCCAGCGCAATAACCAATAAAGAACCAAGTGAGCAGCATATTGATACTGATGCCCATAATTTTGATGATGGCAAACTTGATGGGTCTACCTTCTTGGCGCAATCGAGCGAAAGGAATGCTGCTAAGGGTATCGAATGCAATAACTAGTATACTGTACTTAATTAATAATGGAATGTCTGAAAGACCCGTTGCACTGCCTATCCATGCTTGATTAAACCAAAGTAATAGTGTGAAAAAACAGGTGGAAATAAATAGTGAAATGGCAGTAGTACTGTAAATGGTTTTCTTGTATTCTTCGCGGGAAGAGAAACGGAAATAAGCCGTTTCGAAACCATAAGTGAACAATACATTTAAGACAGGTAAGGCAGAATAAATCAATCCCATCTTACCAAAATCTGATGTTTTGATGTGATGCGAGTAGGTGAGAAAAGGCGTCAGTAAGTAATTGATAAACCTTGCGGCAATGGAACTGAGTCCATACCACATAGTTTGCGATGCTAATTTCTTGATATTACTCAATGGATGCTATTAATATTGATACGCTATTAAAGCGGCAAATGTACTACTAGTGAACGTGTGTAATAACGGGAACATAATATTGTTCAGCAAAACGTTTGTCGTTTATGAATGAGGAGTCGCTTAGACTGTACAAAAATGCGGTTAGTTGTCCGATTTCGAAGTTGGACAAAGGCATTTTATGTTTAAATAAGCTATCTGTAGTAGGTCCATTTACTGCACTGTTTCGATAGAACTGAAACACATTCAATAAACTAAAAAACCTTCCATCATGACCATAAGGTGAAGAGTAGGCTACGTTGCGGAGACTAGGCACTCTAAACTTCAAAGAGTCCTCACTTTTGCCGGTTACCCTCATTCGTCCAAAATCGTTTAGATACTTATCGGCGGGTTCTCCGATGTTGCGATAGCTAAAGTCGGTAAACAAAGGTTCGGAGTGACAGGAAATGCATTTCTTTTTAAAAATATCATAGCCAAGTTGTTGGGGTAAAATGAACTTTTCTTCGCCACGCATTACTTTGTCGTACTTGCTGTTACTACTCACCAATAGCAACATGAACTGAGTAAGTGCTTTAGTAATGCGGGGTGCTGTAATGGTTTTACTGCCAAAAGCTTGGGTAAACATTCTGGCATAAGTTGTATCATTCTTCAACTTCAGGATGATGCTGTCCATGCTTTCAGCCATCTCGTTGGGGGCTGTAATGGGGGCAATGGGTTGATTCTCAAGTTGGTGTATTCTTCCATCTAGCATAAAATCCTTCTGCCAGGCGAGATTGAAAAGTGTAGGGGTATTGCGAAAAGTTTGTGCATTGTTATATCCATGACTAAAAGGGTGGTCATAAGTGGCAAACGCACAGAATTGCTGGTGGCAACTAGCGCATGGGAAATTGCCATCCTTACTAAGACGACCATCGTAGAATAGTTTTCTGCCCAACTCGAAGCCTTCTTGTGTGATGGGGTTCTTCTTGAAATCATAGACAGGTTGCGGCCATCCTTTAGGAATGATAAAAGGAATTTTCTTGCCGTTTACCTGGGTAGACGGCTCTTTGTTCTGCCAAGAAATGGCAAGGGAAACTAAGAAAAGTAGAGATAGTATCGTTATTTCAATTCTTCTCATCTAATAGTTGTCTCTGTTTATTTTACCACGTTGATTCTTTATTTCTGCATTTCGTTTCTTGCTCTCTATTCTTTTTTCTTTTGCTGCCTTAGATGGGTTTGTTGCAATGCGTATTTTCTTTTTTAGTAGTGATTTGTTAACCAGTTCATTCATTTTGGCAACCACATTGGCTTTATTGTCTAGCTGTGTTCTTGCCGTTTGTGATTTGACTAAGAGTAATCCTTCGCTCGTGATTCTGTTAGAAAGTCTTTGATGAATCAGTTGTTTTTGTGCTTCATTTACCAAAGAAGAATTTTTTATATCCCATCTTCCCTCCACCATTGTCTCCACTTTGTTCACGTTTTGTCCGCCGCTGCCCCCACTTCTTGCTGTTCTGAATTCTATCTCGGCGCTTATGTCTGTATTCATCAGATAAAAGTAAGTGAATTGTCGGATATGGGGTGTACTAAAGAAATAGTTATAAAAGAGTGGGGCTAATAAAATGATTGTTGTTTGGTTCAGTCAGCATTTAATTTTTCTTGTTACCACAGAATCTCCGGAAGGGAATTAGGTAGTGCATCTCTGCTCGTTTCTACTTTTTAAGTGCTTCACTAGTGATGTTTTTAATTTGAATATGGATGTTAGAAACGATTTTTTACTGCATTGAATAGAAATTAATATTTTAGATAATAATCAACCACATTAATTTCCTACTTTTCCGGCTTAATTGGTACTTATGGCAAAAATATTGGTGACTGGTGGGTGCGGTTACATTGGCTCACATACTATTGTTGACTTGATTGAGAATGGTTTTGAAGTAGTTTGTGTGGATGACAACTCTCGCTCTTCCATTACTTCTTTGGAAGGGATTGAGAAGATAACAGGAGTGAAAGTAAAGAATTATACTGTTGATTTAAAGGAATTTGATCCGACAAGAAACATATTCGTGGAGAACCCAGACATTACTGGTATCATACATTTCGCGGCCTACAAAGCAGTAGGGGAGTCGGTAGAGAAGCCATTATTCTACTATGAGAATAATATGTATTCTCTAATAAACTTATTGAAGTGTGTAGAAGAATTCAATGTTCCATACTTCGTTTTTTCTTCTTCTTGCACCGTTTATGGCAACCCATATGCAATTCCAGTAACAGAAAAGACGCCAACCAAGAAAGCAGAAAGTCCTTACGGAGCAACCAAACAGATGGGCGAAGTGATGATAGAAGATTTCTCCAAAAAAGCAAATACTGCCTCTATATTGTTGCGCTATTTTAATCCAGTAGGGGCACATCCATCCATTAATATTGGAGAATTACCTATAGGGAGACCAATGAATTTAGTGCCGGCCATCACACAGACTGCCATTGGAAAGTTACCTAAGATGATGGTTTATGGGGATGATTACCCTACGCGTGATGGTAGTTGTCTGAGGGATTATATTCATGTTTGTGACATTGCGCATGCACATACATTGGCTCTGCAATACCTGATAGACAAGAGAAATACATCTAAATGTGATATCTTTAACCTGGGCTCTGGCAATGGAGTGACCGTGTTGGAAGCGATAAAGACCTTTGAGACAGTCAGCAATGTAGCATTGAACTACGAGATTGGGCCAAGACGTGGAGGTGATGTGGTTGCTATTTACGCAGACAACAAACTGGCTGTCGAAGGCTTGGGTTGGAATGTGAAATATGGTCTTGTAGATATGATGAGTACGGCCTGGAAGTGGGAATTGAAGCTGAAAGAACAGAGCAGATAAATTTAATCACCTCAATTGTCATCGCATAAATTTGCAACTATGAAAATATTAATGGTTTGTTTAGGAAACATTTGTAGAAGTCCTTTAGCAGAAGGCATTTTACAAGCTAAAGCTAGTGCTGCTGGACTTGACTGGCAGGTGGATAGTGCCGGAACCGCCAACTATCATGTTGGGGAAACACCCCACCCTTTGTCCATAAAAGTTGCTAAAGAAAACGGAGTGGATATCAGTAAGAAACGGGTACGTCAGCTAGCCAAACTAGACTTCACGCTGTTTGACAAGATTTATGTGATGGACAGGGAAAACTATAACGGTGCAAAGCGTATAGCTGGTGAAAACTGGGATCTGGACAAGATTGATTATTTGTTGAATGAGGTTTATCCTGGTGAAAACCGTGAAGTACCAGATCCTTGGTATGGAGGATATGAGAATTTTAAAGAAGTGTATGCGCTATTGGATGAGGCGTGTGAGAAAATAGTAGAAAAGGGTATTAAGTAATAGGTTTTAAATAATGGGTTTTCATACTTATTACTTACAACTTATTACTTCAAACTTAAAATAATGGCAAAAGTTACAGTTAGTTTACCACAGGGAACAAGAGATTTTTCGGCGGAGGTAGTGCGTAAGCGGAATTATATATTTAATACAATCCGAAACGTGTTTGAGTTGTATGGGTTTGCTCCACTCGAAACGCCCGCTATGGAAAACCTAGATACTTTGATGGGTAAATATGGGGAAGAAGGGGATAAACTGATATTTAAGATATTGAACAATGGCTTGGATAATCCTGCAAAGCATGAGCAGATCAAAGCTGACTTTGAAAAAGTATTAGAAGGAAAGAATACCAAAATAATAACTGAAAGGGCACTTCGCTATGACCTGACCATCCCCCTTGCTCGTTATGTAGCAATGAATTATGGTCAACTGACCCTGCCTTTCAAGCGCTTTCAGATTCAACCAGTCTGGCGCGCAGACAGACCACAAAAGGGACGCTATAGAGAATTTTACCAGTGTGATGCAGATGTTGTTGGAAGTACAAGTTTGCTGAATGAAGTAGAACTAGCTAATATTTATGCGACTGTATTTAATAAGCTAGGTGTAGAGGTAGAAATA
>CAISCV010000106.1 GCA_903883945.1 uncultured Chitinophagaceae bacterium | reverse complement strand
CAGGTTTTTCGATTGAAAGCATAATATTTCATGTTGAAAGAGAATAAATCAAGCAAATGCTTGTATTTGAAGTAGTTGAGGATTTTAGTAGAGTTCTATTGCAAAATCTGGGTTAAAGTAACTGCAAGTTAATCTTATTAATTTCAGGCTTTTCTGATATACGATTCGCAAAGACTCGATTTATTAGCCAGTATCAATTTAAGAATTGGTCTAGTTACTCAAACGCTATATTTGCAGCTATGCATTATGTAACGGTAGAAGGCTTAACGAAGAGCTATGGGATTAATCCTTTATTTAAAAACATCACTTTTCATATCAACGAAGGAGAGAAAATTGCGCTAATTGCCAGAAATGGCGTTGGTAAGTCTACTTTATTACGCATATTGGCGGGTCAGGAGGTGCAAGAATCGGGTAAAGTACATATCAGCAAAGGGGTTACGGTGGCTTTGTTTGAACAAGACCCTAAGTTTGATGAAGACAAGACTGTATTGGAAAACATCTTTACCAGTAATCACCCAATTATGAGTGTGATGCGCCAATATGAAGCTGCCTTAGATGCTGATGATGCGGAAATGATTACGGAATGTATTGGTAAGATAGATGAACTAGGAGCCTGGGACTATGAAGCTAAAGTGCATCAGATATTGGGCAAACTAAATATTCATCACTTACAAAATAAAGTGAGTAGTTTGAGTGGGGGGCAAAAAAAGCGGGCAGCCTTGGCAAAGACCTTGATTGATATTGGCTTTGAACACCAACACACGTTGTTGATGATGGATGAACCGACCAATCACCTGGATGTAGGCATGATTGAATGGCTGGAACATTACCTTGGTTCTGAGAATATTACGCTATTATTGGTGACGCATGACCGATATTTCCTCGATGCGGTTTGTACAGAGATATGGGAGCTTGAAAGAGAGAATATTTATACCTATGTAGGCGATTATGAGAACTATATGGAGAAGAAAGCTGCCCGTATTGAAAGTGAATTGGCTAGCATTGACAAAGCTAAAAACCAATATCGTAAGGAACTGGAGTGGATGCGCAAACAGCCTAAAGCTAGAAGCACCAAAAGCAGGAGCAGACAAGATAATTTTTATGAAGTGGAGGCACGTGCCAAACAAAAGATTGAGGATGCACAGGTGCAATTGCAGGTGAAGATGAGCAGGATAGGAGGGAAGGTGCTTGAAGTGAAGAAGGTGTACAAAAGCTTTGGCGATTTGCCGATACTAAAGGGCTTCGACTATACATTCAGCAAAGGCGAGCGCATTGGGGTAATTGGAAAGAATGGGGTAGGGAAGTCTACCTTTCTTAATATCTTACAAGGACTAGAAAAGCCGGACAGTGGCAAGATAAACGTGGGCGATACCATCATCTTTGGAAACTTCTCGCAGCAAGGACTTAAAATAAAAGAGAACCTCAGGGTAATAGAATATGTGAAAACCTTTGCCGAAAACTTTCCTTTGGCGGATGGAAGTAGCCTTAGTGCTGCACAGTTTCTTGAGTTGTTTTTATTTACGCCTGAGAAGCAATATACCTATCTGAATTCGTTGAGTGGGGGGGAAAAGAAGCGTTTACAATTGCTGACCATCTTATTTACGAATCCTAACTTTTTGATATTAGATGAGCCTACTAACGACTTGGATTTGCCTACGTTGGCTGTGCTTGAAAGTTTTTTAAATGACTATCAGGGATGCGTATTGATTGTGAGCCATGACCGGTATTTTATGGATAGGCTGGTGGATCATTTGTTTGTATTTGAGGGTAATGGTGAAGTAAGGGATTTTCCGGGTAACTATACCCAATATCGATTGGAAGAAAAGGAAAAGGAGCGAAGAGGTTCTTCGTTAAATGCAAGGCCTGAGCCCGTTGTTGCAAAAGTTGTTGAAACAACTAAAGTTGTAGAGAAGCAAGGAAGGAAATTGTCGTTTAAGGAGAAGCAAGAACTAGAAAATATAGAGAAGGCTATTGCTAAGTTAGAAGCTGAAAAGGTTGAGATAGCTGATAAGATGAGTGATGGTAACCTGCCCTTTGAAGAAATTAAGAAGCTAAGCGACAGACTGATTGCTATTGACAATGAATTGGGGATGAAAGAGTTTCGTTGGCTGGAATTGAGTGAGTCTGTCTAAAATAATTTATATTTTATCGGAAATCAATATATTATAATTTTAAATAGTGCTATTGGTTTAGGTGAATTATGAGATTAACTCTCTTTTTAATCAACTAAAAAGCGGGAATTATCAACGGAATTGTGTTTAAAAGCAACAGAATTTTAATAACTATTTTGTCTTTTGTAAGATTATTATAGAGTCGATTGAATAATTTAACCCAGATTTTGCAATAGACTCGTTACGAAATTATCAAATACAAAAAAGACAGGTGTTTGAGTAGATTTTTCGATTGAAAGCATAATATTTTATGTCGAAAGAGAATAAATCAATCAAAAGCTTGTATTTGAAGTAGTTG
>CAISCV010000105.1 GCA_903883945.1 uncultured Chitinophagaceae bacterium | reverse complement strand
GAAAACAAAGAAGAAAAGTAATTATAGTTACTGTTGCTTACTGTTTTTAGGCGGTGGGGCATTGCCTTTGTTCGTAGAAACGGATAATCATCCGATTCTAAAGAGTTTAAGATTTTAATGTTAAAAGGGTTAACGTACATACGTTTAGTTCCAAAGATTATATCCGAGTGGTAAACCCTTTCGCCCGCCTCCCTTTAAATCTTAGTAAGAAGGTTCTAATCCATACTAGAATCCAAATAGATTCTGGTTGCCTCCATTTAGATTCTGATAGATTCCAAATAAATCCTGGTAAAATCTATTAAGATTCTATTGGAATCTATTTGGAATTTAGTTAGATTTACATAAACGCCACTTGCCGCCATAAAGATTCTTACATGGATTAGAACCCTTTGCACAAAAGGGGTGTAGATTTTGATAAGGGAGGGGTAGGTTATTAGTAAAAAATAGGGTAACTAATTTTAGTCTGAAGGAGGGTGATTTAACCACAAAGAACACAAGGGTTTTCACAAAGAACACCATACATAATGGGTATAATCTAAGTGTTACGTTTCAATTAAGGGATACTGGTCTATCTGGAAAAGCTACTATTTTCTTAGATTGCAATCATTCATTATACCTAGTGTGCCTTGTGTTTCTTATTCTTTGTGTGCCTTGTGGTTAAAATTCTTTATATGGAATTTAGAATAACTTAAAAAAACAAAGAAATGGCCGTAACAAGAGACTGGATTCCTAAGCAGATTCATACATTTAAAATTTTTGCCGACAATCTTTGTAAGCGAGTAAGAGATAATGCCGAGGCGTGGCATCTTGATGCCGATGAAGTGAATAATCTACGCTCATTGAGACTAAAATTCAATAAATATTACAAGATTTCAACCATCAAGCATACATATACCCTCACTGACCTTGACAATACTAAAAGCGCGAGAAAAGCCTATCAGAAAGCATTGCGTTCTATGGGTATTGGACGAATGAAACGCAACCTTTTTATGACCGATAACGACCGTATGAAATGTGGTTTAAATACCGGTGAAAAAGGATATGCCCTGTCCCCTGTTGCCTCCTGTTCTCCATTGATAGACTATAGGTCTGCGGGCGATTTGGGCGGCACCATCATCAGCCTGGATCCTGCTTCGCACAAAGCCTGTAAACCAGTTGGGCAAGACGGAATAAGGGTGCGATTTGGATTTTATACAATAAATGGACAAATACCATTAGAGGCAGACTGCACCCAAACAATTGGGCTCACAAAAAGCTTTGGAAAGGTCGTTTTTGCCCCAAATAAAGTAGGAATGCTCTTTGTGGGTTATGCCCGCTATTTTAATACCCGGCAGATAGAAGGGGTTATTGCTACAACTTTCTATGGGATGGTTTGCTGATGGTTAGGAAGCATTCGCCACGAAGACACAAAGACGGAAAGAAGCACGAAGTATCGCTTATTTCTTCAGCACCAACAGCTTCGTTTCTCCTGCTTTTACGGTAATGGTCTGACTTCCATACAATGCATTCTCGCCTAATATTTTCTGTTGGTCTGTTGACTTCTCTGATAATATCTTGATGGTAGCATCAGTAGGAGTGGGGTTGGTGATAGAGATAGTAAGTTCCTTTTTAGAATCCTTCACTACTTTAGTAATCACATTATCAAAAGCAGTAACCGTACCCTTGTCCGTCTCCACATAAATTCCGGGAACTTCAATGGTAGTCAGCATTAGCGAGGTCTCTGCCCAAGTAGAAAGCGGTAATACATACCCAATGGTTTCGGGGCCTTCCCAGTCGCCCATATTCACGCGTTCACTCACATATCCTGCCGGCAAAGTACCCAACGGCTTCTTGGGGTGACCGAGATATTGCGTTATATTATGAGCGATATCCTGCAATAATTCCAGATAGAAATGATTGCCCGTATAGCGATAGAGCTTTAATAAGCCCACTCCCGAAGCCGTACACAAACCAGGAGCCGTATGTTTGTTCTGGGTGTTGGCATATACCGAACCAGTAGTCTGAATGTGCGCACGACCATAAGCGGAAGTATCACTATATTGGTAATTGTAAGACACCACCCAAGTAGCCATTTGCTTCGCTTCTTCTTCGGCAGCAGTAAGCCATTTTTTGTCGCCAGTCAGTTCATATAAAGTAATATAACTTTCTAATAATCCAAGGGTAGATTCAGAGTCGAAGTTCTGAAGGGCATCGCCCGGGCCACCACAACTGATTCCTTTTTTGGTGAAGTTGAGGTAATAGTATGCCCCCATTTCTTTGGCAACAACTAGGTAACTGGGGTTGTGATAATACTGAGAAGCCAATGCCAGACCAGCAGGAACAATGCCGCCACTGCTAGAACCGCCCACCATAATTTCGCCAGTAAGGCTATTGACAAACTGCCCCAACTGGTGGTTTTTATTCCATAGGGTAACAAAGGCATCCAATACCTTTTGGTTACCGTCCTTCCAAGCCGGTTTTACGGTAATGCCCATCTTATCCATCAGCATAAACTGTTTGGTGATGTACCATAGGGCATCGCCACTTTTGCGTACGAGATGCCAGTTCTTGGTTTGTGGTTTGCGGATGTCGCCACCTAGCCATTCATTGCCATTTCGCCCTGCATCCCAATAAAAGCCCGAAGGAGAGATGCCATTGGGAAAGAGCCAATCGAAGTTTCTGAGTACATTTTGCTTGGTCTGTTCAGTACCCGAAAAGAGGAGCGGATAAGTGGTAATCATGCCACCCGTCCAGCCAATTTGCCAATCCTGCAAGAAGTTCTCCCTGAAGCCGATGGCGTAATAACCGTATTGCGGAACGAAGTTTTTGGCATTGAATTTATGCTCCAGCACTTGCATACATTCAGAATAGGGTAGGGCATTGGCAAGGGAATTATCGCCCGCAAAGTCCTTACGTATCTCGGCATATTTATCGAAAATAGTTTGGGTAACAGGGGCATCAAAAGCATATAATCGGAAAGAAATAGTAATGGAATCACCTGCTTTAAAGTTGGCAGGAATATCCCAACTAGGGTAGTGCGCATCGCAAACTTTGTACACAAACTGTTCCCGAACAATGGGAGAAGTGATGGAAAAGGTGGCTCTTTTTCGGTCTCTTGTTTCGGCAACATCCATTCCGTAATCACCCAGGTTATTCCCTTGTTGGGTTAAGAGCCACATTCCTTTTTGGGTTGTATCGGAAGTGAAGCCCATAGAGGGTGTAGCCATATCGCCACTACGTTCCTGTATGCGGGAAACGGCACCATTGCCATTTAATTTAGGTACATCTGAGAGGATGATGGGCTTGTCGATGCCAATATCCTGCACTTCATACAATTTGGGCGAATAGCGTAGGCGTCTCCACTCATAACGATTGCCATTGTATGCAGCAGCAGGGAGCAATACATAATTTTTTTCACTCCAATTGTTCCAGTCAATATCCACAGAAACACTTGCTGCATCTACTTTTCCACTGGTACAATGGAAAGTGATGGTATACTCTACAGCCTCTTTTTTAGTTGGAACGAAAGTTGCCTTAGTGGTGATATTCCAACCAGATTGCTGAAAGTGTTCCTGTTGTTTATCGGTAGTTAGAGGGAACTTATTTTGATTGACTAACAGATTGTATTGGTCTTTATTGTACTGGTTGATGCGGGCAGAAAGCATTCCATTATTAGCAGATAGCCATTGCGTAACTGAAGCAGGAAGTTGGGCATTAACAGTAATCGTAGCCATTAAAACGATGGAGAGAAATATATTTTTCATATAGAAAACAAGATTGAAATGAATTGTTTTAATCAAGTGCCCAAAGAAAGGATTAAAAGATAGCATTGACCGATGCGATTTTATATTTTATTAGTCTGAATGATGCATTTATGAATAAATTGACACTTAATTAGTCGCAAAGTGGGGAAAAGTAGATGTGTTATTACTAACATCTAATGCTAACATTGCACCATTGTTTTCACATTTGAAGTTATAATTGGGAATATGATAAGAGAAAAGGGATATAAACAAAAAAGGATGCTCAGAAATCAGCGTGATGTACGCCAGATTCTTTTTTATTCTACACTTTTTATCTTATTTGTAATTGCACTTACCCTAAAAAGATGTCTTGGGCCTGCTTATCATCATGGGGTTTATATACCTGAACAAAGAGAAAAAGGGGATACTACCTTAAACTGGACCAAAGCGGTTCGCAACTATACCCTTCACGCCCAATGTAGGATGGCTTGCAGACATATTGACGACAAAAAAGTATTGGAAGTACTAACGACCGGAGCAATTAATTACCCAAAAAGCGACTTGGATGAGCCTGATTGCCAGAAGAGGTTTGCAGTAGAAGGATACAGTCAGGGGCAACATATACGGGTGATTGCTACGCCTTGTAGTGATAAACTAACCATTATTACTTGCATAGACCTCGACCAACATTGGCCTTGCGATTGTGGGGAAGAGAACAAAAAGATGCATGATGAGTATTAAAGGTTCATTTTTTTAAGAAACAAGTCACAAAATATGAAATAGGAAATATGAAATAGGGTGTCACTTCATATGTCACTAAAAGATACTTAATTGTCGCTTATACATCTGAACCGTATTTTCATAACCCAGATATATGGCATCGCAAACAAGGGCATGCCCAATACTTACTTCATCCAGCCAAGGAATGTTTTGAGCAAAGAATTTAAGGTTATTCAGGTCGAGGTCGTGTCCTGCATTAATGCCCAATCCCAACGCTTTTGCTTTAATGGCAGCAGCAACATAAGGCTCAACACCTTCTTGTTTATTGCTAACTTCTGCATACGCTTTGGCATATCCTTCGGTATATAGTTCAATTCTATCCGTACCTGTTTCGGCAGCGCCTTCCACCATTTCAATAACAGGATCCACGAAGATGGAAACTCGTATGCCTGCATTCTTAAATTGGGCAATTGTATGGATTAGGTATTCTTTGTGTTTGATGGTATCCCAACCGTGGTCACTTGTTAGCTGCCCCAAAGCATCGGGCACCAAGGTTACCTGATGCGGTTTGGTAGCGAGTACTAAGTCTATAAACTTTTGTTCGGTGGGATTACCTTCAATATTAAATTCTGTAGTGATAATTGGTTTGATATCAAACACATCTTTGTAAGTAATATGTCTTTCGTCGGGGCGAGGATGAACCGTAACGCCGTCTGCACCAAAACGTTGGGCATCAATAGCAGCCTTTACAACATTGGGGTTATCGCCTCCACGACTATTGCGGATTGTTGCGAACTTATTTATGTTTACACTTAGCTTAATCATCGGGCGAAAATAATAAAGTACAAATATCAATAAGGAAAGAGTCTTAGAATGTGCCTTTCTGATAGACAAGTCAAAGACTAAAATATGAACAATAGAAAACAGAAGTGATTATTTCCTAAGCAGCTTAGAAATTAGTTCCGACTTGGTTCTAACTTCCATTTTAATATATATATTCTTTAAGTGATCGTTTACAGTAGAAGCTGAAATGCCAAGAACTGCGGCTATTTCTTTATAGGTGAGCCCCTTTAGCAGTTCATTTACCACATCCTTTTCACGAATAGTCAGGTTATCTGTCACATCTTCATAAGTTTCTTTTGGTTTATGAATCTTTCTAAACAATTTCATCGCTACATCAGGGGTAATGAGGGCACCTCCGTTTCTGATGATATCGATATTTTTGATGAGGTCATTTATATTGAAAGGCTTCAGGATATAACCATTAGCACCACGTTCTATACAGTCGAAGATTACACTTTCATTGTCATTTCCTGTTGTTACAACCAAATGGGCTTCTTGCCACTGCTGCCGAATAATAGAAATGCCCTCCATGCCAGAGATGCCGGGAAGTCCTAAGTCGATAAAAATAATAAAAGGTTCATCAAGATTTTGCCTTTCCTCTAGGAATGCCTCCATACTATTGAAGGAAAATAAGATGTGAAGATCCTTTTGCATATTCACAAAAATCTCCAGATTTCTCCTTAGTGGGCGATCATCTTCTATTATTCCAACTGTTATCATACGATTAAATTAGGGGTAATAATTATTAAAATCCGCACTTTAAAATGTTAAGCAAATAAAAATAGGCAGGAAAAGTAACAAATTAAACAAATGTTCTAGTATTATTCATAAAATTAACATGGGAATGTTATTTTTTATTAATTCAAGGTACAATATTTTACTAAAGTTGCCTTACTTTTGCCGACTTTTCAATTTGATGCCGTAACATCAAGCGAGCTAAATCAACTTTTTTGGTTCGTCTTAATGTGGCCTATTATCAAACACTTAAATAGACACATGAAATTATCAGCGTTCAAGTACGACCTACCACTTAACCTAATTGCACAGACTCCTACCAAAAGAAGGGAAGACAGCCGCATGTTGGTTGTGAACCGTAAGACAGGCAATATGGAGAATAAACACTTCAAAGATATTTTGGAGTATTATGACGATAGGGATGTTTTTGTAGTGAATAATACAAAGGTTTTTCCTGCAAGGATGTATGGTCGTAAAGAGAAAACAGGTGCTAAAATAGAAGTATTCTTATTGAGAGAACTTAATAAGCTGAACCGTCTTTGGGATGTGATTGTAGATCCTGCCAGAAAAATAAGGGTGGGTAATAAGCTTTACTTTGGTGATAATGAAGAACTAGTTGCTGAAGTAATAGACAATACAACTAGCCGTGGTAGAACTATCCGTTTTCTTTGGGATGATGATGATGCTTCTTTGAAAAAAATGCTTGATTTTTTGGGAGAAACACCTTTGCCTAAATACATCAAGCGTGTACCAGATAATGAAGATAAAGAACGCTATCAAACGGTTTATGCCAAATATGAAGGTGCGGTTGCTGCACCAACAGCAGGATTGCACTTTAGCAGAGAATTGATAAAGCGTTGCGAAATAAAAGGTATCCGCTTTGCAGAACTAACCTTGCATACTGGTCTAACCACTTTTAAGCCTATTGAAGTAGAAGATCTAAGCAAACATAAAATGGATGCTGAATATTTTAAAATTACAGATGAAGCAAGTGCCATTGTAAACAAAGCTAAAGAAGGTGGACATAGAGTTTGTTCTGTTGGAACGACTACGATGAGGGCATTAGAATCAAGTTTTACTGCTCAAAAATTATTAAAACCAACAGAAGGATGGACCAATCACTTTATTCATCCTCCTTACAATTTTAATATTGCTGACAGTCTCGTGACCAATTTTCATTTACCTAAAACAAGTCTATTAATAATGGCTTGTGCCTTTGCAGGATACGACCTTACAATGGAAGCATACAAGAAAGCAATTAAGGATAAGTATCGTTTCTTTAGTTATGGGGATGCCTTGCTAATTATATAATTAAACTGCAGAAGCAGAGGGGCTATTATTTATTTTACTTCAACTATTCGCCATTGGTTTCAATTGAAAGCTGATGGCGAATTTGTTTGTACGCCCCTCTAATGCTTCATAAGAAAGGTTGGCATTGTGTATCTCTGTAATTTTTTTAATGATAGATAAACCTAGACCAAAACCCTTTACCAAGGAGGCGTTAGAACCTCTAAAAAATGGTATAAAAAGGTTATCTGCTTCCGTCTCTGTTAGGGTAGGTCCATTATTTAAAAAGGCTACCGTTAGAATACTTGGTAATGTATTCATTTTTATAATAATTTTTTTATCTTCCGAGTAGAGATAAGCATTTTTAATAAGGTTTCTAAAGGCAGATTTTAGGAGTACATCATTACCAATCAACATCAATTCTTTTTCATCTGAGGGAATTTTTTCAAAAGATAGATCAATTTCAATATTTGTAAAAAGTCTTTTACATTCTGCAATACTTTCATAGAGTAACTCGTCTATACGCAAATAGGGCCAACTGTTTTTAATGCTCAACTTTTCAAATTGTGATAATGCTAATAATGAGTTGGTTAACTCTATCAGTTCAATTTGTTCTTCTTGTAACGAATTAAGAACCTTTTTATATTCGTCATTGCTCAAATCCCTGTTTAGTGCCGCTTCAGTTTGTGATAGCATTGTTGTTAATGGGGTTCGTAATTCGTGGGAGGCATGCTGTACAAAGTTTTTTTGTCTTTCAAAGCCTTGGTTTAGCCTGTCTAGCATGGCATTAAAACTTTTGGCAATCTGTTCTAGTTCATTTTTCCCACTTCCTTCATCTAGCTTGGTAGTCATATTGGTAGATGAGGTTTGTTGCATTTGATTACTCAACTTTGCTAAAGGCTTAAAAGCCTGTTGTACCATTATAAAAGATATAAAAGCAGCTATTAGCAAGCCTCCTCCAAAGACTCCACCCAAAATATAAATTAGTTTAGTAACCTTCCGAATACCTGTTCTATCAATAGCCCCACCAACTACATATAATTTTAGAACATCGCTGTACATACCAAGACACTCACTTCTTCCGCTAGTGAAGCGTACTAATTTTTGTTTTTTAATTCTTTCTATTAACTCAGGGTTTACGTTTAAGCTAATGGTATCATTTTCTCGATAAACAATCTTATTGTTCGGAGTGATTAACAATATCTGTTCATCGTATAGCGATCTTCGTTTGTATTTTGTGGCAGACAATGCAGTACTATCTGAACTTAGTGCTTTATAATCTTCTGCCAACGAAATACAATGGTCTTTCAAACGCATATAGTAGTCTTCTATACGGTTACTTTTATACAATAAGAAAATAGAAATGGACGAAATAAAAAGGATGATAGCTACAAAAAATGTAAATAACAGGGCGAATCGAAGCTTTAAATTCATTGTAGCTGACAGTTATTCTTTGATGTAATAGCCAAAGCCTGGTTTTGTAAAAATAAGCTTGTTGTCAAATGGTTTGTCTATTTTATTTCTAAGAAAACTAATATATACTTCTATTGTGTTTGTATTGGTATCAAAGCTTACATCCCAGATGTTCTCTAGTATTTCTTTTTTAGAAATAGTCTTTCCCCTATTCTTGCATAGCATACTTAGTAAGGCAAACTCTTTTACAGTAAGTGCAATTTCTGTACCTCCTCTTGTTACGGTTTTGGTATCGAAATCCAGTACCATATCATCAACTGTAAATTGCCCACCTCCTGCAATTTGCCGCTCCGATCTTCTGATGAAGACATTTATTCTTGCAAAGAGTTCATCAAAATAAAATGGCTTAACAATATAGTCATCTGCACCTACAGCAAAAGCCTTCACTTTATCATTTATTTCACCTAAAGCAGATAACATAATGATGGGAACTTTTTTATCGAATGTCCTAAACTGCTTGCAAAGTATCCAACCATTTTTGTAGGGAAGGTTAACATCCAATATTATCAACGAATAGGTTGTAGCGTTAAAAAGCACTTCCGCCTCTTTACCATCCTTAGCAACAATAGTCTCAAATCCTTTCCTATCTAGTTCTTCCTTGA
The DNA here is from genome assembly GCA_903883945.1 of uncultured Chitinophagaceae bacterium. Lineage (GTDB taxonomy): Bacteria > Bacteroidota > Bacteroidia > Chitinophagales > Chitinophagaceae > Parasediminibacterium. Next base: position 2,355 of record CAISCV010000105.1, on the reverse strand, counting down.
TTACTGCACTTAATTTGGGCTCATCTTCGACCAATAAAATTTTATAAATCTTTTCCATACGGTTACCACAAACTAAAAATAAGGTTAATTGAGTTTCAGCAATTAGTATGATAACAATCTCTATGACAAATTAATCTTAATAAATGTTGCAAAAGTAGTAGAAATACCACGTCTGATTTTTTATTGTGGCTTTAATAGTGAAGTATGCGTTTGAATTGTGCGGAAAGAGAATATATAAGCAGAATTAGATATTTTTAGTTTTTACTGTCAGTGTCACTTTACTTCAATTTATGCATTCTAATCCCAGAATAGAAAAAAATAACCAAACTCATTTCCAAGTGCAGTGCTAGTCTATTGAATACTCACATCTGCTTCTCTACTTTTAGGTGTTACCCTCAAGTTTGATATTTTCCCTTCTTTTACATGGCCTTCTACAATAGTGTTATTAGGAGCGTGCAGTTTAAAGTCCGCTTCCCAATCATTTGGCCACGCAGGAAGCAACGTAATCTTCTTTCCCTCTGATTGTAGCAGCATCAATTGCAACGCATGCTGACCATTTCCTCCATTGTCTGCATCAGGAGCGTAGTCGTGCCCTTTCTCCCAAAAAGCAGGAAACTTCATACGAGGTTCTTTATTAGTTAGTGTGGCAGTTACATCCCTTTGAGCTTCAGTTGCAAGGCCGAGGTAGGCTTCGTCTAAGGCATCCTGGTGCCAGCATTTTGTTCGTTTTACACCTCTTTCAGAAAAGGCATTTAGCGCAATATCATAGTCTGGTTTACCAACTCCATATACCCTGAAGGGATGAAGAGCATATAATTCTGGATTTTCGCTGTTGTGTGCAGGTGCGGTTTGGGGACCAGCATAGGGAAGTATTACTTTCTTACCATTCTTTTCTCCAACAGGTATTTCTGGGAGTTCTTGAAGCATACGCCCCCACAATAAACGACTTTTTACATCTACCAACTCTTTCGGAATGGCTAGTAACTGCGGAATAATAAAATGTAAGGCAGCAATATCTGGGGTAGGGTTTATTACTTTCCAATACATTTCTATCGAGTTGATAGAATCCAGAAACAATTTCCCATTGGCATCTCTTCCCCAGTGTTGGTCGTAAAAGGTAAGCCCTGCATTCACAACAGGAAGTAATGTCTCTTTCAGAAAAGCATTATCGTTTGTATGATGGTAATAATCTAACATCATTGTACTCAATTCTAGTATAGGTAGATAATAATGCTTTGTATACACCCCCTTTTCTTCCTTTGAGAGGTGAGGTAAACCACCCCAATAAGGAGCGGTCTCTTGAAAATATGCACCATCATGACCATAGAACTCTTTTACGTTGGCACTATTACGGGGAAGCATGCCTTTGTACATGTTAAAGAGCGGTAACATCAGGTCGTAGTCGCCGGCAGCCAGCATGGGCCAATACATCGGCCTTGTATTTTGAAACCAATATTGCCCACCCCAAGCGCGCATATCTGCATCAAAAGGATCTGGGATGTCAACTTTACTACCCTTTTCTCTTTTGGTGTTGTTGGGATTGTCCATATTAAAGATGGTGCCATTAAACTTAATAGGATAAGTACCTCTGCTGCTGCACGCATCCAGATAACGTTGAAGGTTATAGCCCAAAGCTACTTTCTCGGCAGTAGAGTCGCCCTTAAGGTAGATATGACTTCTGTTCCAGAAATCGGCCCACCACTTTTGATGTGCTACACGTGCTTTCTCAATGTCAATTTTTTCATTGTTAGCCACAAGTACATTTACTTGGGTTATCCAGTCTTTTGCCTTTTCTTTAATTGCTGTTAGCGGATATACCGAAACACAATTTCTTTTTTGGGGTTCTGATACCAAAGTGTTTCCCTCCCCTTTAGTCATTTTAATTCCCTTTATTACTGCGCCAAACGTGTTGTGATTGCTAGGAAAAACGCTATTTTCGTTTCGATGATACCATGTAATAGTCGGGGTTTCAGAGGGCACAATTACATCTGCACTTACTTTGTTAACAATGGTTGTTCTCCAAGGGTCAAGCGTTACTTTCATTGTAGATGGTTGCGCCGATTGCGACTCTACTCTTATTACCGGGGCATTAGCATCTACCCACACGCGTACGGTTGTACCACCACCAGTTATTAAAATCTCGCCATCACCTAAATGTAAAGATTGTGAGAAATCAGTTGCAGATGTAAATGGATTTGGGCTCAAGCTTACCCTCACCTTTCCTACTTTCACTAGTTGCGTATTGTTTGCCTCGCTCCACGCATCACTTTTACCAATATAAAAAAGGATGTCCCCATTTTTTTCTGTCCATACATTCAGTCCAATGTCGCCATTGCCAATTGGAAGCGACTCCTG
>CAISCV010000104.1 GCA_903883945.1 uncultured Chitinophagaceae bacterium | reverse complement strand
TAGGTTTTTTATTGAACCGGCTTACATCCACAAAGTTGGTAATCACCTCTATTGGTTTAACAATGGGGAAGTTCCTGTAGGTTTCTTCCCGTAAGTTCTCTGAAACCGCAGTGATGGCATCGCATTCATTGATGGAAAAAGTAACAACAGGCTCGTAGGTTTTATCCCTGCCAACTAGGGTGATATCCGTACCGTGTAAAGTACAGATGATAGGCACATTTCTGCCTGTTTTCTGTTTTACAATCTGCTTGGCCATATATGCCGCCGATGCGTGGGGGATGGCATAATGTACGTGTAATAAGTCTAAATCATGGTTAATAATTACATCAACCATAGTACTGGCCAACGCAATCTCATAAGGAGGATAATCGAACAATGGATAAGTAGGTACTCGTACTTCGTGGTAGTAGATGTTGGTATTAAAAACATTTAGTCTTACCGGTTGCTGGTAGGTAATAAAGTGTACGAAATGACCTTTATCTGCCAACGCCTTTCCCAATTCTGTAGCCAATACACCGCTACCACCAAATGTAGGATAGCAAACAATTCCAATATGCATAACTTGTGGTTGATTAAGTGAGCCGATTATAATTATTAACGCTCGATTCTATACAGTGAAACAATAAAAAGTACTATATTGTTAACCCCTCCTTGTTATTCTAGATTTTACCAAATCTAATTTTAGCGACACGATGTTAGAATAAAGGGAGTTTGACTGATTGGCTAAGCTTGTGAACGCGTAGTCAATTGAAACGGTGCCTGTTTTGAAACCCGCACCCAGGCTTGGTTGAAATATCCATACTTTCTTTTGATTCGTCAAGTCGCCATCACTCAAAGCCCGTTGAAAATTGGATACCCCTCCCCTAAAGAATAAAGTGCGGTTATATCCAAATTCTACGCCTACATTCGGGTCAATGTTTAATAGGTTGGAGCTTACCAATGTGTTGCTCCTGCCATCAAAACTGAGGTGCAAGTTTGCTTCTGCCAACAAAGACAACTTCTTATTCAGGTTAAAGTTATATCCTCCCGCTACTACCACACCAGGTGCAGTTATTTCGGTATTCTTGGTCGGAATATCATTCTGGGTTAAATACAATACTTGTTTTTCCTGGTCTGTAAAAGTAAAACTCCAGGCAGTAAACGTAGACGTAACATCCTTCACAACCGCTGCCAACCGAAGGTTTCCTTTTGACAATTGTATGCCGCCATCAAAGCCAAATCCCCATGCTTGTGCGAATGTACCCACGGTACGGTAAATTATTTTTGCTGTACCCCCTAAGTTTACTTTAAACCCTTTATAGTCGTTTACTTTCTGACCATAACTAAGCAAAAAAGCATTGTCGCCCGAGGTGAAAGTGGTGATGTTGTTGTAGTTGATGCTTCCATCGGGTTGAACAAGATATAAAGTATTGGGAATGTCATCTACCTGAAATCGAAGAAAAGAAATAGCGAAAGTACCTTTTCCGTTCTTTGCAGGAATGGCCAACCCCGCATAGTAGTACTTGGCTATCCCCGAAAAATATTCCGCATCCATCGCACTTAACTGAGGATTGTCTTTTACTGCTGCTAATCCGGCAGGGTTCCAGTATCCTGCAGTTGCATCTTTTACGCTTGCTATTTGTGCGCCCCCCATGCCTAATCCTCGGGCTCCTGCACCGACATTTAAGAAGTCATTGGCATATTTCACAAATTGTGCTGGTGCTGAAATAGCCAGTAGCAACAATCCGATTGATCCTAGATAAAGTTTAAGAAGCTTCATTTTATGTATTAATCGGTACGAAAGTAAATGAAAGCGCACTTGTTTTGGTTGGGAGAAAAGATAATTTCGGTTTATCTTCACATTAAAGACTTAAAGGCATTCCCCAAACACTCAATTACGTCTGTAATCAGCATGCTTTCCATACTTTGATTTGCCAAAGCAATATCTGCCGCCAATCCGTGTAGATGCACCCCCATTTTTGCCGCATCAAAAGCGTTGTAACCCTGCGCCAACAAGGCACAGATAATTCCAGAAAGCGCATCGCCCGACCCTCCTTTTGCCAATCCGGCGTTTCCGGTATTGTTTATATACACCAATCCATCATAGGTAACCAAGGTGTGGTGTCCTTTCAAAACAATTACTAAACGATACTTCTTTGCCATCGCAATGGCAGTATCCATCCGCTCTTCTACACTTGTATGTGCGCCAAATAATCGGTCAAATTCTTTCGGATGAGGCGTTAAAACGGAACCTTCCGGTAGTTTATCCAGCAATAGCTTATCCGCAGCAATAATATTTAAAGCATCCGCATCTATCAATAAGGGTTGTTTATAATTTTCCAGAAAGTCTGTTACCAATGCCGTTGTTGCTGTATCTGTCCCTATGCCCGGGCCAATACAGGCAGCAGAAAAGCTGGTCAAATTCATCTTGTTCTCTCGGATTGTAACCATTGCCTCGGGCACTGCAATTTGCAAGATACTCCGCTCTTCCTTGGGTATATTTACCGTAAGCAGTCCCACACCACTTCGTAAACAAGCTTTGGAGGCAATTACAGCAGCCCCCATTTTACCGGTGTTTCCTGCAACAATCAACGCATGACCATAGTTGCCTTTGTGAGACATAGGGTCACGAGGTTTTAATAACAATTGAATGCTTTTATCTATCCTTAAGTCTTTTCTTCTCCAAACAATCTCTTTCTTCATAAAAAGTGTATTGTATTTCGCTTCAATTTCTACTTGCAGCCCTTCTCAATACCTTAACTGTACCTTTTGTATCTATATCCCCAAACTCCTTTGCAATAAAATCTTTGAACAACCTAACACACTTACTTTCTACTAGTTCGAAAAAAAGTTTAATCCGCTATTAAGGACTTTAAACGCTCTGCTGCCCACTCGGGGGTAATGTCCCGCTGCGGCCCTGCCAACATCTCGTACCCAACCATAAATTTCTTTACAGATGCAGAACGCAATAGTGGGGGGTAAAAGTGCATGTGCCAATGCCATTCGTTGTGTTCACCATCGTTTACAGGAGCCTGGTGGATGCCAGAAGAGTAAGGAAAAGACGTCTGAAAAAGGGCGTCATAACCATTAGACAGCTTCTTTAATGCATCTGCAAATGCTAACTTTTCTTCTTGGGTAAACTGGGTAATATATTGTACTTGTCGTTTGCTGATAATCATGGTTTCAAACGGCCAGGTAGCCCAATAGGGTACCAATACTACAAAGTGTTCGTTGCTATATACAATGCGTACCTTATTTTCTGTTTCGGCAGCCAGATAATCGCCCAAAATGCTTCTCTGGTGCTGTTGATAATAGGCCAACTGGCATTTTGTTTCCTTCTCCAGTTCTACGGGTACATCCTCACTACTCCATATCTGACAATGGGGGTGGGGGTTACTGCAACCCATCACCTCGCCTTTATTCTCGAATATCTGTATGAATTTAATCCAATTGTTTTGTGCTATCTCTGCAAAATCGTGTTGCCACAAATCTATTACCGCCTTTATCTCATTCACAGATAATTCCGACAAAGTTTCGTTGTGTTTGGGCGAAAAGCAGATGACCTTACAAATCCCTCGCTGACTCTTTGCTTGAAACAAGTTGTCGATGTTCACGCTGCCATTGGGTGTATTTGGTATTAAAGCTGCATGGTCATTGGTGAAGGAATACGGTCTCTTATAATCAGGGTTAACCGAGCCATCCACCCTTGTATTGGTAGGACACAGGTAGCAGGCAGGGTCATAAGCAGGTCGGTTATTAGCAGGTACGGCCTCCACTTTTCCCAACCAAGGGCGTTTACTTCTGTGTGGAGAGACTAAAACCCATTCTCCGGTGAGGATATTCAATCTTCTGTGCGGGTGCTCGATCAGGTTAAATTGTTCGGTCATGTGATTAATTTTTCAAGAACTATACGTTATTGTTAAGTTTGTGATTTATGTATTGATTCTGCAAGGTGCTGATCAATATTTAGCGCATCAGAAGTTACAAATGTAAGTATTACACTTAATATAGAAAGTAGTAGGATTATCATCCAATGTAAGAATCAGTAAAATAATAGAATACGGGTTAACATCCGTCTCTACCTACATCCCTCTATAATAATAGCTGCACCTTGTCCCACGCCCACACACATGGTTGCCAAGCCATAGTTGGTGTGGGTACGATACATTTCATGTACCAGCGAACCAATAATGCGGCTTCCGGTGCTGCCCAAAGGATTGCCCATGGCGATACTTCCGCCGTTGGGGTTGATGGTGGATTCATTCAACCCCAAATCTTTTATACACGCCAGACATTGCACCGCAAAGGCTTCGCAAAGCTCGGTAATACCAATGTCGTTAATGGAAAGTCCCGCCCGTTTCAAGGCTTTTTGGGTAGCAGCTACAGGGCCAATCCCCATAATGTCGGGGTGCACACCAGCAATAGCCATGCTTCTAATTTGAGCAAGAGGCTGTAGATTAAAAAGCCTTACGGCCTCTTCACTAGCCAACAACAATGCAGAAGCTCCATCATTGATGTGGCTACTGTTGCCTGCTGTAACGCTTCCACCCGCCACAAATGCGGGAGGCAAAGCAGCTAATCTTTCCAACGAAGTCGTGCGTGGTTGCTCGTCTGTAGAGAAATAAGTAGGAGAGGCATTGTCTGACAAAGGCACGGATACCATTTCATTGTCCCATTTGCCTGCAACCAAAGCGGCTGCATATTTTTGTTGAGAATGGATGGCGAACCTGTCTTGATCTTCACGGCTAATACCCCATTGGTGGGCAATATTTTCAGCCGTTTCGCCCATAGTATAGGGATGATACATTGCGGCGAGCTTTTTATTAGTCAACCGCCACCCAATGGTACTATCCACCATTTCTATGTCTCTGCTATAAGCGCCTTTACTCTTTGGAAGGATAAAAGGCGCACGCGTCATACTCTCCACCCCACCTGCCATATAAAAAAGTCCTTCGCCACACATGATGGCACGAGCCGCATCCATCACGGCTTGCATACCACTCGCACAAAGGCGGTTGACGGTATTGCCACCCACCGATACAGGAAGTCCGGCCAACAAAGCACCCATCCGTGCCACATCTCTGCAATCTTCGCCTGCCTGGTTGCTGTCGCCGATAATTACATCTTCCAATAAGTTTACATCAATAGCAGGATTCCGATCTATTAAAGCCTTAATCACTACCGCCAATAAATCATCAGGTCTAATGGTAGCGAGCTTGCCCCCATATTTTCCAATGGGAGTACGCACGGCATCTATGATATAAGCTGTTTGCATAAATTAGTTTTTGTAACCAAGGCTTTTTTGCCACCAAGGCATCAAGACTCAAAGAGGCACAAAGAAAGAAGAAAACAAAGAAGAAAAGTAATTATAGTTACTGTTGCTTACTGTTTTTAGGCGGTGGGGTATTGCCTTTGTTCGTAGAGACGGATAATCATCCGATTATAAAGAGTTTAAGACTTTAATGTAAGAGGGGTTAACGTAAATACGTTTAGTTCCAAAGATTATATCCGAGTGGTGAACCCTTTCGCCCGCCTCCCTTTAAATCTTAGTAAGAAGGTTCTAATCCATATTAAAATCCAAATAGATTCTGGTTGCCTCCATATAGATTCTAATAGATTCCAAATAGAATTAACCAGCATCTACTTGGAATCTATTGGATTCTATTTGGATTTAAGTTATATTTACATAAATGCAACTTGCCGCCATAAAGATTCTAACATGGATTAGAACCCTTTGCACAAAAGGGGTGTAGATTTTGATAAGGGAGGGGTAGGT
>CAISCV010000103.1 GCA_903883945.1 uncultured Chitinophagaceae bacterium | reverse complement strand
TGTTTCCACCTTTTCCTTGCTTGATTAATACTTCTCTGATACCTATTATTTTATTTCTTTCACCTACATCAAAGTTCCAGGAAGATGAAATAACAGAAAGATATTTTTTCCCCCTATTGAGTGTCATCAGAGAGTGTCTCGGAGATTCTGTACTATCGTTTTTGCTTTTTACCCTCGAATAGATAGATACAATATTGGGAGCTTCAAACTGTGCATAACCAATGTGGTTGAAGCTTGCCCCGTAGCGCGTGAGTATGAAATATCCATCTTTGTATTTAATTTCAAGTATGTTGGAGACGACCTTATGAAAACGGTTCTCATCGGAAATTCGTGCTTGTGGTGAACCTGTATAGCACAACCAGATACCTTCTAAACTATCTATTTCAGCCTTTGTTGGCTGATAAGACAGGATGTTCATATCGCTTTTGATTGTCTTCCATTGCCTTGAGCTATAAACGAAAGCAATAATTGTTAATACTAAAGCCAGTGAAAGTGTACCTATAATTGCTTTGAAAGTATCGGGTGCAATTCTTTTCTTTTTCTTATTTATTTTGATGGTAGTGGTGGTTGTTTCCTCCTCTTCGGTTGTTTCGCTTACTTTTTCTTGGTCAATGAGTAATCCGCTGTCAGCAGGATTTTGCTCGAAACCTTTTCTACCGGTTCCGTATAAATAGATATAGCAAGCATCTATCAGAAAGTGACGTGGATTGGAAACGATACCCGAAATAGCGTCTTTTATTTGTCCGCCAGTGATGTCATATTTTCTAAAGGGGTATTTAGAGTCGGTCTGACTCTTATCTGGGGGATAAATTTCATGTAGTAATGTTTCGGCGGTTTCTGGAAGCCTGTTGCTTATTTCGCTTAATGCTTCTGCAAGACCTTCATAGTTTTTTCTATTGGTATTTTGAATAATAATCCGACCTGTTTCCGACTTGTATTTCTCTATAGCCCTCGCTAAAAGGTACATAATCTCTTCTCTACCTTTTTTTAGTTGTATCATAATGTTGTATATGGGGTAAGCGGTGCGAAACTAATGGCAATATGACGTATTTGTAATTGTAAATTGTCTTTCAGCGCATAAAATTAATGACTTTTAGTTAAAAGTTGCTTTCTTGTTCTGTTTACTGATTGTAGTGTGTACTTGCAACCGGGACTAAAGTACAAGTAAAGCTATTGATGTAGTGGTTCTGAATTGAATATAAAGTGTTTCGGAAAGGAATGAAAGGGTTTCGGAAACCATTTTTTCTTTGGTAAAAATTCCGAATCATTCCGAAATGAAAGTTTTGGTGAAAAGAATCTACTATTGCGGTTCGATTATTTGCTCGAGATAAAATTTGTGATATGAAAGAAACATTGTGCTTGCTAACCTACATCAGAAACAAAGGGTCTACTTCTTTTATATTATTCCATAGCCCGTAAGGACGCTGAATGGAGATATTACACACGCTTAATCAACACAACGGCACTTTGCCATTTTTAATTTTAATCATTTATTAATTATTGCTTGTATGAAAAAGTACTTACTTTTCGAAAGCCTGTCGCAAAGCCACCCAAATGTGGCCACAAACACACAAAGTATTAAGGGGGCTGAAAAGCCTAACCGCAACAACAGCTGGAAACAGTTGATGTTGCTGTTTTTGTTTATGGTTGTAATGCTTGGTAGCTATGCACAGATCGTGACAG
>CAISCV010000102.1 GCA_903883945.1 uncultured Chitinophagaceae bacterium | reverse complement strand
TTATTGTTTCATTTTAGCGTCTTTCAAAATTATTTAGATGCGTTTGCCCTGTGACCTGGGGTATTACCACTTATAAAGTCGAACTGCATCAGTAGATTCGTAACCTTTCTAAACTGCCTTTCATTCATTGCGACTATCTTACCGAGAAAAGGGTTCGTTTTCTCAATAAATGCCTTCTCGAACTTAGCGACCATATCTTGCGTTGCTTCTTTTCTGATGAAGGTTTGGTCGCCAATTAAAATATGGTAAGTGCCATCAGGTTGCTTGATGAACTTCATAATTTGTTAATTAATCACCAAGTAAATAAAATTCTATCTTTAAGGTGTTTAGCTCTTCTTCTTTTAGTTTTGACCAACTTCTATTCACCTCTTCCCAAAGTGCTTTTCCATTTTTTTGGTAATTAAACGCATCTTCTGTTGCTTTTCCCCAATCATCTGAAAGTTCTTTTATTTCAGGATTAATTATTACGGGCACTGATGAACTGTTCTTAATTGCTTTTTCAATAGGAGAAAGATCAATGTCCCATTTCATATTAAGCCTTGTTGTAATTGCCATATCAAATACAGCGTATAATATTAATGTTCTATTTAAATTTTCCATTATACTCAAATCTTCATTTCCCATGTATTCTAATATAGGATTTAAGTAATCTGTGTTACTGTTAAATGAAATATGTTTACCTGAAATTACGTTTAATGTTCCCAAAGAGGTAATATCTTCCTGACAATAAATTGGTAATGAAACAAACCAATCTTTAATTTTTTGGAGCATGAATAAACTTTAAAATAAAAAAATAATATTACTTATAATCTAAAATAAATGGATTCTTACATGGTCTTCATTTATTTCAACAAATACCGTAGTCCCTTTACGGACATAAACAGATACTACATACCGATTACCTACCCTATATATACCGCACACTCTACCCTCGTTCTTTTCATTTAATTGGTTCTTTGTAAGGGTTTTTGATTTTGGATTAGCATCCTAAATATCTAGTATTCTTGGGTAGGAAGTAAATTATCCATCAAGTAGTTCTTGCAATTCACTAAATGGGATACCCCCGATTTTCTTTCTCATTGAGTTGTATTAATTAGTAGTAGTTCTAGAATAAACACAGCTTTCTTAGTTTAAGAAAGCTGTGTTTATAATATTTACGAAAATTTCAAAACTGAATTATCTTACTGTCAGTACAAGATTGTGCTCACTAAACAAATAATTCAAAATTAAAAACCCGCAGCAGCCAATAACCCCGCTGAAGGCCCGAGCGGTCCAGCTTGTCCCACGACTCGCAAATAGTTTGATGCCCCAGCGATTGGCATTGGTCTTATAATGTCTACTGCGCCAATTGGTACTAAAGTCTTACCATTGATAGCTAACCAAGTTGTAATGGCAGTGACACAAGCGGCATCACTCAATATGGGATTTCCAAAACGTATTAATGCAAAAGCTAAACTTAAATCATCATCGATACAGCATATGAGCGAATTTAAAGTATTTATAATATTTATTGGATAAGCATAGGGTATTCCACAAAAGGCAGACTTGCAAGCATTTCTGTAAGGATTTGCCCCTGTATTGGAATATCCGCCATAAATAGCATAAGGAAATAAATCTAATAAAAGAAACCCTTCTGCTGCGCATGCCATTAAAAAGTCAACTTGATTGATAAACATTCTACCAGGAAAAAGGCAAGTTCTTACCGCTGTTGTGAAAGGTGATATACCGATAAAAGGTACTGTTGAATTATAAAAATAAGTGGCTGGAACATTAGGAGCTTCTGCAATTAAAATTTTTTTAATTCTAGGCTTGCATCTACTATTTACCTTATCATTTAGCATAATTTCTAGTTCTTCATAAGTCATTTCAGAAGGATAACTTCCTTCTGCATTTAAATAACACATATAGTATATGTATCTTAAGAAATGTACATGATAGTCTGCAATGTAGTCAGGATAAAGTGGAATAAGGGCTACTCTTGCAGGATCGAAATAAGTGCGAGGAACTCCAAATGGGTAAGTGTAATCTGCATGTGTTGGGAACATTTTGTAAAATTTAAAAGTGATTAAATGTTTGAAAAAAAATTTTTATTGTATCCTTCTTTTATTACTTTAGAGTCGGCATAATCCTTTATTTGCCTGATTGCATCATCAGAACCTAAAATCTTTACAGAGTGCAGTAATCCAACGCAGAATCGGGCTATTGGCTGTATATCCCAAACAGATATAGTGAGTAAGTAAGTATAATTCTTGTTTGCATTCTTATAATCGGTTAAATATTTACTCATAACAGGAAACTGCCTAATCAATAGAGAGTAAGCAAACTCATTCAACGTTACCTGAACATCAATTAATGCTCTATTATCATGAGGTTTTAAAAAGCCAAAAGGGTCGGCATCTTCAAATGGATTCCAATTTTCGGTAGGTTCAGCATTTTTTTTCAGTAGTTCTACTTTTTTTCCTGTTATTCTCTCAAAATTAAAGCAATAGCCGTTTCCATTTTCTAGACCATACAGTTTGTTCAGTTCTTCATCTAATAAAACTGGAGTGACAATCCTATCAGACGGATCTGAATCCCTTGACTTATATCCTTTAATCAATACCTTTTTCTTTTTGTATATTGCTACTTTAATAACCTCAGTAAATTTTTTAATTTTCTTTTCCCTTTCTACGTCTTTTCTTTTCCACAAGGCAGTACTTTGTGTAATTATTTTCAATATTTTCTGCGTTTGCAAATGATCAAGACTATTGTTTTGAATCGCGTGGTATAGCAATATTAATTCTTCTGTGGAGTTTATATCGGCATAGTTGTTTTTTTCAAATATTCTATAAGTGTCTCCTTCATTTTCAAGCTCAACCTTACCCTGTTTCCTTATTTCACTTATGTAGCGATATACTTGCCTTTCGCTAACATTTAGCAACATCGCCAAACGTTCTACCTTTATGAGTTTGTCGCCTCTTAGCAAAAACTCTAAGCGCAGTATGTTTAGAGCTGAAGAGTTATTTTTTTTGTTAGGCATAGCGTATTCGTTTGACACTGCAAAATTATTAGTTTTATAAATATAGAAACACTTTTCCATTTATTTTATTTTGTCAATTTTAATCATTTTATTGACAGTAAATTATTGGATTAAATAAGCTATAACTAATAAGCAGTAAAGGTTTCATTAAATTTAATGTTACTTTCATTTTATTCATAAATGTCAATATTCCACTTTTAGCTGTATCAAATAATCAAAAAGGTGCCAATAAATTTGCATCAAATTAATGTTTGGATTATGGCATATCTAATAGATAAAAAGGGCAACAGAGTTGGTACCGGTACTTACAAACGTATCATGCCTTTTTCCGAAGGGTTAGCACCTTTTCAAGATGAGCAAACTGGGTTATGGGGTATGCTCAGCCTTAATGGCACAGCCGCTATCGCTGCCACTTATCAAGAGTGCATAAATTTTAGCGAGGGTCTTGCTGCTGTTAAGATCAACGACAAGTGGGGTTACATCAATACGAAAAATGAAGTAATTATTCCTTTTGTTTTTGATGGTGCAAGACATTTTTACGAGGGGTATGCCTCGGTTCAAAAAATTATAGAGGGTGAGAGCAAATGGGGAATTATTGACAAGGATGGCACACCGATTACAGGCTTTAAATACAAGTTTATTGTATGGTTTTCGGAAGGGCGTGCAGGTGTTTGCCAAACAAATCGATTCAATTGCATTGATGATACAGGTAGGGAGCTGTTTGAGCCTGCCTATAAAATGATTCTTCCATTCAAAAATGGTTATGCTTTGGCTTTACAGCCGGGCAATAAGCACACCCTAATAGACAAACTAGGCAACAAAGTGTTAACAGGTTTTGATGACTTGAAAAGCTATAGGGAAGGGTTGATAGGGGCAAGTAAAGATGGACTGTATGGGTTTGTAGACATTACAGGCAAAACAATCATCCCTTTTTTGTACCAGGAAATAGTTGAAGGGTTTGAAAATGGCTTTTGTTGTGTGAAGCAAGATGACCGATACGGTATCATCAATAATCATGGGCAAACGATAGTGCCTTTTGTGCTAAAAGAAGTGGTAATTCCGCATAAGTCGCCTAAGGAGTTATTCCAAAACAATTTAGTTGTAGCTAGCCTAGATATTCGTAGAGGATTTATCTGTTTGGACAATAAGGTGGGACAAGGGTATACCCCCCCGCTTTTACGACCCAAATATGATGTGAAAAAGTTCCTCAACTCTTTTGGTATCATACGTGCCGAGGATGGCGAAGTGATTTTGCCTTTTAAGTATTCGGATATAAGACCTTTTAAAAATGGCGTTGCAATGGTATCGCTAGGTACTAAAACAGGATATGTAGATGTAAAGGGGAAATGGGTAATACGACTAGGGAATTATGGTATAGCCTCCTCGTTTAGTGAAGATAGAGCCATAGCGGATATGGAATTTAGTGACAGGGAAACAACACATAGACTATGAGTAAGAACCATAACCACCACCACGATACAGGACTCTTTTTTATATTCACAGTACTTGGGTGGGTACTGAAATTAGTATTTAAGGTACTCTTATTTCCTATTAGGGTGTTTATCTATAACCGCAATCCGCTGAATGTGAAGCGGGTGAGGATAGAGAAATAAGTCGAACGTCAACCCTAAAAATAGTAGATATGTTTACTGATAAAGAATTTGATGACTTGATGGATGAGATGGATAAACAACTCGAGTGGAGTAAACGAAGAGAGTTTGAATTTCATTACGAAGATGTGCAGGAGGATGGTCTAAATTTCATTTTTGGTAGTGACGATTTTCAACTACAAAAGTTATTCTTGGTCTTTGATATGTATGTTTTTTATGTGATTCATGAAGAATATGAACGCTGCGCACTACTAAAAAACTATCTTTTGGATGTTCAAAGAAGGCTGTTTTCTCGAAGGAAAACTAAATCGTATTGATTACAAGAATATGACTCTTATTACCTCCCTCCTATTGGAAACGGACAGGTATTTTAGTTATGTTTAAACATCAGATAAAAAATTATGGATAAAAAATTGGATATATCTAACAACAAAGCAGACAAGAAGCCTAGTAAAAGTAAGAGAGAGACTTATGATGAAACACTAGCGTTAATACAGGAGAAAGGCATTCGTTGCGTTTTTGGTAGCAAGGATGGCATTGATTTGTTGGTGAAGCTACATCAAATGGATTTGGAATATATGCTGCAAAAGGATTATGTGAAAAGTGGTATTGTAAAAAAATATCTGGAAGACATTAATAATATTTTCAATAAATAAGCATTTTTATGAAACAAGATTTTGGATTCAGCTGCCCAATTTGTAATATGAATGCTAGTGGTATGGTATGGGAAATAATTGAAAACGAGAAAGGAGAGGTTGTAAACACTCCCTTTTTAGAATTTGACTACTGCATTATGTCTCCTTTTAATAAACAAAATAATGAAACAGGTAAGGCTAGCTGGAAACGTTGTAGGAGAAATGTACTTTTGATTAAAGAATTTAATTGGGATGAGTGGAAGAAATATGAAGATACAAGAAATTTAAATTAACTCACCAAGCTTACTAATTGGATATAGCCAATTCAATTACCCACTAGTCCATGAATGTCGGGGTCTGGTTCCCTAGAGATAAGTTTGTCCGCCATCAAAAAATAAGATAGTGATTAGTGTTTACTTATTAATGCGAATCAAGAGTTGAAAACAGTGTAGATAAGTGCCTTTAGGCACGGAATATTGGTAGAAAATTCAGTGATTAGGTAGAGTAAAGTCCCTTTGGGGACGATATATTGGTTAATCATCTGAATCCTTAATGAATTAATCTAGCCATTTAAAAAAATATGCCGTGCCTACGGCACTGTTACCCGCTCATTTGCTGTATTGCTACCAATATATCGTACCCTAGCGGTACTTTCAACCCTTGATTCGCATGATTAATGATTAATCATCAATTAATCACTAAACGTTAAACTTTACAAAGTTTTCAAATACTCGATGACTGCACGGCGCTCTTGTTCGGTTAGTTTGTCGCCGAAAGTGTGTCCGCCATTGTTGTAGCCCGGCAATGTAGTGTTGTAAACGGTTCTTCGTTTGGGCTTGTCGGTGGGTTCATACGCCCATCCCACTTTTTCATAATCATAACTTGGCTTAGTAAAATTCCTTTTCCAATAGGTAGGTCGTTCTTTACTATTCAATAAAGCCCGTAAAGTGGGTACAGAGCCATTGTGCAGATAAGGCGCCGTAATCCAGATACCATCCAATGGTGGCGCGATATAACCATCATAAGGTACCAGCTTTGCAGGATGATCCCCTGTAGCAAACCAACTATTATTGAACCACGCTATAAACTGTGGATTCTGCTGATTGCCCTTATACAACAGCGAATCAGTTTGAATGATAGAGGCAGGTATGAGCAGATTGGGATAATATCCCTTTGTACCATACGTGCCATGACACTTACTACAATTATTCACAAACACCTCCTCCCCTTCTTCAGCCAAAACACCATCAGTTTCCTTTGGATACTTAGGCGGATTAATCGATTTTATAAAGGCCAATACATCCCCAAAATGACTATTTACTTCTCTTGCTTCGCTGCTGTCTTTTACAGTGAGGATATTACTCAGCATCAGGAACTTACCGAAATCGCCCCTGCCAAAACCATTGTAGAACATTGCATTCTTCTTTTTCAATAACCACCATGCCGGCACATCCGTTGGGATAACCCCTTTGGGGATATCGAGTATCGGTTTGCTTTGCCATTCCAACGTCTGAGGATTACGGTGTGCCACCAACAAAGTAGCCAACCTGTCGGCACTGTTCACACCGCGTACCTCTGTTTGCATATCCTGCAGTATTGCATCGAAAGAGGTGAACAGCGGCAGTGCAGCTTTATATTGCCTGGGAGAAAACGTCTGCATTATTGCTGTTCCAATATCACTCACGGGGTTGTTGGCTTTGGCGATATTGCTGAAATCCTGAAAGGTATTTCCCAAGCCAACCACCAGCTTACCGTCAAATACCTGCCCATGACATTGCAAACAAGTTGGCACAACTACGTCTACTTTATTGGGGGATTGAACAACATTAAAATCGTAGGGAACTGTCGCATTCTTTCCAGTTCTGTTGAGGTAATTATTGCGGTCTTTCTTAGCAAAAACAGTGTAGTAACTATAGGGAATACCACTCTTGAGGTAGTCACCTGTGGTGAGGTAGTCGTACCCTTTTGCAGGGTCACCTTCTCTTTGTGGGCTGGGAGGAATAGCTACTGGTTTAATGGGGTGAATCCCCTTTTCGTCACCCACAAAAGCAAGAAACACACTTACTAATGCGACGAAGACAGATATTAAGATTGATTGTTTGAGATGCATAACCAAATGTACTGATTATGATAACGAGCATTGCATACAAAAAGTTGTAGTGAATACATTGGAAAAAGAGAAAAGGCAACAGATTATCGTCAGAAAACCTATTGCCTTTTGTATAATGTTCTTTATGGTTTCTTATTAATTGACTAGCCAGCCATATCTGGTATCAATTCTACCTTATAATGACCAGCATCCAACTTTTCTTTTGTTTCGGTGAAAGCCTTCAATGTTTCTTCGATGTCTACATCTGTATGTACTGCAGTAGGAATCAATCGATAGATAATGTGTCCTTTAGGAATAACAGGATACACGACAATAGAACAGAAAATGTGATAGTTCTCGCGCAAATCCATCACCATTGCAGTTGCTTCTGGCACACCACCTTTCATATAGATTGGGGTAACGACACTATCAGTCTTGCCAATATCAAAGCCACGCGCTTTCAAACCTTCTTGCAATTTGCGGGCATTACTCCACAACTTATCTTTCAACTCACGGTGGTTGCGTAATAGCTCCAAACGCTTTAGGTTACCAATAACAAAAGGCATTGGTAGACTCTTAGCGAATATCTGAGAGCGGATATTGTATCGGATATAATCGATGATTACCTTAGGCCCTGCCATGAATGCACCGATGCTAGCCATAGACTTAGCGAATGTGCTGAAATAAAGATCTATCCCATCCTGACAACCTTGCTCCTCTCCTGCACCTGCACCTGTTTCTCCTAACGTACCAAAGCCGTGTGCATCATCCACCAACAACCTGAAATCATATTTGCTTTTCAAGTTAACAATTTCTTTAAGCTTTCCTTGGTCACCCGCCATACCAAACACCCCTTCGGTAATAACCAGTATACCACCCGTCTTTTGCTTCTCAATCAAAGCAGTCGCACGTTCCAATTGTTTGTCGCAATCATCTATATCATTGTGCTTAAAAACATATCTGTGCCCCGGGTGCAACCTCAATCCGTCGATGATGCAAGCATGACTTTCTGCATCATAAACAATCACATCGTGCCTACCACAAAGTGCATCAATGGCACTCATAATTCCCTGGTAGCCATAATTCATTAGTATGGAATCTTCTTTTTGCTCGAAAGCAGCCAGTTCAGCTTCTAGTTGTTCGTGGTAGTTACTGTTGCCACTCATCATTCTGGCGCCCATTGGAGTAGCTAGACCATAATCAGCTGTAGCATCCGCATCTGCCTTTCTCACTTCAGGATGATTGGCAAGCCCTAAGTAGTTGTTCAGGCTCCAAACAATCATTTCTTTTCCACGAAACTTCATTCTATTGCCGATTTCACCTTCTAGTTTAGGAAAGGCAAAATATCCGTGTGCTCTTTCTCTGTGTTGACCAAGTGGTCCCTGATTCTTAATTAACTTTTCAAAAATGTCTGCCATAATCTTATGTTTCTTGCGTTTGTCCCTGTTACCAAAAGGAAAAGGGTAATTTATAAATTGAAATGCAGTCTTTAACCGATAGGAAGGTTGCAAAAATAAGATTTACTAGTTGAAGTAGCGCTTATAAGAAATAAACGTATGTTAACATCCTAATCAAAGGGAGAGAATTGATACTTAATAATTGAGAATCAAGGATAAGAAGATATTGTGAGATATTATAAATTACCAACTATAAAAGTGTACCCAGTTACCACAAACCAATCATAACTCACCACTATTACCATCCTCCACTTGCACCACCGCCGCCACTGCTTCCACCACCAAAGCCACCAAAACTTCCACCGTCGCTAACGCTACTATCATTACCGCCACCAAATCCACCTCCCGAAAATAACAATGGCCCCGCTAACCATAGTCCACCA
>CAISCV010000101.1 GCA_903883945.1 uncultured Chitinophagaceae bacterium | reverse complement strand
TAATTGAAGCAGGGAATTGATGAAGCGAAAAAATAGTACCACTTGAAATAAATTGTACGCCGCTTATTGTTACATTCACATTGGTGTAGCTAGGGGAATTGGTTGTAGGACTTGCTCCATTTCCTGGGAATGTTGCATTATTACGTTGATTATTGAAAGTAGCCCCATTAAACTGTAAGCTATTTGGACTAGCGTTATATGCACTCGTATTACTGAAATTACCCGCATAGTTTACAATACCTGTAATAGTTGTAACACCATATTGAGCACTATAGGTATTATTATATGATTTTGCATAAGTGCTACCACTATACAAGGTTCCCACATAAGTGAAAACTTGAGTACCTGTGCCTCCATCGGTGGCAGCACCTGAAAGAAATGAAGGACCTGTGCCACTTGAAGAAGCAGTACCTGTAGTAGTAACCTGATAAAGCTCCCCACCATTAGTAACATACTGATTTGATGAATATACTGTAGTTAGTGAATAAGCAGTTGTGCTACCAGGTGTGATTGTGGCATTTGGTTGAATGGTCAATGTCCCCGCAATATTAGCCGTTACACCAACAACATTTGCCAAACCAAGGGTAATAGTTTCAGAACCACCATCAGAGTTAGTGGCAAGGGTCAATGTACTACCCGATGGAATATTTATCTGGCTACCAGTATAAGTACCAGTGGCACTACCCACAGTCAAGACAGAGCTTGTTGTTGGTTCCTGTAAACTAACCGAAGCCGAATTCTTAAGGATTAGTTGCCCAATTGTGTGTGTAGGGACGGCAGTAACAGTTATTGAACCAGTGCCGTTTGATCCATCAATATTACTACCATCAAAAATAACAATATCAGTAGTACCTGGAACAGACCCCGTACTCCAGCTACTACCACTATTCCACGCACCAGTACCCCCACCTTTCCAAGTGTTAGTGGTTTGACCTTTTACAAAAAAGCAAATAATGAGGAAGAATGGTAAAAAAACAAGTTGCTTTGAAAATAAGCTGCATAAACCTACTATGGGTATTTTTTTCATAATGACCGTATTTAACATTTAAAGAAATAAGACAAGTACCGTTTATAATTTAGAGAAAAATATTATTGCTTAATTAGATGAATACTACTGCCATCACTCAAACTCAAAAGGTAATTTCCAGTTGGTAATGCAGTAGTTGGAAGTAGGGTAACCTTTTCTGTTATAATACCCTTTTGAATGCACTTCCCATTAATATCCAATATCCTATAAGCAAGAGGTGAATTAGGAATTAGTCCTAAATCTATATTCACTGATGCCCCAAAAGGATTAGGGTATCCTGTTACTTTTTTTTTTGAATTAACATGTATATCAACTCTTTTACTATAAGTGAATGTGCCATTATTATCAATTAATTTCAAACGATAAATCGAGAGACTACCCTTGGTATTTTTGTCTATGAATTGGTAAGTAGAACTTGTTCCTTTTGAGGCAATAGTTGCTAACAATTCCCATTGGTTACCAATCGTTCCCAATCTTTCCACCTGATAAGAGGCTAGATTTTCTTCATTCGCACTTTCCCAATTCAACTGATTCTGGTTCCCAATATTTATCCCGATTAAACTCTTTAACTTAACGGGTAAAGCTGTTGCACTATTTACAGACCCTATTACTAGTTGTGTAGCTATATTGGATAAAGTAAGTGTAGTATTATCAGCAAGTACACCAGTGTTCACATCGCCTGTAATTACAGGACTTGAACTAATTGCTGACCACGCAGTTCCATATTTTGCCAAAACCAAATCAGCAGTACTATTCACTAATCCTAATGGAAAGCTATATCCTACTCCTATTGTTACATTATTTGTACCTGAAGTCAATTTAATACTGTAATAGCCAAGATTATAAACACTTGTCAATGGCAGGGTCAGTTTAGTTAGATTCGGTGTCGTTGTAATATAGGAAACATTAAAAGTATCTGTATTAGCATTGACAGGAGTGATAGTAATAGGTAAATACTGACCATTCAACCCAAATGGCAAGGTAAATGCCGCAGTGGTAGCAGTTGCATAATAGATGTTTCCAGAGATATAGGCATTGCTATTTCCCCCTGAAACACTACTCGTAACAATTAGGTGATTGGAAGAGGATGACACTAACACACCACTAGTCATCATTAAATTGGCCGTATAAAAGGATTTTGAAAGTGTAACAGTATTGTTGCCTGCTACTCCAGTATTTGCAATCTCAAGCGTTAAGTTCTTATTATTATTAATTCCATTTATGGATATTGTTTGGGCAGCACTACCAGCAAAACGGATCTTGACAAAGGTATTTGCACTAAAGTTTCCACTACTTTTCGTGAAGCTACCAGTCACATTGATAACATGAGTTGTACCGGAATTGATAGTAGTGTAGGAACCACTTCCTGTCATGCTAAAATTGTTTACAATGAGTGAGTCCGACGAAGTCGTATTAGCGCCAATACTCCCAGTTGATGGCAATGACAAAGTACCACCTATCGTAACCGTTTCAGCCCCACTCCAACCAAAATTCAGTTGACCAGTATTAACTGTTAAATCCCCTGAAACATTTAAATGACTAGCCCCACTGATTGTAGGCACCATTACAGCACCTCCATTCCCCAAATTGATGCTTACACTCGCCGCATTCAATGTAGTACTACCATCAGAAAGTGATTGAGGTCTGATTGAACCATTTGTCAAATTTGGAGAATCAAAATTCAAAACATTTATCGAAGCTGGGAAATAAGCGATGTATTGTGCCCCTGAAAGGTATTGCACCCCACTAATGGTCAAATTAACATTCGTATAACTCGGAGCATTAGTTGGAGTCGCTCCACCTACTCCGGGAAATGCTGCATCAAAACGTTGGTTATTGAAGGTTGCTCCAATAAACTGTAAGGTATTCGGATTTGCAGTCAATAAACTGGTGTTATTGAATCTTCCCGCATAGTTTAGGGTACCTGTAATTGTTGTTACGCCATAATGTGCATCATAAGTGTTGCTGTAACCTGTGGCATAGTTACTCCCCAACAGGGTACCCGAGTAGGTAAATACAACTGTACTATCTGTTGCCGTACCACTGATAACACCCGGCCCCTTTCCAGCAGAAGATGTTGTACCGGCAGTAGTTACCTTATATAATTCTCCCTTATTTGTCACCAATTGATTTAAGGTATAAGCCGTATTTAAGGTATATTCTACAGCCCCACTCGCTGTAGTTGTTGCATTTGGTTCGATTGTTAAGGTTCCTGCAATATTTGCAGTGACTCCAGAAATGTTGGCCAATCCAATTGAGAAAGTCTCAGAAGTGATTCCAGAAGCATTAGTGGCTAATATCAAGGAACAACTTGTAGGAACACTAATTTCATCACCTGCAAGATTGCTGCCTCCCACAGTCAAACCCCGACTTCCACCTGCTAATGCCTGTAGGCTGACAGTCGCATTGCCACTCAATACCAACTGACCTATCGTTTGGGTAGGCACTCCAGTTACAGTAGCATCTGAACTAAACGAAAGAATATCATTTGTAGCGGAGGTAGTTCGTGTCGGAGACCAATTAGCTGCAATAGTAAAGACGCCACTCGAACCACCAATCCATGTGTAAGTGGTTTGTGCATTTAAGTAATTAACACTAACAAAAAATGAAAACAGTAATACTGCTTTTTTAAAGAAAACCTGAAAGTTTAAATGATTCATATATCCTTTTTTAATTGTAAAAAACTTATTTGTATTCCCAATTTTGACTCATATTGGGATTTGAACTCAATTCAGAAAATGGAATAGGGAAAATGAGAAACTTAGCCTGAAAAGGTGGTACACTTGCAGAATCAGTACGACCTCCATTCCAAACTCTTTTTGTGGCATCATAGACAGGCATTCCCTTTGGAAAACGTGGTATGACGACATTCAATTGATATTCCATCATAGTGGTTCCTGTGGGTGATTTCATCCGTACCAAATCAAACCAACGGGAAAACTCACCAAGAAACTCAATTGCCCTTTCATCGGCAATCTTCAATCGAAATGAATCCTTATCAGAGATCCCTGATAAGTCTAAGGGGGTAGAACGTGGCGTAATCCCATCGGCATTTCTTGCCCTTGCCCTAATCTGGTTAAAACAAGAATAGGCAGTTGCGGTAGGACCATTCAACTCATTTTCTGCCTCCGCTTTAGTCAACAGGATATCAGCATAACGAATCGTAAAATAATCATTCTCGCTCGATGAGGCTTCTACTGCTAAGGGGTCAGTATATCTAAATAAATAGGGTGCAGAAGATGGACTGATCTCAATATTTATCGTTTCTGAACCTACTCTCACGTAAGGAAAGGTTACTTGTTTTCTATTCGAAAGATTTGTCCAATTAGTAAGCATCAATGCCTGTCCCCGGTAATCATTTACATAATCACCACTTGTATAGGTCTGATAAAACCAAGGTTGCACTCTAAAGTTTCCGTAGCCTGATTTAAAAGTACCATTACCACCAACATTCGGCATACTTCCGGGGGTGGAGTTTGCTGCAAATGATGACCCAAAAGATTGAGTAGTAGGATCTCTAGTAAATTGTACACCAAACAAAACTTCCTGATAGGCGGCAGGTTCTTTTGTGACATCAATCAAATCCTTAATGTTATTAACGAGACTGTATTGTCCGGAATTGATGACACTGTCGCACCAATCTTTTGCCATTTGATATTGTTGGATAGCTCCTCCATTTCCTTTTAAATCCAAATAATTGCCATAGGTTAGATGTGCCTTTGCTAAGAATCCCTGTGCCGCTCCCTTTGTAGCCCTGCCAAATTCTGCAGATGGTTGTGCCGTTCTTTTCAAAAGCACATTATTGGCATTCTGTAAGTCAATGAAAATTTGCTGATAAATTTTATCTACGCTTTGTGCGGTATCAAACAAGTTCCCATTTAGTTCCGAGGAATGTAATTTCAAGGGAATATTCCGCCACATTCTCACTAGATAAAAATTACAGAATGCCCTTAGAAAGTACATCTCCCCCTTTACCCTTTCCTTATAGGCAGAATCAGCAGTGGTGGCATCAATATGATCCAATAAATAATTAGCCCTATTAACATTTCTGAACCATCCGTTCCATGCATTAATAGTTTGCGCAGCGGTAGCATCATCCGTTTTTGTACAATAAACCCTAAAACCTGCACTCGTTGAGTAGATATCATCCCCCCTTAGCCAGATTGGATAGGCGTAAGCACGAAAAACATCGGTATTTAAACCGGTATAAACAGCATTTACAAAAGAAACAACATCACTTTGCAATTTTAAAGCATTATCCTTGGTGAGGGTATCATAAATAACTTCCTTTGTTGAACATGAAAATGCCAATGAGAGGCTAAAAAATAAAATTAGATACTTGGTATTAAAACGTTTCATATTAAACAAATCATTAAAAAATTAAAACCCGATATTCAATCCAGCTGAAAAAGTCTTGTACTGAGGTATTGTACCAAAGTCGCAGCCAGGTGTTAAGGAACTGTTGGCAAAAGCACTAACTTCAGGATCATACCCTTTGTACTTGGTTATGGTGTACAAATTGGAAGCAGTAACAAATGCCTTACAACTGTTAATTAAAATTTTCTTGGGCAATGGCACCAAATAAGAGAAAGTTACATTCTTAATTCGAATAAAAGAACCGTCTTCAATATAAAAATCACTCACTCGTTGATTAAAAACTAACCCATTCGCTGTTGGAGCAGGATAGTAATTGCTTGTACCTTCACCATGCCACCGATGATCCCATGCCTCTTTACTGATATTTGAATAGGTTAATAAGGTCATAGCATTCAAATAAGACCGATTAAGATTGGCTACTTTCTGTCCCAAATTTCCCATTATAAGAATGGATAATGAAAACGCCTTGTAATTGAAATTATTGGTAACCCCAAATGTATAGGCGGGGTAAGGGCTACCAAGTATCGTACGGTCATCCAAAGAAATAACCCCATCACCATTTATATCCTTATAACGGACTGTGCCAGGTGTAGGATTAGTTGGGTCTTTAGGACCTTTTGCTATTTCTGTGGCATTTTGATAAATCCCATCAGTTTTGTACCCATAAAACGCACCGATCGGACTTCCCACTACAGCCGTGTTTACGGGTTGATTCAATGAAAGAGAGGCTGATGTCAATACAGGAGGTCCAAATAATTGGGTATTGTTTTTTAAGGACATTACCCTATTTTGGTTGAAACTAATATTTCCAGAAACATTCCAATGAATCGTTTTATCAACTATATTATAGCCAATTTCTATGTCCAACCCATCGTTATTAACAGAACCTCCATTAGTAACATAGCCAGTAAATCCACTTGAGCCAGGAATTGGAAGACTAACCAATAGGTTTTTAGTTTCACGGTGATAAACATCTAAGGACAAGGTCATTTTCTTCTTAAAAAATGTCCCATCAATTCCAATATTATAACTACCTGTAGTTTCCCATTTCAAATCGTTGTTTGCCATAGAGGCAGGTGCCAAACCAGAAGTGATAGTAGTTCCACCACTGATGACCCTAATAGTACCAATTCTTTCTAAAGAGGAACCTACTCCAACCGATTGATTACCAGAAACACCATAGCTTGCCCTTAATTTTAAAACATTAACAATCCGATTATTTCTTAAGAATGCTTCATTATTCAAATTCCATCCAATAGCCAATGATGGAAATACAGCCCACTTATGACTCTCTGCTAAAACAGTGGAGCCATCTGTACGGGCTGTCGCAGTTACTAAAAACCGGTTGTCAAAGGAATAATTAATTCTACCCAGATATGAAGACAGCCCTCTTGATTGATTGGCAGAAGCGGTAACATTGAAACTACTCGCTAATGTAAGATTATTGAAATCCAAAGCTTGTGAGGCGAAATTAGAGGATTGTAACCCCAATATTTTTGAATTCCAATATTGCCAAGTATAACCAACAACTGCATTTATTCTATTTTTACTTTTAATGGTTTTGTTGAAATTCAAGGTATTTTCAATCAGATAATTACTAGACTCTGAAGAGCTTTGTACGGCAAGACCATTTAATTTAGAACCAGTGAATGTACCTACCGGTTGAAAAACATTTCTAACTGCATTTGTACTGTTAGCACCAGTGTTCATTAGAAATGTCAGCCAATCCAATATTTTGTATTCAAACTTAACATTCCCTAAAAATACTTTAGCGGTTGAAACATTCTTTCCCAAACTGATAAGGGTTAATGGATTGCCACTAATTGCAGTATTAGGATCATATCCACTATTATCGTAAGGCATTTGTAAAGGTGAAAATATTAAGCCTCCAGTAACTACTGACCCAGTAGGATCACCATTATTCGACCCTTGTTGTGCAGCCTTATTTACATTCAGATTAGCACTAATACTACTTAATAACTTTAACTTGCTTGTAACCTGTCTATCGATATTCAACCGTAGTGACCCTGTGGTAAAACTCGAGTTTTTTACAATCCCTTGCACCGTACGATAATTACCAGAAATGGAATATTTCGTTCTATCATCACCACCCAAAACAGAAATTTGATTGTCATTTGACACAGAGGGTTGATATATTAAATCTTGCCAGAAATTATTATCAAATTTACTGATTGAGTCCCTTTGATGTTGTGTATAATTATAATAGGGTTTTAATCCACTGTTCACATCTGCTTCATTCACATAATCCATATAATCTGATGATCTTAGCACCTCAATCTTTCTGGGTAAATGACTAAAATCTACACGAGTAGAAAAACTGAATTGGTCTTTCTTGTTTTTGCCCCTTTTCGTAGTAATCAATACAACTCCATTTGCACCACGAGAACCGTAAATAGCAGTCGAAGAGGCATCTTTAAGAATTTCAATCGACTCGATATCATTGGGATTGATAGCAGCTAAAGGATTTGTAGGAGGCACAGAACTTGACCACATATCTGAACCAGAACTTGGGCTCATTGAACTTTGACCAGCTTCAACAGGGTAACCATCTATAATAAACAATGGTTGGTTCGATCCCGTAACAGATGTGGCACCCCTAATTAAGAAAGTCATCCCTGAACCGGGTGCACCAGAATTTTGTGTCATCTGTACACCAGAAACCCTTCCCTGAATATATTGATCAACAGAAGTGATGGGTTGATTACCTACTTCCTCTGTGATTAACTTTGAAACAGAACCTGTAACATCTGATTTTCGAATTTTTTGATACCCGATATCAACAATAACAACATTTTCTAAGGACTTTGTAGTTGAGTTAAGGGTAATATTGAATGTATTTTCTCCATTTGTAAATACCTGTTTAAAGCTAAACCCAACATAAGAAATTTCCAATACAGCATGAGAGTCTTTAACTTTAATGGAGAATCCTCCCTTACTATTTGAAGTAGTCTTATTATTAGTACCTTTTTCTAGTATAGTTGCTCCCTCTAGAGGTGTTCCATTTTCGTCTTTTACGGTACCAGTAATCACAACTCCAACAAGTAAATCTTCTGAACTATTATTACTACTAAAATTTGAAATATCAGCTTCTTTATCTTTTGGTTTTAAAGGGAAAAGAACAATTGAATTATTTACCTCCTGAAAACTAATTCCATTTGGTGTAATCTGTTGGTTTAAAAAATCAATCAGCTTAATATCTTTTAATTTAAAGCTAATTTTCTTATCAAATTCCGTGGCGCTACTACTAAAAACAAACCTAACCTTGGTAATATTACCTACACGTTCAACAGCCTTTTCAATGGTCATGTTATCAACACTTAGCGTAAACACTTTTTCAAGGTTTTTTTGTGCTATTAAATTGTTTGCGTATATATTGGATAACAGAATAAATACCCAAATGATTGATGTGATGGAGATTCTCATGGCAAATAACAATAGTCTAAGCGTTTGTCGCTTTAATTTCATAATTTTGACAAGTTTTTAGTGAAAAATCGTTCTAACTAAAATGCTAACAGGTCTCCTGTTTAAGGGCTAATGGTGCTACCAACACCGTTAGCCTATTTTTTATTTATGATTTAAGATAATTAGAGTGATTAAAATGATAATTACATTCTAATTTCTAAGTATTTGAGTCTTGCTGTCAAAACAAGTTGTACAACTTATATCGTACAACGTACAACTCCCTTATTTCATGTGTAATCCGGATCCCGTTATCAATATTTTCGTTCCGTTTACTTCATAATTCGTATTCGTGGTCAAGCAAATCATTTTTAATTTAGTGTATAAGTCTTGTTCCGTAATATCTCCTGTAAAATAGCACTTGTATAAATCGTCGTTAGAAACGATAATCTCTATACCATAATGATGCTCAAGCTCTTTTAAAACATCCTTTAGCCTTGCCCTGACATATACAAATTCAACCGCTGAACTATCAATACTTGTATAACCATTTGTATTTTTTATTAACTCTGGTTTTTCAGCAAGAGTTAGTTCAATGCTTTTATTTTCTGCATGAAATATTGCCTTATGATTTGGTTGTAAGATAACGGCCTGTGAATTTATCAGAACACCTTTATCCTTAATTTTATTTTCATATACTTGTACCCTTCCCGATTTTACCAATACCTCGGTATTACCATTTGATGGATTAGTAATATTGAAACTCGTTCCCAATACTTTTGTTACGATTGCTCCAGAATAGACAAAGAAGGGAGCTTCTTTATTTTTGGTAACAACAAAGAACGCATCACCCTCCAAAAACACTTCTCTTTTATGAATCTGCTTTACTGAATAGTATAGTTTGGCTAAAGGTTGAAGGGTGATTTGACTACCATCGTCTAAAACGACTTTTAAAGGATTCTTAGTAAGATTATCCTTATAGTGATAAGCACTCTTAGCAACACCGTTAGGTAGTAAATTAGAATCACCAATAATCAAGCTCTTTAAAAAATAGGAGGAAATGAGAATCAAAAGGATAGATGCAGCAACCAGATAACGGCTAAATCTCTTAACAGGAACTGACCTTACAATTGTATTTTTTGCAAAGTTTTCGGAAGACATAATGTTCCTGATTATTGTATCAGAAACATCGTGAGGTATGCCAGCCCTTAAATCCCTGTTTTGATGTAAACCAGAAACAAAACTTTCTGATAGAAGATAATCATACTCGCCACTCAAAACAAGAGAGAAAAACGCTTCAAGTTGTTCAGGACTTAATGTATCCTTGAGATACCCATCAACCAATATTTTAAACTCTTGTTCGTGCATTCATTAATTATTTCTAATTATAAAGACACCAATCAAGTTTGCAGGTGGAAGAAAAAAAGTGATTATTTTATTTAAATTACAAAAAACATTTGAAACCGTTCTTTGTAATGAATGATCTTACGGTAACTAAAGCAGAAGTCATGTGCTTTTTTAAGGTATCAACAGAAATATTTAAGATAGTAGAAGCCTCAATAAATGTCTTCTTTTCCACTCTGATTAATTGATATACCTTTTTTTGTGTTTTGGTCAATTGCTTAATAGCATTTTCATGAAGTTCTAAGTGGGCTTTCTTATCCAAAAAATCCAATTCTAAATCCTCAATAGAATTGTTTTCAAGAAAAGACTCATTTACACGTTTCCATTCTTTTGCAATCTTCTTTAATTGATTTAATAAATGATTCTTGGTTACAATAAAAAGCCAATTTTCAAGTGAATTGATTTGTGTCAATCTTTCTCTTTCAAACCATAACTTCAAAAAAACATCCTGCACAACTTCTTGTGCGAGTAAAGGGGACTTTAATGTCTTAATGGCAAATATGTAAATGTTATTCTTGTGATAATCATATACCACCTGAAAAGCATAGCTGCTTCCCTCAGAAATTAGCTGTAGTAATTTCTTTTCATCGTAAGAATAAGATTCAAACATTTTTGAGTGTTATGACAAGTACAAAACTATTTTTCAATAAAAAAGATACTATATTATCCATTTTACAACAAAATACATTGCAAACATAGCAATATTATATCAACTCTTAAAATTCAACAAGAATATAATAAAAATTTATCTACAAAGTAAATTTGATAAGAAGAGGAAAAGTGATAAACCAGTAAATAAGAGATAAAAAATACTAGACAAACCGTTATAGTTCAGATTATAAAAATCCTTTCGCTTTTTCAAAAAAGAATAGGTATTAACTAAGTGAATGTATTGTAGCATTTGCACCCATTCGCAATTCTCCTATGAAAAGAACCGGTTAAACCATAGCAAAAACCTAAGCAATCAAACAGCTAATGATAAATACATAAAACCCAAACGCCCCAACCATCAGCAAGCCCATTCGCAATTCTCCTCCTCGGGTGAAGTCAGGAGGTGGGTCTTTTACAATTGGTTTACCGACTCTATCTATTCGAACTTTAGTTACGAGTAGTCCATATCAAAGTCATCAACAAGACTTGGAATTAATGGACTAGTAGGGGTTGTTGGAAATATTTTACTAAATAGTGGTTAGTTATTCCCAATTCTTTAGATTTGATAACTTTATACAATTGCATCTTTGATTGATTAAACCAAATACAATGAAATTGACAAAAGAAAAGATAAAAGAGTTCTTTGGAATCGAATCAAGCATTGAACATGACCTTTATGAAACTCAAATCAACCTGAGCATCAGTCTTTGGCATTTTGTGTGAATGATTGCAATCATTGCCTTTTTTGGTTTACAGATATTATCATTAGGGGAACTACTTCCCGGCATTTCTAAGGTACGAGAAATCTCCCAGATACAAGTCAACGTCATTCCCATTTTTTTCTGGTGCGCCTGATGAACCATTCGAAATGACGGTCGATTTGTTGTTTAACGCTCCCGAAATCCTGCGGCGTCAATTAGTGTACTTGGAATTCGAAATAAAATACAAATGCAGTTTCTTTACTTTTTGGAGTTATAAAAATTGAAATGAAAAAAAACTACAATCGTACGACTTTAACCTATTCTCAAAAATGAACACCTCAAAGTCGTCTGACTTTAAGGTGTTCTCAAAAATGAACAGCTCAAAGTCGTCTGACTTTAAGGTGTTCTCAAAAATAAATACCTTAAAGTCAGACGGAGTTGGGTATTTTACAATTCAAAAAACGCAACTTCTTTTTTGCGGAGGCAATGTTTTAGAAAG
>CAISCV010000100.1 GCA_903883945.1 uncultured Chitinophagaceae bacterium | reverse complement strand
TGTTACTACTCAGCATAGTTATAGCATAAAACCATGATAGCCTCCAAGATATCCTTGTTGCTCTTTTTGATAGTATCCATGACTGACCTTATGATTGCAAAACGTTCTGCTCCTCTTTCAGACCTGTACTGACCCGATACTTTTGTTTTTACTTTTACATTCCTGATAGCCCTTTCAGATGCGTTGTTATCTGGAGGTACATGATGATGGTATAGAAAAGTGAGAATACTCTTTTCGTGTTTTTCAAGTCGCTTTATAAATGCTTGTACTTTTTTATTTGGGGAAGCGTCTTCATGTTCTTTTAATAATGTGTCAAGCCTTTTTTGTAGGATAGCTACTTCTTGACAAGGTTGCTTATAATCGGTTATTGTAAGTTGCTGTTTTACACGTATCGCATCAGAAAAAAAAGCTTTCATCTTCATGCTCCATTTACAATCAAGTGCTTCTACAAAGTTGGTAAGTTCCCTCATCAGATGGGCTATACACAATTGATGCAATTTTGCAAGCACTTTTAACTGTGCAGCCCAACAATCACTTACATATACAGATAAGGGAAAACCATTGGGAAAATATTGCATAATGGTTTGAAAGCCTCTGTTCATGGATGCCACTATAAAAGTATGATTTGGTGATTGCCAAGTATGCATCCATCCTTTCTTACCACCAATCGAAGCCCCAGTTTCATCGCCGCCTACAACTGCTTCCGATTGAATACGTTGTTGAATCATTTGATAGGCTGGCATTGCCTTTTGTGCCACTCTTTCCAATAGGTTATCTACCGTTCCTTCACTCATTGGTATGCCGAAAACATCTTGCATCAATAGCGTGATACGCTTATAGGGCAGGTATTGGGAAACACTTAAATAGGCTACCAATGCACTTATTTGACCACTATATTGAATGGGAGCATTGATCCCTTCAGGAAAGCTGCCCACACACTTATTGCCGCAACTGCAAGTTTTGCTATGACTAACATGTTCTAAATAATGCGCACGTATTGGCGGGATAAATATTTCTTGTCGGCGCCCTACCACCACAGAGGAAATAGCGGATAAGTTCAACCCACATTCAGTACAATAACTGGGAATATGGGGTATGATGGCATCGGGTATGGATTTGCATAAAAGCGTATTACCATCATGACCACTTTGACCGCCACTTGGTTTATCAGACTTTAATCGCAAACTTTTTGAATTGGAACGACCAATCACTTGTGATGAAGGTGTATGACTTGTAGTACTTTTTCTGCCATTCTCCAATAGTCTTATACGTTCCTCCAATTCCAATATCAGCTTTGCTTGAGCCGAAATTAAACTTATAAGGCTATCATAATCTGATTGTAATATCGTAATTGTTGCTGCTATAAAATATAAACGATATATTGGTTGGATTATTGGATAGATTCCAAAATTGTTATACTTGAGTAGTTACCTTTATTTTAAACGGTGACTAATTTCTCTTTGTTTGATGGTACAAAAGTGGGGCAAGGAAAGCCCCTGTACAACCGTTTGAATTAGGGGTATTGTGTATGTGGTACACATTGCATTGCAGATAGAAAATTGCAGATTAAAAACTCAATTAGAGAAGCGTGGGGCAAATAGCAGGCACTATTTAAATACTTGTTGAAGGTGCTTTTATTTAAGTTTGGGCAAGATCGGAAGTTGGGAAGTTATAGAATAGAAACTGCTATCAATTAAAGAAGTACTTACTTGAGACTATCATTCCCTTTGCATCTTTGATGTTCAGCATCCACAACGTTACACCTTCGGGCAATTGTACCGAGATTGTTTTGTTATCGATGTGGGCAGGTAGGGTATTCCAAACCCTCTTCTCAAATTTGGTTGTACTGTCTTTTGTAAAACATAGCGTAGCCTCCACGATAGGTTCGGTTGATGAAACTATTGCAGTGTAGCTGTTTGTATGATTACTGATAGATTTGATATATGGTAGCTGATAGGAATCATTCTTTAAATAACGGTTCATAAATGCTGCAATCTCATTGGGCGTTGCTCCTTCAAAATGCCCATGTGGTATATCAGAAATGATTCTGAAATTGGAATTAGAAAGAACGTCATTGTAGGTACGAGAAAACATGGAAGGGTTAAAATGTTGGTCTTTTGCTCCAGTAATCCATAAGAATTTAGCTTTAGATTGACTAATAAAATTGGAAGGGTCGTATTGTTTAATCCATCTTTCCGAAGAGGTCTTACTCAATTTATTCAGGTTTGCTCGGTAATTGAGACCCCCTGTATCAAAATAATACCCACAACCATAAACAGGTACGGCTGCTTTGTATCGATAATCTAATCCGGCAGAAATACATGTTAGAAAGCCGCCCCAACTGATGCCTATAATCCCTGTATTATTCTTATCAACTTCCTTAAAACTTAATATGAGCGAATGGGCCAATGCCACATTATAAACGGCATGATACACCCATTGTTGATTAAGTGCACTGTCAATATTGGTAAACTTCTTCCGTGGGTCTTGGTCAGGACCGCCTAAGGGCAAGCGTTTACCATCTTTTCCGTTTCCTGCCAAATCCATCGCAATCACAGCATAGCCTCTTTGTGCCCATAAATATGCAAATTCACGAAATGCCTTTCCACCACCGCCATGTACAAAAACAATCGCTGGTAAATTCTTGTCCAATTGAGCATTGTGATTTATAGTGCCGGGAGTGGCATAATAGGCAAACACTTCAGTTTTAGGTAAGTCTCCATATCCGACACTTTCATAAATCAATTCCTTGACAGTTGCTGTGTCGTTGGAGATTATCCTGTATTTAGGGATGGTAGTC
Source organism: uncultured Chitinophagaceae bacterium (assembly GCA_903883945.1). GTDB lineage: Bacteria > Bacteroidota > Bacteroidia > Chitinophagales > Chitinophagaceae > Parasediminibacterium. The sequence goes on along the minus strand of CAISCV010000100.1, from coordinate 32,671 downwards.
AATTGTTTTTTGCCCCAAACATTTTTGGATATTGACTTCTTTTGTGCAGCAATAATTGTGTATGAAAAAGTAACAATAGCAAAAAACGAAAAGAAGGTTAATCCTTTGAAAAGTCGCATCGAGTATAATTTATGAGTAGTTATAATTGTTTTTAAGCCAATGTTATTCACTCATCCGCAAACAATTGCATATCCCTAATCTGCGGTTCTGTTTCTGAATCAAGAATGTTCAATCGGACAAATTGAGTGGTGATTGGTTTAAATGAGGTTTGAAACACTTCTCCAATCTTCTTTCCTTCTATGATAGTTATCCAATTGTCTCCTTTTTTATATTCCAACTTAAAGTGTTTGGTATTTTCTTCGGTATGCCCCACCACTTCGCTGATAGCAATTGAACCAATGCTTGTAGGCTTTTCCAAATTCACTATCAACCAACCCGTCTTTTGGTCTTTAGCAGCCTTCCATGAAGTTCGGGAGGAAGAATCGAATGCATATTCTGCTTTGAACTTTTCGCTCTCAGTTGAAGATGCAATGGCAGTTTTCCCAATAGAAGGAATGGGATTATCGATACTCGATTTGATTTCACTCTTCATCTTCATTACTACAATTGTAATAATGGTATCAGGGCAATACTTTGGCAATTCCAAAAAAGTATAGCCTCCACTTTGTTGGTATTTGATACGGTTGTTGGTATCAGACAATAAATAGGCCTTTTCTATTATACTATTTATCGGTACTTTAAGATTGCCATCAGTAGGCCAATGATGGACATGCAGATATAACTTATCATCCTTCTGTGTACAGCGTCCCCACGGAAGATAAACAAACGGGGATGCCTTAGTTTGATAGACTGCCTCACCATTCACCTTTAGCCAATTACCCACTTCCTTCAATATTTTAGCAGAAGGTTTAGGAATGACACCCTCTTTATCAGGACCTACATTCAATAAATAATTGCCTCCCTTACTCACAATATCGGAGAGATTGCGCAATAAGACAGCACTTGATTTCCATTGATTATCCCACGTCTGATATCCCCACGAATTGTTTGTAGTCATGCAAGATTCCCAATTCTGACCGGGATAGCCTAAAGCAGGAATGTATTGTTCGGGCGTTTTAGAATCACCTTGCACACCTCCTCCCATTCGATTATTCATGATGATATTTGGTTTTAACTGATGCACGACCTTATCAATTTTTTGAGCTAGTCCTTTAGTCATTCCCCTCGGCGTATCCCACCAAATAATGGCAGGAATGTCATCACCATAATTGGTTAATAATTCTGTTATTTGAGGAATTGCTACTTGATTTACATAAGTATCCATGTTCTGCTTTTGGCTGCTGTCCCATGCAGGGGGTGCCTTATCGCCCATACCTGCCAACCCTACTGAACCCCCATTATTCCAATCCTGCGCCTGCGAATAATAGAAACCCAATTTCATCCCTTGCCGTTTACATTCATCCGACAGTGCCTTAATTGCATCTTTTCCATAAGGACTCGCATCGACAATATTAAACGGACTCGCCTTTGTTTTGAATAGGGCAAAACCATCGTGATGTTTCGCCGTGATGACGATATATTTCATACCCGCATTCTTTGCCAACTTCACCCAGGCGGCAGGGTCAAACTTGGAGGCGGTAAATTGTTTTGCCAATGCCTGATATTCGGCACAAGGGATTTGTTTATTATACATCAACCACTCGGCATAGTCGGGAATGCCTGCCCTTCCATGAACGTGTTCGCCTTTCCATACACCGGCAGGTACAGCAAATACACCCCAATGTATAAACATGCCGAAGCGGGCATCTTGCCACCAAGCCAATCTTTCCTCTCTAGATTTGATGGTTTGGGCATTGGAAAGGGTTAAGTTAAATATTAAGCAAAACAAAAAGACTTTCTTTGAAAAGACAAACAACTCATTGTTCATAATCTTAAAATCATTCACTTTTTGCATTGTTGATTAATATATGTTAAAGTGTTTTATTTTCTCAGGTTATTTGCTCTCCACTACTTCCTTTCCATCTCTTTTTACCGCCACTTTTGTACGGCTGGTAGCATCAACTGTAAAGTCTAGTACATCTTTTTGTCCGTCCTTCCAAGAGATGGTTGTTTTATTGCTAACAGTTGTAATAGCAGGTATTTCTTCTCCAAATCTAAACGGAATCAAGAGTACTTTGAAGTTTGCCTTTACGGTGTTTCTGTTTATTGCCAAACGGTTGTAAGAACCTATCGAAGAAGCAAAATTTCCAACAGTCATTGTCTTGCCTTCTTTCACATCTTCTACCAATACATTGTTTTCTTCATTATCATTTGCAATGCTATACACTAACAAAAGCGCATCTCCCTTATTGGGTGAAAGTGGTGCTACGTCAGTTCCCTTATCCCATTGTTTCACTAATTTCTCATCATACCCTAATACCAATGCGCCTTTAGGAACATTCTTGTAATCTGCCTTCCAAACGCCTTTAGCCGTCATGGCTGTCCATTGATATAAGTGTTGGTTTGCATCCTTTTTAGCATCATCCACAATGATAGAATAAGAATGTGTTCCTTTAATCAACCCAGCAGAACGATATACATATTCCACCGGATTCCACAAGGCACGAAGTGTTGGTACATAGTTGGAATAATTGTATGATGGCCACCAATAGCGCATTTTGTAATGGGTTGTACCAACAAAATACTTAAAGTTATCTGGGCGGGTTTCTAGTTCCCAACCATCTTTTGCTACTGAAGAATCGAAAGTGCTAAATCCTTCGCCCCATTTCATTCCTACTTGTGTGCACCATTGATAAGTGTAGGAATAGGTCATATTTTCTGAACTGAAAGTGCCCATCGGTTGAAGGTTTGCGCCTATGTAATCTCCTCCAGCTGCAGGACCTTCGGACTCTGCTTTTCCATCGATAATTATTTCATTGTGGTAACGACCAGAATAAGCTTTTGGAGAAGGAGATTCGGTAATCCAGTTTACACCCAGACCAGAAAAATAAAACATGCCAATATCTGCATGGTGATGACCCGAACCGATGTAATGATTGTTGCGGGTATGAAAACAAAGCCAGGTTGCATTCTCGGTATTATCCGAAGAGGCTGAAAGGATGCCATGCGTTTCCGTATTCCAGTCATTGGGTATTTTAAGATCGGCACGTGTGGTCGGTTTCCAGTCGGTTACATAAGGAAAAGGAAATACAAAAGCGGGATAAGTAGTGCCAGGCAAACGAACGCCCTGACTGTTTTTTTCTAGCTGAGATTTGTACGCTGCTAAATCAAAGGTTGACCAATTGATGTCTGGAAAAGCATTTTGCAATAAGTAATCGGCAGCACGATCATTGGGATAAAAAGATTTTATTCCCATCACACCTGGAAAAGAGAATGGACTACCACCCCATGTGCCACTACTCAAAGTTTCTTTTCTGTTGGGAGAAGTAGTAAACACTTGTGCCGTCAACATCTTTCTAAAATGCGGATGACCAAACAGGTTATCACCTCTACGGGCTTGCAGAATCATAGCTAAAAACTCAAACTGAAACCCACCGCCACTCTTTCCATTACTCTCAAACATTTGTCCTTTATTGTCGATACCCCACTCCAAGAAATCACTTGCCAGTTCGCAACCAGAAGCATAAGCCTCGGGGTCAAAACCATCCAATCCTTCTATGGCGGCAATCGTAAGGTGATGGGTTAAATGCCAAGTAACGTGGTTGATATCTCTCCATCCCCTGCGTGGACCATCGCCCCCACCAGTTCTGCGTCCATAAGTTGCTTTTGCAATCAATAACTGCACAAACCTTCTTTGTTCAGGTGTCATATATTTTCCTGCATAATCCAATGACAAAGCCAAATCCATGTGCGGAACCATACCAATCATACCGCGCCAAGCAGTCTCGGCATTATTGGCATCATCACCGCTAATGCCAAACTCACTATCAGAACTACGCAAGTGATTTTCTACCAGCTTATCAGCAATAATATAGTAGTTGCACAGGGCGTTTGCTACCTTCTTTCCAAGAACATCATTATCTGTGAGCAAGCAATACAAGGCCATTGTGGTAAGGCAATTGGTAATATAATTGGTGTGAGACGTCTGCATGCCAGGTTTAAAATCTTTAGTCAATCCTACCACTGCGTACGTATTAGTACCCATTCCTGCGGGCACACTCTTATCAAAATCACCACTTGCAAGTTTGTCAAAAAGCTTTCCATCGCTTGTGGAAGGGTCGAACCAAGTCTTTTTAAACAATACTTCAATCTCTGTCATTGCCTTTTGTGCTGACTTATTTTCTTCAATATGTTTCCTCAACATCGGTAAATCTTCAGGGCTAAATAACAACCTTGGGTAGATGCCGGGAGCAGGAACTCTACTACCTAACAGGGATTGATTGAAACCTAAATAATCATAGGCACTCTTTGGCGTAACTGGCCATTCTGTTTCTTTTCCCTCTTCCAATCTCTTTAAATCTTCTGGTTTTACACGAGCATGGTCAGTCCATTTTCCTTGTGCTTTAAGTGTAGGAATATACTTAGTAGCAATATCTGGATCCATCAATTTCTCAGGTGTATCGAAGATGCTTACGATACAATCACTCAAAACGGGGTCAGTATCAGCGAATATAATTGGCTTATCACTGATTAGTAACAATCCTCTTTTGGTCAGCAATATTTTCTTACCCAAAATCTTAGCCAGATCATCTGCCGAAAAATAAACTGCACCCTTAATAGTTGTTTTCTCAACCGAGGCAGGGATGGTAAAGGCAGGTCTATCCACTTCATAAACCCAACGGGGCTGTAAAATCTCTAACCCTTTAGGGATAGGTGAAAGATGAATTTCTTTTTGATTAATCAAAGTAGCAAATGCTTCTGGTACAAACACTTTTCCATTCTGCAAAACAGCTTCTGCACGAAGGATGTCTTTGGTATCCAGCCGCACTTTGTATCCATTAATGTAGGCATATTTACTTCCTCCAAAGAGGGCAGTCGTTCCCTTGATGGCTTCCAAAGCACGAGGGCGGGCAGAACGGGTGTAGGGCAAGCCAGCATCTTGCGAAGGCGGGGTGAGTTTGGAAATTTGGGCATAGGTAAATAAGCCAAAAACTAATGGCATTATAGTTACAATCAACTTCATTTTCATAAACTATATTTCTTTTAATTTGAAATGAAACTTTAAATTGGTATTAAAATGATAATAATAAGGGTGTATTTAACTAGTAAATCGTAGAATATGCTTATTTAGAAAAGTTTAAAGTGTATTACATAATTATCGTAAATCATTTTCATAACAGTGTGAAGATTAGTATCAGTTTAGTAAGCAATGGCAACAGCCGTGCAAACATTGGCATTAAGAGCGTAAGTTGTGAGGGTTAAAACCATATCCCTTTGCACTATTTATTAGTTATCTTTAACCAATATGAAATCGGGCTGCTTTTCTGCCACTTTTACTTTGCCATCTGTATCAAAATCTACTTTTATGATGCCTGGTTTTTCTCTCCAAGGTGCATTGCTATCATCCCCAAAAAAACAGGTAAACCAATCGCCATTCTTTGCTTTAAAAAACTTTGTGCCCCCGTTGCAAGGAACTGATTCGTGCCGCATTGAATAAGGTCCTTGAATGTTTTTAGACATTGCCAAACACATAGAATACCTGCCCTTGTATTTATCGGTAGAACCAAGATAATAAATTCCGTTTCTTTTGAAAAGTGTGGCCCCCTCGAAACCAAGTTGATTGGTTTTATTGGCTGTATCTCGCCTAAGTGTAGGATCGGTAGTTGGATTTAATAATTCAACTTGAATTGGATCGCCATCGAAACCGCTTAAATCATCTTTCATTTTATAGATCTTGTCGGCCGGTCCTTGTACAAAATAGACTTTACCATCTGTATCTTCAAACAGACTTGGATCGATTAAAAATGATTTCTCAATTGGACCAATACCTCCCATTAGAGGCGCATCTGGGTTAGTGGCATGAATATATGGACCAATTGGTTTGCCAGTAGTACTCTTTAATATAGAAATACCACCGGGGGGCATACTCAAGCAGATATAATAATTGTGGTGGATATAATGCAATTCAGGTGCCCATATAGCCCGAACAGGTTTTTTGCGTTGACGCCAATTCTTTTCCCAACCACCTTCTTTCTCTATGCTCCAAACCAACCCTAGATAGTCCCATTTTTGTAAGTCCTTACTACGATACAATTCCACACCGTCATTATAAGCCCAGATATTATCACCTGTAGACCCTGTAAGATAGTAATAGCCATCACCCCCGGGTTCAATTACTGCATCTCGCATGTGTACATCCCAGATTGGTTTTATATGTGGTATCAAACCATTCTTCCAAACTTGCCCACTTGCATACTTTTTTCTATCTACTTCAGTCAGAAACTTACCACTACACACACCACCATAACCATCACCCACTACAGGTTTTCCAGGACCAGAGATACCCGAACCTGTTGCATAAACAGAATCTAATTGTTCTTTAGTAAATGTTTTGGCAGCACAAATTTGTATTTGTGCCAAACAAAAGTTACCCGAAAATGCTAAAACAATTGCGATTAAACCAATACTCCTATTCATGACTGTTAATGATTAAGTTGTTCCCAACCTGTTTTACTTTTCCCCTGCAAAATCTATATAATTGCACAATAGTTTCTTTGCCACCGCCGAAGTTGATTCCTTAGATTGTAGGTTGCCGGTTATATCAAGTGTTGAGAAGATGATTTTGCCCTTTCCACAATTTATGATACCTACACTTGTTCCTAGTTTTTGAGGGAAACAATGATAGCTACCTGCCACTAACTCCTCCCCTTCCATTTCTAAACCTACCCGTTCATTACCATTATGTACCACCGCCTCATAAGGCCAATTAAGCCCTTGATTAACAGGTAAATCCTTGAAGAGAGGATGTGCTTTATTAAAAGCAACTCCACCCAACCAATTGGTACCCACCTTAAAGGAACCTGTATATTTCACATTTGTATTCTTAGTAATCAAATCCATCCAAGATGCGGCATTATCAATGATAATTAGGGAAGTACCATTTTCTTTTACTTCATTCATAATAGTTTGTGCATCAATCTGTTTTGGGTCGGGCGTACTCCAGAACAATCGACAAGCACCCGAATGACGACGGTGTTGTAATGTGGCTTTTATAGAAACAGCCTTGCCTTCGGTAAATTCAAAATCACCCTTTATGAGTTTAGATTTTGCATCATACAACAATTTCTGTCCATCAATAATTAATGTACCATCTCCACCATAAGCCACTTCCATTTCAAAATGGTATTTACCCGTATAAGGAGGGATAATATTTCCTTCCCATTTGATACTATAATTAAAGGTAGTAGGCACATTCGGGTGCGGAGTTGCCCCTTGATAGACGGTGAGATTGATGTCTTTATCTACCTGTTTGGCTACTTCCTTTTCAAACTCGGCTCCTAAATAATAAGTAGTAGTAAGGCCTTCATTTTTTCCTGTTATATCCCTTAATTGTTCATTAGGAACAATCATCAAATCTCCCCCATTTGGAGAACGGGAAGTGACAATCCAATCCAATTTGTTATAGTCCTTTATTGGGGACCTGTCATAATTTAGTACTGTTTTATTCTTATCCTTTGATAAAAAATTCTTTAAAACATTGCCATTTTCCCATACCGCCCCATTTCCAATGATGGTTGCCGATTTCCAATCAACACATAATATTTCATCACGACCTGTTGCCACTATTTTCCCGACGGCATCTGTTATAGAAGTTTCTATTTTGTAAATCCCAGCCACTTGAGACATGGGTATAGAAATGCTATCAGCAATTAATTCTCCATAGGTATCGCCACCACTGATTGAGACTGGAATTTGTTTAGCATAAAAGGGTTTGCCCTGCGGGTCTTTTGCAATTAATTGTAAAGTATAACTGCCCTTCAAGTTCTTTTCATTCACCAGAAAGAAATCTACGACTACATTATCTGGCATTTCTATTACTTGTTTCCGAGGCTTTACAGCTACATATAGCGGCTGATTGTAGTAGGAAAGTATAGATGGATCGGCTTTTAGATTGCGATAACAGTCTACAATACCCGAATGATTTTCCAATATTTCCGACTCCCAACCATTGATGGCATATCCATCAGACACATTGCCCATGCGAATATTCTCGATTTTCCTTCCTTGATGTTCCAAAGAAATGGCTCCCATTGCAGTAGTCAAAGCATCTACACTTTTAAATGTTTTTTCTAACTTCTTTTGTTTAATAAAATTATCGAAGTCTTTGTATTCATCTAAATACATTGCTCCGTCCCAACCAATATTCGGTTGTTTTTCTATCTCCTTTTTAATCAATTCAAGTCTTGATGGAGTTGACAAAGCACCCTCTTCCCCCCAATAAACGATTTCTTTTTTGTTGGTAGTGTAGCCATAGTAATTTGTAGGATTCCTGTAAAGGGATTGCATCCAAGTATGTGGACCAGGTGCACGATGATAATCGAACCAACCGTGCATATACAAAGTGGTATCGAATGGGCGACTGTGCAACTTTGCTTGGTCATCCACATCGGGACCGTTTGCCCATCCGGAAGTACGCACAATCACACGGGAAGGGTCAATCTGATGTGCTGCCGTCATATCGCTTTTGTGAGAAATAAATAATAACGAATCCACGTCACGCATCTCATTTTGTAGAGTGTAAATAACCATTGATGGATGACTTCGGTCTCTTTTTACCATTCTACAAAGCTTCTCACGCATACATGCCCTTGAAAAAGTATCTAAATTACCAGCCATATAATTGCCAGGTTCTTCGTAATACAATAAGCCCATTTCATCTGCCATTTCCAAGATTATTGGCGACCCGATACAACGGTGGAAGTTAAGCATATTTAATCCCAAGGTCTTTGCTAAACGAATTTGTTTCTCTGCCAGTTCAGGCGTTGGAAAGATTCCATTAACTGGCCAAAATCCCCAACTGATGGCAGTTCTCAAAACCATTCTTTTCCCATTTAACCTATACATCGCATCGTTACCTATACCGGCCAACTCAAACCAACGGAAACCAAACGTCTTTTTATCTTCATCAATAGTCTTGTTTTCATTGACTAAAGAAATGGTACAAGTGTAGAGATTGGGATTCTCAATATCCCACAATTTGGCTGTAGGAGCATTTATCTTGATGGAAAAAGAATCTTGACCGGGCATTATGTTAAGCCCCTTCAATTCCTCATGAAACACTTCAATAGAAGGGTCTTTTTTATCTTTAACGCTAATGGCTATGTTAGTTTTAGTCGATTTAGTTGTCGTATTTTTCAAGGAAATAATGGCATTTGCTGTATGGTATTCGGGGGTATTCTGTAAATAAACATCATCCACATAAACAGGGTTGCAAGTAATTAATTGCACCCTGCCTGTAATTCCTCCAAAACCATGACTACCCGTTACATTGACTTTCCCCCATTTGATATTACTGCCATCTGTCCAATCGAAATTTCCTCCTGGGTCGGTAATCCTAACAGCTAATTGTGCAGTTTCACCTGTCTTGACGAAGTTGGAGATATCCACTTCAAAGGGTGTATTTCCTATCAAATCATAGCCAACTAATTGATGATTGATGAAGACTTCAGAACGATAACGTGCAGATTCAAAACGTATTAATACCTTACGATTAGTAGTAGCAGCGGGAATCTGAATGGAACGATACCACCAACTCACCCCTTTAATATCTCCATCTGGCCCTGATACTTTTTGCAAATATTCTTCTGCCGTTCCTGGCACATTTACATTCATTGCATTGTTATTCAAAGATTCCCAACCTCCTGTTGGCGGATGAATAGCTAGTTTTGATATAGTAACAGGTGGCAAAAAGACTTCTTCCTGTTTCCAAGTGGTGTCATCGTCTTTCCATAATTTCCAACCACTTCCCGACAAATCAGAAGTCACTCTATTTTGAGCAAAAGAAATGCTGCAACTTAAAATGAGTGCTATACACAAAGAATTGATACTTACTTTTTTCATAATTAATTAAAATTAAATTGCTTTTTATGATTAAGATTCACTCCAACAACAACGTCTACTATTTGTATTAAAACTGGGATAGGAAATAGTAGATTTATAGAGAGATTTGTAAATGTTCTATTTTCATAATTGATATTACAATGAGTAATTGTATATTTCTCTAGGGTTAAGAGAGGAGATATTGAAAATAGTAACAAAAAAAATGTATACCCATTACTATTTCTATTAGATACCGAAAGATAATTATTTTCTTTCCATGATAACAAGCATTTATACATAAAATCTCTCCTTTTTGTCTTAGAAGCTGTTTGAGTTAATTTTTTGATATTCCTTATGCAATTTAGTATTAACTTAATTGCGTTAAATTTTTCGCCTTATGCGTTGAACTATGGCTGCAAAATTTGCCTTTTTCCAACTAAATAAACACTCATAAGTATTTCTTAACAATTAACTCAAACAGCTACTTAATAATTTCTTTAAATAATTAACTTGTCGATGAGAGACTAGAAAGAAACCTTAAAGTTAAATCAACAAGATATCTTAATGTAACATTGTGCCTAATTTGGCACATTGGAACAGTAAATAGAACATCTAAGATAATAAGATAGCTAATTAGACAAAAGAGTATTGCTTGTAGTAATACTCTTTTGTAGTAGTACGAATTTAGTTATTGGGGGTAAAAAGAAGTTAAATTTTACTGGCAAAGTTTATTTTTATTTTATGGCGGCAGTTATAGGTTTTTTTGTGCGAACTTATATAAAACAAGTTTACCTTCTTCCCAAGAAGTTATTCGTTATTAGAAGAAGGTGACCTAATTATTATAAATCTATAAATATGCTTATAAAATTGAATGAAGTATAATGATCAATTAAGGTTAAAAGGAATAAAATATTTGTCGTTTTATTTTTTCACTTTATTATCAAGTGGGGTATAGCTGCAATTGCCTCCACAGCAACCACTGGCACAACCAATATTAAATATGCCCATTGCCAATAATACAACGCCAAAGATAGCACTCACAACTTCTTGTGTAACGGCAGCTTTATAGATGATGATGGCGCCAAAAAGGACTGATAACACCCTTCTTAAAGACCAACCTGTTGTAATCTGTTCCTTAGTTATTTTCATTTGTTTAGTTTATTTTGAAGTCCATACCATCCACCACCATTGTACACTTGGGTGAAACCATTGGACGTTAATACACTTTTTGCTGAAGCACTTCGCATCCCAGAAGCACAACATGTAATGATTGGCTTGTCTTTTTTTAGTTTTGACAGGTTCTGATTTAAGCTATTTAAAGGAATATTGATTGATCCTTTTATATTACCCCCTCTAAATTCATCGGGAGTTCTTACATCAATAATGGTTGCTCCAGCTGCTACTAATTCTGCAAAATCTGTGTCTATACTTGAACCAAAAAGGTTCTTAAAAATATTTATCATTTTATTTCTTTTTACTTTAATTAATTAATCGATAGGGCAACTTCCATCTATGCACCGCTTTGGACGTAAAAACCCTGTAATAATAAATGCCGCGCCTAAAACAAAGCCAATCCATCGGCTTTCGTCATGATTATTTATGCCGTAAATTAGTAGAACACTACCCATTCCCCAACGGATTAATCTGTTCACCCATAAAATTAGCTTTGTATCGCGTGTATCATTTTTCATAAAAGATTAGTTTAATGACACCGACTGAAGCATTGGTAGATTGTTAAAAATCTGCTTGCCATTGTAATTTACTTCCCAAGTAAGAGGCAAAATCTTTTTGAGCATGTGGCTAACCCCACAGAATTTTTCTTGAGAATCTGATACGGCGGATAATGCAGCCTCCTTATTTGCTTCATCACCCAAAAACTCGTACACAACATGTATGGAAGTATATTCTATTGGTGGCTGTTTGCTTATTTCACCCGTTACTTTTATACTCATATCAGTTACTGGTTTGTTTGCTTTGCGTAACATGGCAATTACATCCATACCTGTGCAACCCGACAAAGCCGACAAAACAAAAGGCTTTGGAATAGGGCCATGATCTTCACCACCCACTCTTTCTGGCGCATCCATAACAACAGTATGTCCATTCACAAGGGCATTAAACTGCATCTTACCCATCCATTGGGTTTCTACTTCATGTGTCATAATTAATTTGTTTTTTTGTTTGTACTAATACCAAACGGAAGATAAAGTGGGCAGATACTTACCAAGCTAGTCAATATAAATACGCCTGCCAATATTAATAATAGGGTGGCTGTAACACCATCAATCAAATGTGTAAAATAGCAAGCCGCAATGGCAATAGCAACTAATACCCTAATTAACCTGTCTGCAATACCCATGTTTTTTTTCATTGTAGTAATTTTTGTTTAGGGTGTAAAACTACAAGTGAGACTTAGGCAAGTGTGTAACAAAAGTTACATATCCTTCAGAAGTTTTATTTGGCTTCTGTAAAGCAGTAATCTTTTGTCATTTTCTAGCTTTTTTAACAGGCGTGAAATAACTTCTCTTGAAGAGGCAAGCTCTTCTGCAATTTGTTGATGGGAGATATTTAATAGAGATGACCCTGTGGTTTTAGACTTTTCTTTCAGATAAGAAATAAGTCTTTCATCCAATTTCTGAAAAGCAATATGGTCTATTGTTTTTAATAATTCATTGAACCTATGACGGATGGTTCTCATTACAAAACTTTTCCAACTTGGATATTTGGTCATCCATTCATCCATTACCGACATTGGCAGCATCAACATTTCTACATCATCTTCTGCAACGGCTTTTATTTCACTTGGAAAATGTTCCATGCAACAAGTAAAAGTCATGGCACAGCTTTCATTGGAATTTACATAATAAAGCAATATTTCTCTTCCCTTTTCATCAATCCTAGTCACTTTTATTGAGCCAGAAAGTATAATGGGCATTTGCCTTACTATCTGACCAATATCCATGATGGTAGCTCCTGCTATTACAGAAATATGTTTAGCCTTTGCTTCTACTTGCTTTAAAAGCTCGGGTTCGAAGATTCCTTCAAATTTTTCTTTGAAATCTATGTTTTCATTCTCCATTACATTACTATTACTTATAAAAGGCTTTTTGGTATGCCATTAAAAATATGGCACCCAAATTTTTATACGGGGGGATATAGTCACTAAACTTTTCTTTCTCTTCAACTGTACCAAACTTTGCCGTAAGACCCTTCCATAACAAAGGCCAGTTGAGGTCTTTACCCAAACGAAGTTGCTCTGTAATCACATTTATCAAGCCTTGATTTATAATACCTGTCCCCACTTGTTTGGAGGCAATAATATGTGCATCTGGGCAAATTTCTAAAACCTTATTTAGGCTCTGATAACCACCACAACTTCCTAGTAGTACAATTCTAGCAAAAGGATTAAGTTGATCGATGGTATATTTCAGATAATAACTATGTCCTCGATGAATAACTATAGTAGGTCTTAATTGTGAAGAATCTAAAAAGTTAGTCAAGTGGCTTTGTGCTGCGGCATCTAAATCTTGCTCGGCATCTAATGGTTTGTTGGCATAAATTAGCACTTTGGTTCCTCGTATAGATCTAACTTCTGCCCATTCATCTGTTTGCGTAATCCGCCAGTTTTCTTTGTGGAAGTTTTCCAAGAAACTTTTAAATACATTTTTGCCATCTTTATCACCATAAAAAAATTGCTGAATTACAATCCTTCCCGATGTGTCTTGCAGCAACTTATTAGGCATTATAAAAATGGGGTTAATATCTAATTGCTTGGTCAGATCAATGTGGTTAAGTGTGTCTAAAGACAAGAAAATAGTATATAGTAGCCGATAAATTGTTTCCGACCTTTTGTTAATGGTCGTATCTTCAAAAAGATTTTTTTGAATCTGATCTAATATCAGATTCCTTATTTTGATATTAGTGATGCTGGCATAAGAATCGGCCACATCTACCGCATCTTCCAACGTATTTTTAGCATCAAGATTACTTACAAAGTTCCGCATGATGTTGTTGGAGGTAATAGTATCCATTCGTTTCAGGAAGTCATCAAGCTGGTTGTATGCTGCGGCCATTTTGATGAACTTTTTATAGAAATCGTAATTGGTCAGGTCAAAAATTGCATCTGACCGCTGTACCTTCATCCGTTCAAAAATTCTTTTGTATACACCAAGATAGCTACTTGTATAAATTTCTTCCTCACCCAATACACACAAATAATATAACTCTACCGGGCTTAGATTTTCTATCTTTTTAAACCGCACCTCATCTAACTTTTCATCGTGCAAAGCATTTATTTCATCAATAAAAATGTCAACAGCCTTTCCTCGAAGTTTTTCAACCAATGTTTTATACACAAGGGGCGTATCGGCTTGACGCATCCTTTCAGCATAGTCTATTTCGGTTCTTACCAATAATTTATAATATTTCTCATCATCTTCCAATGCATTGGTAATCGTATCTAGTGAAATTTCGCCTTTGTATAATACATCAAGGAAAGGAAAATACATTCTACCCGTGTTTTTGGCAGATAGCTGACTGATCATTTTTACCAAAGGATCTGAACAACTTCTGATTGAATCGCCCAATTCGTTGGGAGAAGCCGCATAGTTGTACATCTCCTCCTGATTTTTATACGCCATTTCGGTAATGATGCTATCTACAAAATAAACATCAGGGTAGTTAGATAATATCCGCATGATGTTATCTGGTTGCCGCTGACACATCTTTAGCACCAGATTGTCCCTACTTGGCTTGTAACCAACATTGTTTGCAAAAGCAGGATTGTTTAAGATGATATTGCCTATCGCCAAAGGATTATTACTAATTACTGGGAAAATAGATAATCTTTTCTTTTCAAAATTCATTGCCTTTTCAAAGGCAATAATTACACTTCCAAGCTGTGCCCCAGTAAGTTTTTTACTTTTATAATCGAAAATATAATCATTCAATAAATTCTCTACTGCCCTAAGCCAGATGAATTTGTCGCTCTCGGATAAATTACTATCTATCTCGATATTTGCTTGCAGGTTATTGATATGAACCTTGAGAATCTTTGTTATCTCACTATTTATTTTTGAATCGGAAGTGGCGTTAAAAATTGTATCATCATACGTATTTAATCTGATTACTTTTTGCTGTGCATTATCAATATTCAAATGAAATAATTGCCGCATTGCAGGCACTTTTGGCATTGGAATTTCATCCTGGGCATGCAATTTTACAGATAGACTGAACAGCATTAAAATTCCTAGAAAAAGTTTATTCATAGTGTGCCAATGTTTACGAAATTACATTATTTGTGAGCCCACAAATTTAATTGTAATAATTCGTTAACAATTTGATAATACAAATTTTGGCTCCGTTGCCCGTTTAGTAGGTTATTTTTGTGTAAATTAATTGTTAACATGGAGGTATCCCCAAGGCGAATATTAGTTGCAGACGACGAACCAGATATTCTAGAAATCATCAGCTACAATCTTGCGAAGGAAGGATATGAGATGTATACAGCCAAAAATGGACAGGAAGCTATTGATAAAGCAAAGGCTATTAAGCCCGACCTTATTATTTTAGATGTTATGATGCCCAAGAAAACGGGTATGGAAGCTTGCCAGGCATTGAGGAGTATGCCCCAGTTTCAAAAAACATTAATCATTTTCCTAACTGCAATGAGTGATGAGTCTTCTCAGATAAGAGGATTGGAATTAGGTGCAGATGATTATGTAAGTAAACCCATCAGTACCAAAGTTTTGGTGAGTAGGGTGAATGCACTGTTTAGAAGGGTAACAAAAGATGATGATGAGAAAATATTAATATTTGGAAATATAAGAATAGACACAATTAAGTTTGTTGTTTTTATTGATGAAATAGAATATCCACTAGCCAAGAAAGAGTTTGAATTACTTTATTTGCTTGCGTCTAAACAAGGAAGGGTTTTCTTAAGAAACGAAATCTTATCACAGATATGGGGTAGGGAGGTAATTGTAGGTGACAGAACTATAGATGTTCATATCCGAAAGATTCGTCAGAAATTAGGTATAGATTGCATCACCACTGTTAAAGGAGTTGGTTATAAATTTGAACTGTAGTATATCTTATCAGACTATATTATTAAATATTAAGCTGTATCTATTACCTTCACATCAATCACAGTTGGTAATATGCTTACACCCAAAAATCTTTCACCCAGACAACTTTCTGCACTCACCTCATTATTAATTGCCTTACCCATCGGCATAGGTTTTTTTGTTATAGAAAACATTATTGCAGCCATTATTGCCAGTATAGTTGTTTTTGTATTATCCTATTTCCTGATAGATTTTGTATTGGAATGGTTTATTTATCGAAAAATTAAAATCATTTATAAGTTTATTTATCAAACCAAAGCGAGTAAAAGAGAAGAGACCTACTATAAATATATCCTTCCTAAAAAAAGTATTGATGAGGTAAGCGAAGACGTTGAGAAGTGGGCACAACAACGTAGTGCAGAGGTTGCTACTCTAAAAAGCAATGAGGCCTATCGGAAAGAATTTTTGCAAAACCTGGCACATGAATTTAAGACTCCCATTTTTGCTATACAGGGATATGTAGATACACTTTTGGGCGGTGCACTAGAAAACCCCGCTGTAAATAGACGCTTTCTGGAGAATGCTGCAAAAAATGTAGATCGAATGGTGAACCTTATGCAAGACTTAGATGAAATATCAAAGCTTGAAACCGGTGAACAACCGCTGTACAAACAAAACTTCATCATTCAAGATTTAATAAAAGATGTTTACGAAAGTTTATCTATCCGAACCAATGAAAAGAAAATACAGTGCTCCATAAAAAAAGGATGCGAACAGCCCATTACAGTTTTTGCAGATAAAGAGAAGATCAGGCAAGTAATAAATAATCTGGTCGAAAACGCTACAAAATATGGCAAATTTCATGGCAGTATCGTTGCAAGTGCCTACCGTACCGATGACCTGTATGTACTCATAGAATTTAGCGATGATGGTATTGGTATAGCAGAAGAACACCTGGACAGAATATTTGAACGGTTTTACCGTACCGATTTGGGCAGAAGCAGAGATGTAGGAGGTACTGGTTTGGGCCTTGCCATTTGTAAGCACATCATAAACGCGCACAAACAAATAATGCACGTACGTAGCAAATTGGATGTTGGTACAACCATTGGCTTTACCCTTCAGGGAAGGAGAGGGGACAACTAATAGTTGAAATGAATTAATAATTTTCCTCCGAATATGGATATAGAACAATTAAGAGACTATTGTTTAAGCAAACCTCACACAGAAGAAGGTTTTCCATTTGGACCTGAAACATTGGTGTTTAAAATTAATGGGAAACTATATTTGCTTACAAGTCTTAATACTCCTCAATTGCAGTTTAATGTAAAATGCGACCCCTCGCTTGCCGAGGAACTTCGAGAGCAATATGCTTGTGTTCTGCCTGGTTTTCACATGAATAAAAAACATTGGAATACAATTGTTGTAGATGGCTCCGTTTCAAACAATCAATTAAAAGAATGGATAAATCATTCTTATGAATTGGTATCAAAATCGAAGAAATAAGATCTGTGTAAAAGAAATAAGACGTAATTTATATATGAAAAAGTATACAGAAAACGCTTGTTCAAAGAAGTAAAAATTTCAAATTTTTTTTGCACAATCAATTGTTGATTTCTCTGTGTAAAAAGCGCAAAACTTCTCCTTTCTGTTAATATGTCCTCTTTTTATTGTGGATAACTTACAACCCAATGTTAGCTTGCTGTTGATGGAGTGTGCAATAAAATTACTAAACTAAATACCATAATATTCATTTTCTTGTGCCATATTCGCTGCCCCCTACTACTGTTTAATGAAAAAATAAACGTAGGAGAAAAATAGTTTTACCCTACTAAACGTACGAAAAAGATGGATTTTACCAGTTTGAACAAAGACAGAAAGCGGAGAAAGAGCAATATCGATTTGAGTACGATGTCTTTTGGAAAAGTACCTCCACAAGCCCGCGAACTAGAAGAAGCTGTCCTAGGTGCTATCATGCTGGAAAAAGGGGCATTCGATACCGTGAGTGAAATTTTATTACCTGAATGTTTTTATGTAGAAGCGCACGAACACATCTTCAGATGTATGATGAGCCTGGAGCAAAAAAGCCAGCCCATAGACATCCTGACGGTTGTAGAAGAGTTGAAGTTTAAGGAGTTATTAGAAGCAGTTGGTGGTCCCTATGCCGTTACCAAACTTACCAATGCAGTTGTTAGTACTGCCAACATAGATGCACACGCAAGGATTGTGTTGCAGAAATTTATCCAGCGTGAGCTGATACGGATAAGCGGAGAAATTATTGGCGAAGCCTACGAAGACAGTACCGATGTATTCGATTTATTAAATACCACCGAAGAAAAGATATTTAACGTTACCAAAAACTTCCTGAAACAAGATTACAAGGAAATGCCTACTGCTTTGGCGCAGGCTGTTACCAGGATAGATAATCTGAGAACACAAACCGAAGATATTTCTGGCGTACCAAGTGGCTTCCATTCAATGGATAAGGTAACGTTTGGTTGGCAGCCTACCGATTTAATCATTTTGGCGGCACGTCCTTCTGTGGGTAAAACGGCTTTTGCGTTAAACCTCACCCGCAATGCCGCCCTTCATCCTACCAAACCCACGCCGGTGGCGTTTTTCAGTTTAGAAATGAGTGCTGCCCAGTTGGTGCAGCGTATTCTGAGTGCCGAAAGTGAAATTCCGTTGGAGAAGATCAGCCGTGGTAAAATGGAAGACTACGAATACCAGCAACTGCACACAAAGGGTATCAAACGGTTGGAAACTGCCCCTATATATATAGATGATACAGCAGCGCTGAACATATTTGAGTTTAGGGCGAAGGCGCGTAGGTTGGTGAACAAGCATAAGGTAGGATTGATTATTATAGATTATCTGCAATTGATGAGTGGTAGTGCCGATAAAAACAGCAACCGCGAACAAGAAATCAGTACCATTTCCCGTAACCTGAAGGCATTGGCGAAGGAATTAAACATTCCTATCATCGCGTTGAGTCAGTTGAGTCGGGCGGTAGAAACCAGAAAAGAAAGTAAGATTCCGCAGTTGAGCGATTTGAGAGAATCGGGTGCTATTGAGCAAGATGCGGATATGGTAATGTTTATTTATCGTCCAGAATATTACGAAGTAAACAGCAACGAACACGGCGAAAGCACCAAGGGCGAAACGCATATCCGTATTGCAAAGCACAGAAATGGTTCGCTAGAAAACATTGTGTTGCAAGCCCACCTTCATATTCAACGTTTTGAAGAGATGGATAATAATAAATTCGGCGGCGGCGGGGGCTTCCCGAGTGGGGGCAATTTCAAACCCATTCCAACAGGCCCCTTGAGTCCTTTGGGAGGTAGTCCGGGTACTAGTGCGGCAGGTGGTGGCGACAATACGGGTGGACGCTTCTTTGTGCAAGGCAGTAAAATGAACAATGGCAATTTTGATGACGGCGTAGAAGGAGAGCAACCGTTTTAAAATAGGCTTAAGGTATAAGTAAGTAATAGGTCATAAGTCAAGCAAAAAGAAAAGCCCTTGGAATTAATTTTCCAAGGGCTTCTTACTTATGCCTTACGACTTACGAGACTTACGACTATTCCTTAGCTCACTATTCCTCCAAACTTAGTCGCTACGGTGCCCAAAACGGCACGGGTGTTATAGTAGCGGGCGAAACCAACAAAGGCCATCCCAAAATGGTTGTCAGTAAAAACAATATGCTCGTGCTTTGTTTTGAACATAATAGTTTGTGTGCAATCGGCTTCGGTAGGAGGCGTTTTTCCTACTTCATAAAAGCCAATGGTTACCGAAATACCCTCTTGTCCGGCAGGTTCGCCACCAACAGGGATACCAAAATCGATGTTACCACCCAAATCTCCGTGCCTTTCGTACAACACGGGTGGGGCAATGTCGGTAACTGGCGATAGGGTGTGCGTGCCGGCATCGTTGTGTACACCGCAAGTTTTCCGCTCCACATCGGTCATTTTTACATTTGTTTTCATAGGTATCCCCATCTTTCTAATTCTTGCTTCCAAAAGTGCATGGGCATCGTTGGTCGCTTTAACTTCTAAAGCCGTATGATTATTTTTTACGGATGAGATAGCATAATCGTCCTTAAAGGTTTTATAGTCTAATGCAAGGGCGGTGGCATCAGACAAATCTAAACCCCATTTTGTTTTGTTGGTATCTACTTCATCGCAGAAGGTATCTGCGAAAAGGATAAATTCTGAGATTCCTGCTGGAATCCAATCATCTCTGTGTGGCATAATAATAATTTAAAAATAAAAAAATAAAAAATTTGGAGCTTTTACTGCCCCGTGATAAAATCCGGATGTCCGAAAATGTTTGCGGTACGTACCGCAGTAAAATCCGTACGTCCCTTAAAGAAATCCGTACGTCCCAGACTTCAATCCGTACGTCCGAAAATGTTTGCGGTACGTACCGCGAGCGTATCCGTATGTCCCGCAAAGAAATCGGGACAAGTCGCAGGGGCATTTTTGAATCATAGAGGGCTTTAGAAAGTTGCCTAAAGCGATGGTGTGTGCAGTAGAAAAACAACTTCCCTACTATTTCAAGAAGTTGGTAAAAGTGATACTGTCATTGGGTTTCGCAATCGGTAGGGGGTTGCTTTTTAGTAGCATTTCCCGGCTATCGAGCCACAGAGTTAGCGATTAGTTTGGATAAATGGTTTAATATTTTTCTTGTATTTATTTACTTGACAAAAACCATAAGTCAATTCTGTTATTTTTGTTTTATAGAACAAAAAATATTCTACGCTTTAAGCCTTTAAAAATGAAAAAAAATTTGCTGCCCTTCTTCTCTTTACCCTCTAGTGGAGGAATGTTCGGGTATTAGTAAGGGCAAGTACATGACGGGAGTCACTAGACTCCGAAATTTGTAACAAGTACGAATGGATGGGATTCAGGCGCTAGATGGGCAACCAAAGTCATGCGCACTAGCTAGGAACATTCTAATTTGACGTGCGCTAGCTGGGCATAACAGCCATTTCCTCACCCGAGTCCGTCCATGACTCAACTGAGTCACCTCTCGACTCGGGTGAGTCGAAGATAAATTCACTTGAGTCAGACCATGACCCAACTGAGTCTTGACGCGACCCAACTGAGTCATGAAGCCACTCACTTGAGTCGCGTCACGACTCAGATTAATTTATCTTCGACTCAAGTGAGTGGCCAACTGATTCAGGTGAGGGAATTGCTTCAATTAGCCAATCTCCTGTCCTGATGTGTCAAATGGAGCAAAATGGGGCTTATTCATAATTGAATGATTTAACTTTCAAGTTTCGTTTAAGTCAGTTGGCTGCGAGTTCATTAATTCAACAACACATTTAGACGAAAAGAGGTAGTTTCTATGCGTAAATGCTTGTCATCAATATTGATTAATACTTTTTCTACAGATAAAGGAAGGAAGCAATTCTGCATAGTCTTCTTTTTACTCCTGTATGTATCCTTCTTTAACACAACAAGCGCCCAATCGACTTTCACTTCCGATAATGGCGATAATACCTTTACCAATCCCCTCATCAATCTCGACTTTCCCGACCCCGATATCATCCGTGTAGGAACTGATTATTACATGGCAAGTTCTACGTTTACCACTTTTCCGGGTGTGCCCATTGCCCATTCTAAAGATTTGGTTAACTGGGAAATCATTGGTTATACTTATGATACGTTACCCTCTGTACGTTCTTATCATATTGAAGAAGGCAAAGCAATGTACCGTTGGGGAAGTTGGGCACCTTGCATCCGTTATAATAAAGGCAAGTTTTATGTGTTTTTTAATGTGGAATTTGATGGTTTCTATATAGCAAGTTCGTCCAAACCACAAGGCCCATACACGATAAAAAAGTTGGGACAGCCATTGTATGACCCTTCTGTTTTGTTTGATGATGATGGTCGGGTTTATGCCTGTTATGGCAGCAATACCATCATGATTGCGGAGTTTGATAAGAATTTAGATAAACTCATTACAGAACCTACGTCCGTATTTACAGGTAATTGTGGTACTAATTTCGAGGGCAGCCACATCTATAAAAGGGATGGTTGGTATTATATCTGCAACACGGCACGAGGGTACAATGGGATGCAGCTTTGTATGCGCAGTAAAAACATTTATGGCCCTTATGAATCGCGGGTTATCAGTACCGATGATATGAATTATGCCGATGCGGGCTTGCATCAGGGCGGATTTATAGATACAAAACAAGGGGAGACTTTCTTTTTTATGTTTCAAGATAGGGATTATGTAGGGCGAGTGCCTGTATTGCAACCCGTAAACTGGATTGATGGTTTTCCGTACATCGGGAGTAAACAAGGGCGTGCTTTAACGACTGTAAAGAAGCCTAACATACCCATTAGGGGCAAGCCAATAGAAAACAATTTTGTAGGAAGTGATGAATTTGAAAATGATAAGCTTTCCCTCAAATGGCATTGGAATCATCTTCCGGATAATAGCAAGTGGTCATTGACTAAGAAGAAAGGATATCTGGCCATTACGGCAAGCCATAGTCCCAACTTTATGTATGCTCAAAACAGCCTGATGCAACGGATAGTAGGCGGTGGTTCTGTTGCAACAACAAGGATAGATTTGAGTGAATTAGACGTAAATGACATTGCTGGATTAGCGGTAGCTAATCTACCTTATGCAGGAATTGGTATTCAACAAAACGTAGGAAGCCAGTCTTTACTGATGTTTGAGAATGAGGAAATAATAGAAAAAACTCCTATCCAGAATCTAAAAGAAATCTACTTACAGATAGCAGCCACTCCCGAAGGCACTGCCAAATTAAGCTATAGTTTTGAAGGAAAGAAGTATATCCCTTTGGGGAAAGAATTCATTATGGAGTTTACCGTAAAGACTTTCTTGGGAAATAGATTGGCAATGTTTTGCTATAACACCGGAACAGGCAATATTGGTACTGCCTATTTCGATTGGTTTCATTTATCTATCAATCAACCAACGGGTAGTCATGTTAATGCTTTTAAACCTATCTCAATATGTAACTATGATAGCGAGAAAGGTGCATTTGAATATCGGTATATCCTCAAACGCCCCATGCAATTCATGGATCAGGTAAGGAATAATAATTGGTTAGGGTTTAATAATATACAATTTGATGAAGCTGCAACTGTCTTTCAGATAAAAGCAATCCCATTGGAAGGGGGTACTATTGAAGTGCATGAAGATAGTATTGATGGAAAGCTATTGGGAGTTTGTAAAATAGCTGGTGTTGCAGGTTCAGATTATGCTACCTATCAATGCCCAGTAAGTATAGAAAAAGGGAAACATGCCATCTATCTGGTGTTAAAAGGTGGTCATGGAAGTTTGTTTAAATTGGATAGCTTTTGTTTCTCGCCACAAAGTCACTAAGGCAGAAAGAAGCACAAAGAAGAACAAAAGGTAACAATCATTATATCATTTCAATCATTTAATAATAGTTATGAAATACAGAGTACTCACCATCGCAACCGTTGTTGCAGGATTATTTTCACTAAATCAGGGGAATGCATAGGCTCCCAAACTCATCTAGCGCAGGAATGTTTGAATGTGAGCGACTGGCGCATTGACCCAACTAGTGCAAGAAAAATTAAGTGCCCTTTTAAACTTATCTCTACTAACAACCTCTATCCCACCAATCATAAAAAGAGTAGCCGCACTACTGAAAGATTGAAACACTCAATTGCAACATACAGATAACAAACAATGAAGAATAAGCAGTTCATTCGCTATGCAGATAAATTGCTACCTTTTAGCAGGCTGGTTTTTAGTTAAATACGATTAATAAATACAAGAATGCTTTGTATGAAAAAGAATAAAACGACACTTGCCCTCTTACTTGGGATGCTTGCTTTAAGTAGTGTTTCCATTTCTCAAACTACCCCTCAAGACGATTCTTTACAAGCATTTATCCTTACGCCCCCCGTTGCAGAGAAGCCTAAAATAAATGGGGCCAAGGTGTTTGGTGTTCGCCCTGAATCGCCTTTTGTTTATGCCATACCCGTTTCGGGTAAACGCCCTATACAGTTTAGTGCAAAGGGATTGCCTATAGGATTGAAGTTGGATGCAAATATGGGTATCATTACCGGAAAACTAACGGCTAAAGGAAATTATTCGGTGGTGATTAAAGCAAAAAATAAGCTTGGAGTTGCCGAAAGGAACTTTAAGATTGTAGTAGGAGATGATATTCAACTAACGCCTGCAATGGGTTGGAATAGCTGGAACTGTTGGGGTAGTTCTGTGAATCAGGAGAAGGTGATGTACTCTGCTTATGGGTTTATCAAGAACAAACTGAACGAACACGGGTGGACTTATATTAACATTGATGATGCTTGGCAGGGGGTTCGGGGCGGTAGTTTAAATGCACTGCAACCCGATCCTAAACGATTTGCTGCTATAGGTTCTCTGGCAGATTCTATCCATGCAATGGGCTTGAAAATAGGCATCTATTCCACCCCTTGGGTAAGAAGTTACGCAGGGCGTTTGGGTGGAAGTTCGGAGAACGAGAAGGGCGAAAAGGATAGTTTATTTGCGAAGAAAATTAAAGCCAATGCCAAAATACTTCCTTGGGCTATTGGCAAATATTCTTTTGCCAAGAACGATGCACAACAGTTTGCCGATTGGGGAATAGATTATTTAAAGTATGATTGGGCGCCGGTAGAAGCGCCTGAAACCAAAGAAATGGAAGATGCCATCAAGGCAACAAAGAGAGATATTGTATTGAGTTTATCTAATAATGGTCCTCAAACACTACTACATAACATTGGTGAAGTAGCCCCTAATGCACAAAGCTGGCGCACTACCAATGATATTAATGATAGCTGGAAAAGCATGAGTAGCATCGGATTCAATCAAGATAAGTGGGCGCCTTATACTACTCCGGGTCATTTTAGTGATCCCGATATGTTGGTGATCGGTTATGTGGGTTGGGGAAAGCCGCACCCTACCAAGCTTACTGCCGATGAACAATATACGCATATCAGTTTATGGAGTTTATTGTCTGCACCCTTATTATTGGGATGTGATTTAGATAAAATAGATCCCTTTACACTTAGCTTAATCACCAATGATGAAGTGATAGATATAGACCAGGATGCCTTAGGGAAACAAGCTACAAAAGTGTACTCGAAAGATTCTTTGGACGTGTTTTCCAAGCCCTTGGAAGATGGAGGAATTGCAGTTGGATTGTTTAACAGGAGTAGCAACATGGCAAAGGTTTCTGTTTCCTGGAAAGATTTAGGCATTAAAGGAAAATGGGTTGTGAGAGATGTCTGGAGGCAGAAAGATGTTGCAGATGTATCTGATAAGTATGAAGCAGAAGTGGCATCTCATGGTGTTGTTTTGGTAAAGTTGATACACACAACCAAGATTGGAAGAATTGATTAACAACAAAAAAGCAAACAAAAGATTATGAAAAAAAGAGGGTTATTATTCCTACTAGTTGTGGGAAGTTTAATGGGTATAAACGCACAGCCATTTGCGCCCATTACCTACACGCCAGCTTACAAACAAATAGATATTGATGCAGACAAATGTTCCGTACAACTTTTTGTTTCCCCTGTTGGTAATGATTCATGGAATGGTAAGAAGGCAACTGTATCGGGTAATGATGGCCCCTTTGCTACTATTGAAAGGGCTAGGGAGGAAGTGAGAAAATTAAAAAGAAAAAGCCTTTCAAAGGGTGGGATTGCGGTTAATTTATCAGGCGGAATTTATTCCTTAGAGAAGTCTTTAGAACTGAATGCAGAGGATGGAGGAACAGAAGGTTCACCAGTTATTTATAAAGCTTATAAAGATGAAGATGTCCGATTGATTGGAGGAAAGAAATTGACTTCTGCTGATATTAAACCCGTTACCAATCCTTCGATGTTGGCAAGGATAAACCCATTGGCTAAAGGAAAGATTGTTCAATTTGATACCAAAGCTTTGGGAATAAACCACACCAATATTTTCCCTGATAACTTTAGTGATGGGGGTGGCATCTTCGAATTGTTTTTCAATGGGAAAAGATTGCCATTATCCAGATGGCCTGATGAAGGTTACACCACCATGAAAGAAGTGGTTAATCCTGGAGACAATAAAACACCGGGCACTTTTATTTATCAGGATAGTACACCCGTTGATCGTTGGGAAGGAAATAATAATATCTGGCTAAAGGGTTTCTGGCGTGTAGGTTGGGAGAATCCTGCCATAAAAGTGGCTTCTATTGATAAAGTAACCAAACAAATTACTTTTAAGGTAGGGGTACAAGCGGGCATTGGTAGTAAATACAATCGCCCTAAAGGCTCTGGAAAAGAACAATGGTATGCCATAAATTTATTAGAAGAAATTACCAAACCGGGTGAATGGGCTATCGATTTTAATACAGGCATTTTTTATTTCTGGCCTCCTTCGGATATAGATAAAGCGGATATCTTGGTTTCTCAAATGGATCAACCCATTATTGTTGCTAATAATGTTTCCAACATTGCGTTCATTGGATTAAAGCTTGAAGGTTCTTTGGGAGACGGAATGGTCTTTACCAAGAGCAATCAAAATCTTATTGCTGGTTGTACTTTCCGAAACCTTGGAGGAAGAGGTGTTGTGTTGGATGGCTATAAAAGCGGTATCCAAAGCTGCGATATGTATGGATTAGGAAGGGGTTGTATTGTTATCTCCGGAGGCAATAAACAAAAGCTAACTGAATCTGGCAATTATGTTATCAATAATCACCTGCACGATTATGGCGCCTTAAAGTCGCAGTATTCTGCTGCGGTTGATTTATATTCTGACAATAAAAACCAAGATGCAGTGGGCATTTATGTTGGTCATAACCTGATTCACCATGCACCAAGTGATGGCGTTTTATTTGCCGGACAAAAGAATGTATTTGAATACAATGAAATACATCGTTGTTCTTATGCAACTGCAGATGTGGGTGCTTTCTATTCGTGGTTAGACTGGACGATACGTGGGGTTGTTATCCGCTATAATTACATTCACAATACGGTAGGCGGCGTTAACCCCGATGATGGTTCATCAGGAACTTTTGTTTACGGAAACATATTTGCAGGTAACAGAACTGGAGTGTGGATTGCAAGTGGCCCTGACCATACCGTTCAAAATAATATATTCATAAAGAACGCAGGCCCGGTTTTTGGAATGGATGACCGTGGCAGAAGCAGAGGTTATGCCACCAATAAGAAGTTATTAGCAGGCGTTAATGGTATCAACCCAACCTCTATACCTTGGAGTACTACCTTCCCTGAGATGCCTACCTTATTAAGTACACACCCTGAGTTGCCCCAACGTACTAAGTTTACAGGCAATGTTGTCTGGATAAAAAGTGGTGATGCAACTTCTATAAAGATGAGTAAAGAAAACAAAGTAGATAGTAACCTAATTAAGATAGATGGCAACTTTGTTACCGATAAAGACCCTGGCTTTATGGATGTAAATGGTGGCAACCTATTACTTAAATCCTCTGCGCCTGTATTTGATAAGATTAAAGATTTTCCCAAGATTAAGTTTGATAAGATAGGATTGTACTTGGATAAGTATCGTAAGAAGCTACCTTCTCCAGAAGAGTCTGGTAAGCTACCTTCTCAAAATCCTTGGAAAGATAATGATACGGATACCTACTTTGGAACGTAGTGTTTTATACTTTTTAAAGGGTTCAAAACGATTTAAAGGTTTAGGTACTTACCAAATAATGTCAACGAGATCTTTGTATAGAATAAACTTTTTATCGGTGGTGATGATTGTAAGATGATCTTCCATTGCTGTAGCGATAATTAGTTTATCAAAGGGATCACGATGTTGTGAAAAGAACGGAATAGAGAGATAATTTGTCAGGTAGGTTTCATTGATAGGCAGTATCAATATCTGATTTGCAGTAGTCTCCTGATAAAATTGAGAGAGCGTTTTAGTTGAATCAAGTTTACCAATGTTCACTTTAATAGCTATCTCATAGAAGGATACCATACTAACATATACACTATTTAATGGATTGTCAATGAGAGAGAAGGCTTTCAAAGAGAGTAATAAGCTATTTTCTGTGTACCAAATAAGTGTATGCGTATCAAGAAGTAGTCGCATTACATATAGTCTTTAAGTTCATCTAAGGGTTCATTGAAGTCGGGGGATATATAGGTAAATGTTCCCTTTGCAAACCCTGCCTTTCTTTGTTTTTTGGGTGATGTTTCTATTTCTTGGGTGAAAGTGACAATCACTTCCATGGGTTTTTCGATAGGTGGTTTCTCATTTAAGATGATGGTACCGTCTTTATATATCCCTTTAATAGCTGTAAGCATAATAATAATTTTCTCAAAGATACCTTTTAAATATAAAGTTGATATGAATGATTTAAATAAGAATAATTACAAAAGCATTCATCTTATTATTAGATGGGTTAAAAAGTTAATCGTAGCAGTGTGTTTGTTTGTCACCTTACAAAGCCATTCGCAATCGATAAGTAGTGATAGCCTTATCTTTTTAACTAGACAAGTAAAAGCTTTGCCCGAAACCTATCAACCTGAAAGATGGAAGAAAGCTGTATTTGAATTGGCCATTGAACAAGCAGATAATTGTCTTGCTGCCAATTTGCCTCAGGAAGCATCTGTTATATTAGCGGATATAGCAAATAATATCAACACAGCTCCTGCCTTAATGGTAACTCAATCAAATAATGTTTCTCAAATAAGCGTCTTGAGAGAACCTAGTGTAAAGATTGGCAATCCTTATATTGAGCGTTTAGTTGTTGGAATAAAAGACGAGTTAAAGGTAAAAGATATTACCTGGGGAAAGATTACTACTGCTAATCCTATATTTAAAGAGAATGGAGGACCTTATGGTTCACGCACTACTGCATCCAGAATGCAAGCAATGCTATGGCTGATGGCCAACCCTGCTAGTCCGTTGCAAGGCGATGCGGAAATCTTTAAACGCTTCTTGCGTAGGTACTTGGCTTATGTGGATGCTTTGTTGAATGGCAAAGACATAAAGGCGGGCCAACTAATATTTGATGACTTCGCTATTGCCCCTGCTAGTTGTGCACTAAGGGAGTTTGCTACCTTATTCCCGAATCTATTATTGCCTAGTCAAAAGGAGAAACTAAAAAAAGGAATGCAAATTGGTGCGGCAATAATGTATGGAAAAGCAAAGGATAGACTCGGTGACTATGCCAATATAGATATTACATTGGCAGATGAATTAGTAAATTTTGGTTTGTTTTTGCATGATGATACCTTACTTTCTAAAGCCAATTTCTTGATGAAAGTACAAGCTAAGAATATCTATCCCGATGGTGCAATTGCCTACAAGGACCATCAAAATGAATCGCATGGATATCATGATGCTGATGCCTCTTTTCTTACGAGATATTACGAAGTGACAGGAGATGAGAAGTGTCTTGAAATACTGAAAAGAACGGAATGGTACGGTCCTGTTTCAAGTGGGAGGTTGGGAGAATTCTGGACAGTACCTTCCTGGAAAGAAACATGGAATGACCCTTTTGCCCGCCCTTGTGGAGGAGAGTCTGTAGCAAGTATTACGGGCAACCCATACTTACGCTGGATGTTGGATTTTGGTCATGATTATGACAAGCCCGACCTTAGGTATTGGTTTGATGCACGCCCTAACATTGCCTGGTACAGAAACGATGTGAAGCCAATACCAATTCCTCAAAATTATACCGCTATCGATAGAAACATTTGCGGACCGAGGGCATGGTATGGTCAGTTTAGTTATGCGGCAACTGCACGTAATATTCCAGCTAATGAACCCGGATTATCTACTATTATGGGCTTACAGACCACCGATAATAAATATAAATTATCCGCCTCCCTGATGAGTGTCTATCCAAGAATACGCACTCGAAAAGACGTAATTAGCAAGGATGGCAGTATTAACAAGGGTGCTTATGCATGGCTTACCTCCAATATGAAAAGTGCGGTGGTGATGGGGAAAGACTACAGTGCAGTAGCAGGAACTTATCAGTTACATCAATTTGGTAGTTCCACAAAAGGCCCTGTAGTAGATTGGAAAGGAAAGCAGTTATGGTTGGGTCTTCCTGATAGGGTAATAGGTTTATTGAGTATCGAGGCAATGAAAGACCAAGCTACTGCTTATGAAGTGGATGGCGTAATCAATCTTATTTTTGGCGGAACAGGCTTAGCAGAAACACCCAAGAAAGTAAAAGAGCTAGGTAATAATGAATATGCCTATGGCGATTTGATTGTGAAGATTCATGACCATAACTATAAGAGTTTGAAGGCAGTGGAAGTGCCTTTTCGTTTGCCTAAGGCACCAATAACTGAACTATTGATGCAAGATGAAAATGGGGAGGGTGACAATCTAGAGCATCATTACCCTTTATCAACTAATTATCATTTCATTACAGAGATAAAAACTAGTTGGGCAAAAGGTGATGCTGTAGTAAAACAGTTGCCTGTTCAGAATGGTGTTATCGCTTTTCAGGTTGATTTAAATGCAAAGCGCTATGTCCTTTACTTTAATGATTCAACCAGCGATGCGTGTATCAACTTAGCTGGCTTAAGTATTAAAGGTACAAAGTCGAGTGTGCATACCTCAACCGCAGCTAATGCAAAACCTATCGTACCTGCTCCTAAAAACTATACTCTTCCTGGCGGACAATCAATAATTGTTGTGTTCAGTAAAGATGAAATAGACCACGAAGCGGGTTGGGAGAATTACCAAGAAATGCTAAAAGGAAAGTCTGGGCATTAATAATATCATGTTTAACAAAAAGTACAGCCACCATCATGAAGATAGTAGCTGCACTTTATCAATAATAGATTTTTAATTTTTTAATTAGTACGCTTTAAGGTTATCCGCATCTATCACTGCTAAATCTCCTTTATGCTTTAGGATAGCCACTCCATTTTGTTTTGCCATTTGCTCCAAGTCATCATAAAAAGAAAAGCTGGCAAGACCCAAGTAGATTTTATAATCTTTGTAGGAAGGGAAAATCTCCCTAAAATTCTTCGCCTTGTCTTCTATTAGCTTCCTCAAGTCACTTTCGTGTGCTATTGACTTACATTCTATCAGGGCTATAGAATCACCATTGTACATTACAATATCGAATTCATCTTCCACTTTTGGAACATTCCCTTTTATGTTTCTATCAACTTTGTTGTACGCTACTCCACCTAAAATAGGTTTTGCTTTCATTGAGTTATAGAAGTACTCCTCGGTTATACTACCTGTGTTGTTGGTGACATTGCCTAGGGTGATTCCTATTCTCGCAAGGGTTTCATCGGTTCGTTTCATTTGAGTTGCTGTTTCCACAAACATTGCGTCTGTTTTTGCCATTTGGGCATCTGTTTTTGCTTGCGAAACCGCTAACCCCGCCACCAATTCCTTCAATTCATTGTCTGTCATTATCTCCTATTTCTACAAATATACCCTTTCTTCATGGGGAAGAAACTTAAAACAAAAAGTGCAGCCCCACCTATAGGTAGCAACTGTACTTTAACAAAGAAGGCTTCGCTATAAGCGAAGCCTTCCTTTGAAAATAAAGAAATAATACTGTAAAATATCGGTAAGCTATCTTAGCAAATGCAGACCACAGGCGATGCGCTAGCCCTTGTAGATGTAAGCGAGTAACGCGGACTAGCTGCGTCTTTCAAAACAAATATTAAAACAAAGTTGGAATCCCTATTTCTCCCCTTCTTCTTAACCTATTACCTATATAAGGTTTAAACTTTATTGGCATATCTAATTAGTATAAAAATCCGAGGTCTATTTCTTTTAAAGAGTGAAATTTAAAGTGGCAATGTTTCTTAACGTTCCTTTAGAATTTTGGGTAACCTAAGGCTTTAAAAAAGTGCAGCCCCACCCCACGTAGTGACTGCACTGTAATTGTATGCTTGATTTTGGCCAGGACTCTTCGTTATTTATTATTTTTCTTTCCTTTCCTTCATCTTAGCCAGTTTCCTACCTGTGTAGGCAGCAGTAGCTGCTATCAAAATAGACGCTCCACCATCTATTGGAGCGCCTGCAGCTCCGCCGGGTGCCTGTCCATTTGCTTTGATACCGCTGCCACTTGTTCCTGGACCAGCAGGATTACCTTGTGCATTTGCAGACATGGTTGCCATTGTTGCTGCAACACCAATGCCTGCCACAGCCATTGCTTTCTTGCTTTTGTTGATTATCTTTTTCATTATATGTTTTTTTAATTATGATTGAATGATTGGAATGATTGAATGATAAAAGATACCGTCCTTAATGGGTTGGGGTTCATTTACATCATTCAATCAGTTTACTTATTTGATGGTTAATGTGGTGCTGTTGGTTGTACCCTCTTCACTAATTGCAATCAAGCGATAGTTGCCCTCTGCTACTTGTTTGGCTAGAGATACTGTTTCTAAAGGCGCAGTTGTATGGTTAATAACCGTACTATACACTTTTTGACCCAACATATTGACTACGCTTATGGTGTACTTACCGCTAGTACCCAACGCTAACTTAAAGCTATTACCAATAACAGGGTTAGGATAAACCTTTATAGTGGTGAGTGGTGAGTGGTTAGTGGTTAGTTTAGCAATTGCGCTATAACTAATTGCACCTGAATTGTCTATTACTTTAATGCAGTAAAAATTGATTCCTGCAGTAGCTGTAGCATCTATATAGCT
>CAISCV010000099.1 GCA_903883945.1 uncultured Chitinophagaceae bacterium | reverse complement strand
AATTCTCTTAACAGGGCAAACTAGATGATTTGCTGTGTTGAGAGTTCTCTTATCAAGGCAAACTAGAGTGTTTGCTGTGCTAAGAATTCTCTTAACAGGGCAAACTAGACAATTTGCTGTGTTGAGAGCATCGGTATTGGTGCAAATTGTTTTTTGGGTTAAGCAAAGGTTCTTTCAGTTAAATAAAAATGGGGTCATTCATCAGTACAAAAGATAGGAAGCAATTACTTTTTGATGAATAATTGCAGTCGATAAATCAATATATAAACACTTTTAATACACTTTATAATGCAAACAAAAATTAAAGTACTCCGCACACTTGGTTTTATCTTACTACTAAGTATTTGTGTTAACAATATTATAAATGCACAATCTCCGGCAGACGATCCCGGTATTGGCGGTCCAGGTAGCCCAACTATTGGAGTTGGCGGAGATAGCGGCCCCGTTGTTCCTTTCGATGGCGGAATGAGTCTGATGTTAGCAGCTAGTGGTATTGGCTACGCGTCTAAGGTTTTAAAGAACAAAAAGAAAGCATAACGCTACCGTCTTTAGCTTTGGGTAAAACTTGTAAGAAAATATACCCTTTTTTCGCACCCCACTCATAACAAAACATTCAGCCATCGACTTGTCGGTGGCTGTTGTTTTAACATTGGTTTGAAGGGTATACATTAAGGTATAATTCTATTGTAAAAGAATATCATTTAATGAAAAACTAAACAAATAAGCATGATCAGTTTTAATAAAATACGTCTGACCTTATTAATTGTAGCCTCCTTACCTTTCTTTTCCAAAGCCCAACAAAAGCCTGTAGAAATAAATGGGGTATTCCCACAAATGACGGTAGTCAGCGATCACCTCAACCGGTCCGAAGCTGGTATTGGTGCGTTGCTACCTTGGGCCAATAAGCTTTGGGCGGTAGGATATGTTGCTCATATTCATGGCTCCGGGGTTGGTTTGTATGAAATTAGCGACGATATGACGAGTCGCAAGCACCCAATGAGTCATACCGGCACCTATGCCAACCGGTATATTCACAATAAATCCAATCAAGCCATCATCGGGCCTTATATTATAGATACTTCGGGAAATGTGCGTATAATAGACGACATCAAAAACTATCGTTTGTGTGCTACCATGCAACATTTAACCAGACCCGACTCGATGGTGTACTTTCTTACCATGGAAGGCTTTTTGTTCGAAACAAATATATATACCCTTAAAAGTACCAAGCTGTTTGATCTGGTTAAAGAACTAGACATCCCCAAGAGTGCGCAAGTACATTTTAAAAATGGGTATACCAATGACGGGAAAGTATTTGTGGCCAACAACTCTTACTACGAAGAAGAGTTTCAAGGCAAGCGATCTGCGGGTAGATTGGCACAGTGGGATGGCCGCAGCTGGACCATTATTGATAAGAACCCTTATGTGGAGATTGCGGGCAAAAACTGGTCGGCCAAAGATTATGGGGACCCTATGTACGCAACAGGCTGGGACAGAAGTTCGGTCATCCTGAAGTTTTATAAGAAAGGAATCTGGAAAACGTATCGGTTACCTAAGTCCGATTACTCCTACGATCACGCTTGGAACACCGAATGGATGCGGATAAGAGATGCCATCACCGAGCGTTTTCTGATGGATGTTCATGGTACTTTCTTCGAAATGCCTTGTATCTCCTACAATGGAAACATCATGGGCATACGCCCCATCTGTACACACTTAAGGATTGTGCCCGACTTTGTATCGTGGCGTGGCATGTTTGTAATGGGCAGCGATATGACCGATAATGCTAGTGGGCAGCCACAGTCGGGCTTATGGTTTGGCAATATAGATGACCTATGGAAGTTTGGTAAACCCAAAGGAATTGGCGGACCTTGGTATAATACCCAACTGAAAGCAGGCGAAGTATCCGATCCATATCTGATGAATGGGTATGACCAGAAGACGGTGCATATTACCAATCATAGCAGCAAAGACATTGAGGTTACATTGGAAGTCGACTATCTGAGTAACGATACCTGGAACAAGTATAAAACCATCAAAGTGCCTGCAGGTGGTTATGTTTATCAGGTGTTCGAAAATGGCTTCTCGGCACAATGGATTAGGTCGTCTGTAGATAAGGAAGCAGAAGTTACCTTGCAGTTTACCTATAATTAAGGCTAAAAGATTTAAACAAAATAGATTTGAAATAGTCGGACGGGTTTCTAATTTTATCTTACAACATTTTATGAATAGGTCTACAAAATTGCGATTGCCTTGGTTGTTATTTTTATGTTTAATAGGATTTATTGCAACTAATCTTTCAGCCCAGTCTTTTATGACTAATCCCAATGGAAGAAATGTTACCTCATTAAATGGTAATTGGCAAGTAATTGTGGATTGGTACAACCGAGGAACGGGAATGGCCATTTATCAAGACAGAAAAGCTATTAAACCAACCGAATTTGTTGA
This sequence comes from uncultured Chitinophagaceae bacterium, assembly GCA_903883945.1. GTDB lineage: Bacteria > Bacteroidota > Bacteroidia > Chitinophagales > Chitinophagaceae > Parasediminibacterium. Next base: position 9,622 of record CAISCV010000099.1, on the reverse strand, counting down.
ATACTCTTTTGATAAACCAACCCTAAAAGTCCCTGGAGACTGGAACTCGCAAGATCCTCGCATGTTCATGTACGAAGGAAGTGTATGGTATAAGAAGGAATTTACGGCTACTAAAAAAAAAGGAAAAAGAAGCTTTGTTTATTTCGGTGCGGTTAATTATATAGCCGAAGTGTACCTGAATGGAAAGAAATTGGGCAGCCATGAAGGTGGGTTTACCCCTTTTCAATTTGAAGTAACCGATGTTTTAAAGGAAGGAACTAATAAACTGATTGTAAGGGTAAATGCCCAACGAAAAGAAGAGTATATTCCTGCTATGAACTACGATTGGTGGAATTATGGTGGTATAACCAGAGACGTTAGTTTGATAGAAACCCCCAAAACATTCATTGAAGACTATTTTATTCAGTTAAAAAAAGGTTCTACTTCCGAAATTGAAGCTTGGGTTAAAGTGGATGGATTGATTAAAACCCAAAAGGTAACCATTGTTATTCCTGCGGCAGGTATTAAGCAACAGCTTACAACAGATGTTGATGGATATGCTAAAACTTCTATTTCTGCCAACCTGCAACTTTGGTCTCCCTCAAACCCTAAATTGTATGAAGTAATTATTTCAACCGATGAAGAAACGGTGAAAGAAAAAATTGCTTTCAGGAGTATTGAAGTAAAAGGATTTGATATTTTATTAAACGGAAAACCAGTTTTTCTAAAGGGAGTTAACTTTCATGAAGAGATTTCTAAGGATAAAAGAAGAGCGACTTCGGAAGCTGATTCCAGACAATTACTTCAAGCAGCCAAAGACCTAGGTTGCAACTTTATCAGAACCACTCATTATCCGCAAAGCGAACATTTATTGAAGATGGCAGACGAAATGGGGTTGATGGTTTGGGAAGAAATTCCGTTGTGGCAAGGCATCCAGTTTGGTAATTCAATCATTTTGGCCAAGGCAGAAAACATGCTTCGAGAAATGATTAGGCGTGATAAAAACAGGGCATGCATCATTATGTGGAGCATTTCAAACGAGACTACCCCCGCTGCCGATAGAGACAGGGTGCTGACAAACATGGCTGCCACATGCCGGAGTTTAGATCCTACACGTTTGGTTACCTCTGCCTTTAACCATGTGAAAACAGAGGGCAATAAAACAATTCTGGATGATACGCTAAGCAATGCGTTAGATGTTGTGGGCATTAATAGGTATATGGGTTGGTACAAAGCTTGGCCAGATAAACCGGGTACAATGCTGTTTGAGTCTAAGTTTACAAAACCAGTAATCATCTCGGAGTTTGGTGGTGAAGCTAAGTTTGGCAATCATGGTACAGCAGATTCAGCTGGTTTATGGAACGAAGAATACCAAGAACAATTGTATAAGGACAATATTGCCATGTTTAAAAATGTGTCTTTCTTGCGTGGCATTACTCCTTGGGTTTTATACGATTTTAGGTCGCCAACCAGAATGAATGCAGTCAACCAAGATGGGTGGAACAGGAAGGGATTGCTATCTGATAAAGGAGAAAAAAAGAAAGCTTGGTATGTGTTGAAGGCTTATTACGATAGCATTAAATAAATGCCCTTGTACCCCGACAACCCCTATGGATTGTTTAAAGTGAATATGATGATGAAATTTAGATTGCTTATTGTTTGCTTGTGTGTTAATGCAGTTGTCTTTGCCCAGTCTAGCCTATTTCACAAGGGGGATAGGGTTTGTTTTGTGGGCAACAGTATTACCAGCAATGGCGAGTTTTACCACAATATTATGTTGTATTATGTAACTCGTTTTCCCGATCAGCCCGTTACTTTTTTCAACTGCGGCATTTCGGGGGATGTGTGTAGTGGTGTTCTGAAAAGGATGGATGAGGACATTTTAATCCACAATCCTACCCATGCAGTGATTAAGTTGGGAATGAACGATGTTAACCGAAGTTTATATACTTTATATCCTTCTACCAATGCCGATACGCTTGCTAAAAAAGAGGAAGCCATCAGTAAATACAAGGTTAAATTGGATAGTATCATCAACATATTTCTATCCCGAGGGATAAAGGTTATTCTTCAAAAACCTACCGATTATGACCAAACTGGTTCACTGAAAGCAGTCAATAACTATGGCGTTAATGATGCCTTAAAGAGATGTGCAGACTATATTCAAACATTAGCGGATAAGTATAAAGTGCCAGTGGTAGATTATTGGACAATCCTGCATGATATTAATATTCAGTTGCAAAAGAAAGATTCTACGGCCACTATCATCGGGCCAGACAGGGTGCATCCGGGCAGTGCGGGGCATTTAGTGATGGCATATCAATTTCTGAAAACAACCAAAGCTCCACAAATTGTTTCTGAAATAGTACTTGATAAGGATGCAAAATCGAGCAATAAAACGAGTAAGAATTGTACTATTTCCGATTATGTGAATGGTAAGGATGGTTTTAGTTGCAAGGTAAAAGAAAATGCGTTGCCGTTTCCTTCGTCAGAAGGACAAAAGCTTGGGTTTGATTTAGTGCCATTTACAAATGATTTATCAGTAGAAAAATTAGTACTAAAGAATGCAAAAGGTTCAAAGCAATTGAGGATTGATACAACAGTTATTGGCACTTTTACAAGTGAAGAATTGACCAAGGGAATTAATCTCTCGGTTTATCCAAACACACCACAGTATAAACAATCCATTGCTGTAAAAGATGCTTTGAATAAGATGTGGAAGGTAGTTTCCGACCTCAGAACTATCGAATATGTGGAGTTTAAGTTTTTGTCATATTACAAAGGCAATAAGGATAATATGGCTGAAGTAAAGGATTACTTGGATAATTTGTTCAAAACAAAACTATCTAATACGCCTTATTACAAAACACAGTTTGATCGGTATTATATTGTGAAAGCCAATCAAAAGCAGTTGTTGCAAGACTTTGATACATTTAGGGAAGATGCCTATAAGGTGGCTCAGCCTATAGAACATACCTTTTTGTTAACCTCATCATTTTAAAATATTGAACTGACAGGTTTCCAAAACCTATCAGGTCTAAACACAACTACCATGAAGAAAATAATAATAGCAGTTGCAGTTTTTACCTGCTTTAATTCCAATGCTCAAGTTACACAACGGAATCTGTTGATGAACAAATACACATTGACAGACATTAATCAATCAATTGTGCCCATCGAAAAGTTCAAACCTTTTCCTTCCTCTCCCGAAGAATGGAAGCAGCAAGTGCCTGATAGCATTTTGAATAAACTGATAAAAGATGGGGAACGTGGACTGAAATTTAGGTTCAACGCTGTTTCTTTTAGTTCAATACTTGCCTTCAAAAAGAATGGGACGAGGTCGTTGTATGAAGACCAATCTTTTGTAAAGCGCACTACCCTTGCCCAGTTGGCTGTTGCAGAAAGCATTGAAGGCAAGGGGCGATTTATAGATGCCATCATGGAAGGATTATGGTCTATCTGCGAAGAAAGTTATTGGGGCGTGCCAGCACACATTCCCGGTACACAAGGCATTGCAGATATCGAAAACCCTGTGGTAGAACTATTTACTGCCGAAACAGCGACCACCTTAGGACTAGTCAATTATTTTGTTGGAAATAAGTTGGATGCAGTTAGTCCGCTTTTGCGCAAGCGACTAGTATTTGAGGTTAATAAACGTTTCTTTAAGCCTTTAATAGCGAATCTGGATACCTACGGATATCTAAAAAAGGATTTAAAAGTAAATAACTGGAACCCTTGGATTATGAGCAACTTTATTGCAACAAATCTATTGGTAGAAAAAGACCTAGCTAAACGTAGCGAAATGTTATATGATGGATTGAAAGGGGTTGATAGATATTTTAACGGTTTAGGCGATGATGGTGGCTGCGACGAAGGCGCTCATTACTGGGATGCTGCCGGTGCAAGTGCGTTTGATTGTTTGGAATGGGCACAAAAAGGAACCAATAACAAGGTGAATATCTTTGATGAACCATTAATACAAAAGATGGCCTCTTACATTTATAAGATGCATATTGGTAGCGAATATTTCGTAAACATTGGTGATGGTGAACCTACCATCAACAACCTCAACGGTGCTTTTCTTTACCGTTTTGGCAGCGCAGTAAACGACGAACAACTAAAACAATTTGGCTTGTGGGCAAATGCCAATTGCAAGCAGTACTTTAGTGTGGATAGTTTTCAGAAGTTCCGTTCAATAGAGAACTTTCTTTCCGTAAAGCAACTGCCTGCTATAACAAAGCCTTATCAGTCTCCCGAACATGTATGGATTAATGATGTGCAGACCATGACGGCAAGAACCAAAGGCGGCTTGTTTCTAGGTACTCATGCAGGGCATAATGGCAAGAGTCATAACCACAATGATGTAGGCGATTTTCTTATTTACCTCAACGCAGAGCCTTTTATAATCGATGTAGGAAGAGGAACCTACACTGCAAAAACATTTGGACCACACAGGTATGAATTATGGAACAACCAATCGCAATACCACAACCTACCCACCATAAACGGTATGGGCGAACACGAGGGAAAAGAGTTTACCGCCAAAGACGTGGTGAATACGACCACTTCCAAAGAAGATAAACTAGCTATGGATATTGCAGGCACTTATCCCAAAGAAGCAGGCGTTGTATTGTGGAAGCGGACAAACACCCTACTGAAAGACAAAGAAGAAGTGAAAGTAATAGATGAATATGTATTGGATAAGAAACCTACTTCCTTACAACAAACATTCATGACCATCTCTAAGGTAGATTTATCTCAAAAAGGAAAGGTTATATTTATTGGAGAGAAGGACAAGTTGATATTAAGCTTTGATGAGGCAGCATTTGCAGTAAGCACAGAAAACCCTACAATGGTTGGGGCGGAGTATGCCAAGCTAAAAAGACATTGGGATAACAGGGTAATAACCAGGATACTCCTTACTGCAAAAGATCCACAAGTAAAGGGTAAGATAACCTATAGCTTCAAGAAAGGAAATTAAGTATTAACAAAAGAATTTTTAATGATGAAAAGGATTAAACCGGTAATTGCAATTATAATAAGTGGCTTTGTATGCTTACAAACAACAAAGGCTCAAAGCAAAATTGACATGAAGGAGGTAATAAAAATAACCACTTCACAATATGCCCATGCAGTAAATGAATACAAGGATAGCACTCGTTTTCCTCGTAGCACCAAGCCCGACGGATCTCTGTATAGTGTAAATAGCAAGGATTGGTGCAGTGGATTCTTTCCTGCGTCTTTGTGGTTATTATATGATTTAACCAAGGATAACTTTTACAAGAAAGCTGCTATTAAATGGAGTGTTGCACTAGAAAAAGAACAGTACAACACCACCACACATGATCTTGGGTTTATGATGTACCTACCTTTTGGAGCAGGATTAAAGGACACCAAGAGTGAGGCTTATAAACAGATTATTATTCAGTCTGCAAAGTCATTGGCAACAAGGTTTCATCCCAAAGCTAGCGTGATTAGGTCTTGGGATTTTGGCTCATGGCAATATCCGGTTATCATTGATAATATGATGAATCTTGAGTTATTATTTGAGGCGAGTAAATTGAGTGGTGATGATACTTACCGAAATATTGCCATCAAACATGCCGACCATGATATGGAGAATCATTTCAGGAAAGATTATAGTTCCTATCACGTTGTGGATTATGATAGTATCACAGGAATAGCGATAAAGAAACAAACCAATCAAGGATATGCCGATGAATCTGCTTGGGCAAGGGGGCAAGCTTGGGGATTGTATGGCTTTACGGTAATGTATCGTTATACACACGATAAAAAGTATCTGGATCAGGCGAATCATATTGCTGATTTTATATTAAATAATCCCAATTATCCCAAGGATGGTGTTCCTTATTGGGACTTTAACGACCCTAAAATACCAAATACCTACCGTGATGCCTCTGCCGGCGCAGTTATGGCTTCTGCCTTATTAGAGTTAAAGAATTATGTAGAAAAGGAACAGAAAGAGCGTTATTACAAACAAGCAGAAAAGATTCTTTCCACTCTTTCTACGCCAGAATATCTAGCTAACAGTGGCAATTGCAACTTTATTATTAAACATTGTGTAGGCAATTGGCCAAAAGGTAAAGCAACCGGAGAAATAGATGCCTCTATTAACTATGGTGATTATTATTATTTGGAAGCTTTATTAAGGTACAAGAATAGGTTAAGAAAAAGTGGGAACTAGTTACAAACAAAAGATTTTTAAAGTATTTTCATTTAAGTATATTCTAAACTAAATTCAGACAATAGGCTCGTTACGAAAGTTTCAAATACAATAAAGTCAAATTGGTTAGCAGATTTTTTGACTGAGGACATAATAAATTCTGTTTAAGGAAAATAAATCAAGTAAAAGCTTGTGTTTGCGGTAATTGTTAGTTTTAGCAGAGCTCTATTGCGTAATCTGGGTTAAAGCGTAATCTTACTACTACAAACATATATTTTCTAATTCTTCTTTCAAAACAAACCAAAATCAACTATTCTGTATATGCAACCCTTAGCTTTGTTCACTTACCAGATACTATATCCGTGATTAATGAAAAAATAAAAAACCTCACGCTTTCACTAGATGAACAGCTTGATACAAGTAAACTGAAAAACCTTGATTTTATTGAAACCGAACAGGATGCTATAGAAATAATACATTTCATTTTATTAGAACTGAGAATGTTTACAATTCAAAATGGGTTCAATTCTCCAAAAGAAGAAATTGATTTCTTTAAATACAAAAAACCGAAGATATTAGCTAGGCTCATCTATCATAAAGCCATCCATCTTATCCTAGTTTGTAAACCCCATGGCGGTTCAGATATTTTGAAACAATACCTAAATGAGGAGCTAATAAAATTAAAAATATTTTTTGAGGAGAACATCGAACTGTATGCCTATCATAGAACTAAAAGTGATACTATGGATCACATTTATTTCATCAGAGAAAATCCAAGTGTACATTCTTGTGATGACCTAAGTTTTTACCAAAATGATCACCTATTTTGTACAAGTCACGACTTTCGAATGGCAACAATTATCGCAAATGGAGAAATAGAAATTTATTTGGTTAATGAATTAGCTAAAATAACAGAAGCAAACCTCCTGCTTTTTTCACATACCCAATCTCAATCTACCCCACTAATTTGGACTGACACCAAAACCTCTCTCACTGAACTAATCTACGGCCTGTACACCCAAGGAGTTTTTAATAATGGCAAAGCAACATTGAATGACATTTCTAAACACTTTCAATTGTCATTCAACATTAAGCTAGGCAACATCTACAAAATATTCCAAGAAATGAGAGAAAGAAAAATTAACCCATTGCCTTTCTTTGATTCAATAAAAAAATCATTATTAAAATACATAGAACACTTAGAGGATAAACTCAACTGAAGCGAATTTTATATAATATCAAGCTACTAACCCATAAAACGCTATTGCATTTATTCCCCCACTACCGTTCTCATGGGGTGTCTTATTTTAGCCCAAATTCCGCAATAGACTCGTGACGAAAGTTTCAAATACAAAAAAGATAATTATTTGAGAAGATTTTTTGACTGAAAGCATAATAAATTCTGTTGAGGGAGAATAAATCAATCAAATATTTGTATTTGAAGTAGTTGGAACTTGCACTAGAGTTCTAATGCAGAATTTGGGTTTATTTATATAAATCGCTACATAAGTATAAAAAATGAACTTTAGTTGCTGAGAAATTTAATATTTCTATCCAATTATATTCCAATGTCATTCAGTTAAGGATTGTACATAACGATTCCCGCCTCTGCGTCCTAAAAGTGAAACGTTCTTATCTAAAATAAAGCTTCCCTCTGCGTTTCTTCGTGTAAATAACGCTGCGACCTCTGCGGTTAATTTTTTCATTTTTCTTTAACTTAATGACATTGAATTTTATTCAGTAAATTACTTTTTATACCAATAACTCTAAAAAAATAAATCTTACCTTACTACTGCCTCTATGGGGTTATTTAGTCCTTCAAACTACCTTCTTTTGTACCAGAACAAAATAAAAAAGTGTATTATGTCAATTGATTTATTAACAAAGCAGGATTGGGCAATTTTCAAAGTTGAGTTGCTTTCAGAAATTAAAACAATGTTAGCTCCTTCAAAGCAAGAGGAAAAGCAGTGGCTTAAATCTTATGAAGTAAGAGAACTATTAGGTATTTCCCCCGGCACGTTACAGAACATGCGTATTAGTGGTTTACTAACCTATTCAAAGGTCGGCGGTTTACTATTCTATAGTTATGCCGACATTCTAAAGTTGATGGAAGGAAATAAAAAGCCAATAATTCACCTCCTAACCAAAAGAAAACCCTAAGTCTTATGACAACGAACTCTCGACTTTCAACTTTCAATTCTCGACTTTCGACTCATAACTAATAACTAAAAAAGTGAACTACATCCGTCACCTAAACGCATTCTTTACAGTCATCCGTAATGATAAAAGACTCACATCGGCACATGTGAGTCTGTATATGGCGATGTTCCAATATTGGAACTTCAATAGATTTCAAAATCCTTTCACAATTCATAGGGATGTGATGCTATCTCTTTCTAAAATAGGTTCGAAAAATACATATCATAAATGTTTGAAAGAGTTGCACCTAGCTGGCTATATTGTTCAGCATATTTCTTTATTAAGGTACGCCCCAATAAAAATTAGTATGGTTCGTTTCGCATCCAAAGAAGAAGATAATGCATTCGTACAACTCGATCTACTCAGTACCAATAATGATACTAAAGTACCACCTTTAGTCAGTATTAATACGGTGACACTATCAGTACCAATTTTGACTAACGATAGTCCCAATTATAATACACAACCCGACTCAAATATGGGACACTTATTAAAACACAATCAAACTAATGAAAACAAGAGTGAAAACGAATCACAAAAAAATGTTTCAAATGATAACGATGTACTCAGAACAGAAACAAACTCAACTCCCCCAGTCTCAAATAGTGTACTGACACCTGTTGTAGTTAAAACGCAATCAGATTTATCGATAACAATCCCATCCTTTAATGAAGTGGTACTTTTCTTTAAAACTAAAGAGATTGTCAGTGACGAAGCATCAAAATTTTTTCACCATTATAATAGTAACGGTTGGTTGATTGGTGGTAAATCGCCAATGAAAAACTGGCAATCTTCCGCTATAAAATGGATGCTAAATATTCCAGTTAACACAAAAAATATGAATCCTCATGCACTCTCTAATGCAGCAGATAAAGACTACTCAGAGCCTTTATGACTATCCAATGGTAATTGCATTTATCCAAAGTAAGGGCATAGAGCTATTTGGCAAGAAGTTTCTATTACTAGATTCTGATTCAATGATAATCCTCAAATTGTCAATTTATTTTCTTAAGGATGAGGTATTAGCAGAAACTTATCAGGTCGATTTGTTTAAAGGCATAATGCTGTCTGGTCCAGTGGGTTGTGGTAAAACTAGTCTTATGTTTATAATGAAATACCTATTGAATAATGACAGCAACTTTACAATCAAATCAGTACGGGACATAGCCTCCGACTTTTCAAGAGATGGCTATGATACACTTTTAAAGTACACACGCCTTTCTTTCAATTCGTACAATAATCGCCCAATTACATTCTGTT
>CAISCV010000098.1 GCA_903883945.1 uncultured Chitinophagaceae bacterium | reverse complement strand
ATCATTCAACATAGTACAAATGGCAGTTCCTTTACAGACATTGGTAATGTAAAAGCAATAGGTAGTGGGGCAAATGGGTATAGTTTTACAGATACACACCCAAACAATGGCACTAACTATTACAGGTTGCAAAGTGTAGATAAAGATGGGGCAAGTACGTTTAGTAAAGTTGTTAGTTGTGAGTGGTTAGTGGTTAGTAAGCAGTTTACCGTAGTGCCGAACCCAGCTAGAGACATTGTTGCTGTAAAAGGTAATCATATAGCTTCCGTACAAGTAGTAGATAATTTAGGAAAGGTATTAAAGACTGTTTCGTTAAAAGATGCTACAAACCCTACTTTGTCTGTAGGTGGTTTGCCAAAAGGGGTGTACCATTTGCGGGTGGAGACGATTGATGGCAAAGTGAGTGGTGCGAGTTTAATGGTTAGTGATTTGTAACGAGACCAAACTGGTTTAGGAGTGTTTGAAAAAAAAGAAATTAGGCAGGACTCCTGTCTTGTTCGTAACCATTACTAAATAGCCTAGTGTGCAAACAGCAATACGATTTGGTAACTTTTTGGAAGTTGCCAAATCTTGTAATCAGCGTTTAATAGATTTACCAACTTTTAAAAAGTTGGCAAATCATAGTTGGCAAATCATAGTTGGCAAATCGTTGTAGGGATTTATTAAAGGTTGGTTTGGTGGGTTTTCTGTAGATTCACAGACTTTTAGAAAGCTTACAAATGGCAAAGACAGAACATTACTATACAAAATTTGAAGAGGGTAAATTTTATCATCTTTACAATCGTTCTACAGATAAACAACCAATGTTTCGCAATGAGGGTAATTATGAGTTTTTCCTGAAACAATACGATTTATATCTTTCCCCTGTAGTTGAAACATTTGCCTATTGTTTGCTTGGGAATCATTTTCATATTTTATTTAAGATAAAAGACTTGACTGGTCTTGATTTAGAAACACTGCAAAAGTTTCCCGACAGTCAAAATCCACATACCCAACACCAAAAAATCACTCACGACATTGTTTGTCATCAGTTACGCAAGTTTTTTCAGTCCTATTCAATGGCTTTCAATAAGCAACAGCAACGCATTGGTGCATTGTTTCAGAAACCTTTCAAAAGAGCATTGGTTGATAATGATGCCTATTTTATGCAATTGGTTTATTATATTCATTCCAATCCGCAGCACCATCAACTCATAGACGATTTTAAGGACTGGAAGTGGAGTTCATATAAAAGAATCTTGATTGATAAGCCAAGTAAATTGAACAAGAAAGAAGTATTGGAATGGTTTGGCGATAAGGATAAGTATATGCAATATCATTCCGAAATTCAGAAAATAAACACGAGAGATATAATGTTGGATAATGATTGATTTGGCAACTATGATTTGGTAACTTTTTGGAAGTTACCAAATCTTTGTAGTCAGTGGGGTTAATAAGATTTACCAACTTTTGGAAAGTTGGCAAATCAAAGTTGGCAAACATTTTTATATAGTTACGCCTAATCCCCTACATCACCGGGGCAAAAGCCTCTGCCTTCCAGCCATTCATATTCTCATACGTCTGCCACCTGAGGTCTACCAGTTCTTGTGCCTTTTCCATCAGATAGGCCGCCTCTTTCGGATTGGCTTTCTCCAGATTCTTATACCTCAATTCATTATATGCATAGTCCTTCAAGGTAATGGTAGGACGAGGAGAGTCTAATACAAAAGGATTGCTATTTGCCATTCTTAAGCCAGGATTGTAACGGAGCAACGGCCAGTAAGCACTCTTAACCGCTAAGTTTTGCTGTTGCAATCCTTGGGTCATATCAATACCATGTGCAATGCAATGGCTGTAAGCGAGAATGATAGATGGGCCATCATAGGCTTCTGCTTCCCGCATGGCCAACAATGTTTGTTGTGGATTGGCGCCCATAGAAACCTGCGCCACATATACATTACCATAAGAAATAGCTTGCAAAGCCAAATCTTTCTTGCCCACCCGTTTACCCGCAGAGGCAAACTTGGCAGTGGCAGCAGTAGGGGTAGCTTTTGATGACTGACCACCAGTATTACTATACACCTCGGTATCTAATACCAGTATATTTACATTTCTTCCACTTGCCAACACATGATCTAAGCCAGAAGACCCAATATCATACGCCCAACCATCACCACCAATCAACCAAACAGTACGACGAACCAAATGCTCGGCAACAGATAATAACTGTTTAGCCAAAGGGGTATTCAGTTCTTGCAAACGAAGGGTTAGCTTCTCTACCCTTAAACGTTGAATCATTAACTGGGATTCGGTTTGTTGCGGTGCATTCAAAATGTCATTTGCCAACTCTTCACCAACATCCTGTTTTAATTGTTCTAATAATTGTCTTGCTACAGCAAGATGTTTATCGGCAGCAACACGCATACCCAAACCAAACTCGGCATTATCTTCAAACAAAGAGTTAGACCAAGCTGGCCCCTTTCCATCCTTATTTTTGGTCCAAGGAGTGGTGGGTAGGTTACCTCCATAAATAGAAGAACAACCGGTAGCATTTGCCACCATCAAACGATCACCAAATAACTGAGTGAGTATTTTGATATAAGGTGTTTCGCCACAACCGGCACAAGCACCAGAGAACTCGAACAAAGGTTCGAGGAATTGTGTACCACGAACGGAAGAGAAATCGACCTTAGAACGATCATTGAAAGAGATCGTCTCAAAGAACTTGATGTTTTCTTTTTCCCTTTCGAGGATTGGTTCTTTATCACCCATATTGATAGCCTTCTTAGTAGTATCTGTCAAGCTAAAGGCAGGGCAAGCATCTACGCAAAGGGTACAACCGGTGCAGTCCTCGGCATAAATCTGAAGGGTATACCTTGTTTCAGGAAAACCTCGTGCACTAATCTTGGCAGAAGGAAATCCTGCGGGTGCATTCACCAGTTTATCCTGATTATAAAACTTAGCACGGATAACACTATGCGGACAAACGAAGCTACAGTTGCCACATTGAATACAGGTTTCGGCATCCCAGATAGGTACGGTATCAGATACATTCCTCTTTTCCCACTGGGTGGTTCCACTTGGGTAAGTACCATCAATAGGCATTTTACTTACAGGTAAATTGTCGCCATTGCCCTTCATCATTTCGGCAGTAACCAACTGCACAAACTCAGGTGCATCCAAAGAAACGGTCAATGGGAAGTCTTCTTTTGTATTAACGGTTGCAGGAACGGTTACTTCATGTAAGTGGTTAAGGGCTTGGTCAACCGCATTGAAATTAAGATCAATTACAGCTTGTCCCTTTTTGGAATAAGTCTTTTTAATGGCATATTTAATCTGTTCAATCGCTTCCTTTTGAGGTAAAACACCAGAGAGTGCAAAGAAACAAGTCTGCATGATGGTGTTGGTACGGTTGCCCATACCAGTTTCTGCCGCAACAGCTGAAGCATCAATTACATAGAACTTCAGTTTCTTCTCAATCAGGTCTTTTTGAACGGGAGCAGGCAAATAATTCCAGACTTCGTCCTTGCTGTAAGGACTATTCAATAAGAATACACCTCCTTCTTTAGCTTTATCAAGAATACTTATCTTTTGAACAAAGGTGAAAACGTGGCAAGCAATAAAGTTTGCCTTACTGATAAGATAAGGTGCTTTTACGGGCAACTTACCAAAGCGAAGATGGGATACCGTTTGTGAACCCGACTTTTTAGAATCATAAACAAAGTATCCTTGTGCATACAAATCTGTATTCTCACCAATAATTTTGATACTGTTCTTGTTGGCAGAAACGGTACCATCTGCACCCAAGCCATAGAACAAAGCGGTAGTCATACCATCTTGTTCCAGTTCATATTCAGGGTCATACTCAAGACTCGTAAAGCTTACATCGTCATTAATACCTATCGTAAAATGGTTCTTTGCCTTGTCTTTTTTCAGTTCATCAAACACAGCCTTCACCATTGCAGGGGTAAATTCTTTAGATGATAAACCATATCTACCACCGGTGATCTTAGGTAAAACTTCCAAAGTTCCTGCGCTGTATGCTTCTGTTAGCGTAGTCATTACATCTTTATACAATGGTTCGCCATCAGCACCCGGTTCTTTTGTTCTATCCAAAACTGCAATTTTTTTAATGGTGGGAGGCAAGACAGCCAATAACTGTTCGGATGGGAAGGGGCGGTATAACCGGATATTGATAACAGCAACTTTTTCACCTGCTTCTGCTAAAACAAGAGCCGTTTCATTGGCTGTTTCAGCACCAGAACCCATTATTACAATAGCCCTGTCTGCATCTGCGGCACCAACAAATTCTACCAGTTTATACTGACGGCCCGTTAATCCTGCAAACTTGTCCATCTGAGTTTGTACAATGGCAGGCACTTTATCGTAGTATAAGTTCACCGTTTCCCTAGCTTGAAAATATACATCCGGGTTTTGTGCAGTACCACGGATAAAAGGATGGTCAGGGTTTAAAGCCCTGCGGCGATGCGCGAATATCAGTTCATCATCAATCATAAACCTTACGTCGTCATCACTCAACATATTTATTTTACTCACTTCGTGCGAAGTTCTGAACCCATCGAAGAAGTGAATAAAGGGAAGTCTCGCTTCTAAAGTAGAAGCTTGCAATATCAAGGCAAGATCGTGGGCTTCTTGTACATTATTAGAAGAAAGCAATGCAAAGCCGGTCATTCTTGCCGCCATTACATCACTATGATCACCAAAGATGGACAAACCTTGCGCTGCCAATGAACGTGCAGCCACATGAAAAACGGTAGAAGTTAATTCGCCAGCAATCTTATACATATTAGGCAACATCAACATCAATCCTTGAGAAGCAGTGAAAGTAGTAGTCATCGTTCCTGCCTGCAAAGCACCATGAACGGTTCCTGCCGCACCACCTTCACTCTGCATTTGTATTACATCGGGGATGTTTCCCCATATATTTTTCATTCCTAAGGCATTCCATTCGTCACACAATTCTGCCATTGTAGAAGAAGGGGTAATGGGATAGATGGCGCAGACCTCATTAACGCGATAGGCTATAGAGGCCGCCGCTTCGTTTCCGTCTATTGTTTTTATTAATTTCATAATTTAATGTTTATTGATTAGTGTTTAATGATTAATGAAAAGTGATTCATTAGAAGGTATAGAAATTAATCATTAACCACTAAACGTTAATCATTGATAACTCTTCAGGCACCATTTCTATTGCATGACAAGGGCACTGTTCAAAACAGACCGCACAACCAGTGCATTTGTTGTAATCGTACTCGTATCTATTGCCTTTACCTAGTTTTATAACTGCACCTTCCGGACAAGAACCATAGCATCCATCGCATTCAAAACAATTACCACAACTGAGGCATCTTTGTGCTTCGTACAATGCTTGTTCGGTAGACAATCCCCCTAAAACTTCTTCAAAGTTCTTCGCCCTTTCTTCTGCTGCCAACATTTCTTGTTCCCTTTGAGGTGCTATGGTCTTATACCAAACGTGCAATTTGTCATCACCTATAATGGGATGCTTAGCAGGTTTCACATAACCAGTTGCTTTCAGATAACCGTCTATATATCTCGCTGCTTTCTTTCCATGACCAACTGCAATGGTTACTGTTCTTTCGCTTGGAACCATATCGCCACCAGCAAAAACACCTTTGTGCCCCGTCATCATAGTATGATCTATTTCAACAGTGCCATCATTCTTAAATTGAATTCCATTTAGTTTTCTAACAAAGCTTGTGTCGGTATCTTGACCCAATGCCATGATTAAAGCATCTGCTTCCAAGGTTTCATATTTACCTGTGGCAGTCAGTTTACCATCCACAATCTCCATTATCTCTACCTGAAAGGTATTTTCTTCTACCGTTTTGATGGTACGCAACCAGTTAATCTTTACGCCCTCTGTTAATGCTTCTTCTGCTTCAAAATCATGGGCAGGCATATTTTCCCTATCTCTTCTATAGATGATAAATGCTTCAGCACCCAACCTCTTGGCTGTACGGGCAGCATCCATTGCTGTATTACCACCTCCATAAATCGCTACTTTTCTACCTAACTTAGGTGCATTGCCTGTTTCTACATCACGTAGAAAACTTACAGCATCCATCATCTTCACAGCCGCTTGTCCGGGAATGTCAATCTTCTTTGCAAGACCTGCACCAATGGCAATAAATACGGCATCAAACCCACCATCAACTTTTTCTTTGGCAATATCATCAACTTTACAGTTCAGTTTTACTTGAATACCCATGTCGACAATGCGTTGAATCTCCGCATCAAGAATGTGTCTTGGCAAACGATAAGCAGGGATGCCAAAATGGAGCATACCCCCTAGCATAGGACCCGCTTCATAAATCTCCACTTCATGACCAAAACGTCTGAGATGATACGCAGCCGACAAACCACTCGGGCCTCCACCTATTATCAACACTTTTTTACCAGATCTATATTGATTGAACTTAATCTTCCATTGTTTATCTAAAGCAGTGTCTCCTAGATAACGTTCGATGGCGTGGATACTTACCGGACTGTCCGTTGCCGTTCTGTTGCAAGCAGACTCGCAGGGATGATAGCAAACCCGACCATGCACAGCAGGAAGCGGATTTTCCTCCACTAGTTTTTGCCATGCTTCTTCATAGTTTGCTTCTTGTGCAAGCCCTAACCAAGCCTGGATGTTTTCTCCCGCAGGACAAGCATTATTGCAAGGAGGTAAAAAGTCCATATATACAGGACGTTGTGTGCGTAATGACCCAGTTCCTTTTGCATGCTGTTGCAAATCGACTGGTTTAGTCATATCCTTATTAGTCATAAAAGCCTATTTAAGTAAATACTTTAAGAGGGGGTAAAAGTAGATAGCGGCTTAGTGACAGAAGCTGACTTGCGTCATAGCAAACACAGGTTTTTGTTAGGTTTTAAACGAAAACGATTGCAGAAGAATAAAGTGAGATTGGTGTAATATCGGTTCAATAGATATTCACAACAGGTCTTAAAGCATAGGATATAATGAGTTATAGATATAAAAAAAGGGCAGAACTTAGTTCTAAGCCTGCCTGTCCTATTTAAAGCGTTTATTATTAATGTACTAGATTGCCATAAGCGGCAGCATCCATCAATGTTTCGAAGTCAGCAGTGTTGGTAACAGTTAGTTTTACCATCCAACCATCTCCATAAGGATCTGAGTTTACTAGTTCTGGTTTCTTATCAAGCAATGGATTTACTTCCAGAATTGTTCCTGCCAATGGCAAAAACAAGTCACTCACTGTCTTAACAGCTTCTACGGTGCCAAAAACAGCTTCCGCTTCTAATGTTTTACCAACGGTGTTGATGTCTACAAAAACAATATCCCCCAATTCTGATTGGGCGAAGTCTGTAATACCTACCGTTGCAACATTACCTGCTAAACTAATCCACTCGTGGTCTTTTGTGTAACGCAATTCTGATGGAAAATTCATACCTTTTTATTTTAAAAATGATTAATTAATAATTGCTTTTCTTCTTTCCAACTTATAACTTAATACTTATAACGTACAACTTAATTCAGCAGCCGCACTTTCATAATAATATTCATCATTGGTCTGTCACCCGGTTTTGTTGGAATAGAGGCAATACGGTCAATCACATCTAAGCCACTTATTACTTCGCCAAAAACAGTGTAATTCTGATCTAATTGGGGTGTTCCACCTATTCTTTGGTAAATTTCTTTCTGTGTTTTAGTATAACGAAACTTAGGGTTCGACAGTTTAATCTGGTCTCCCGTTCTTCTTAACGTTGCCGTATCTACACGTTTGCCTTGTACTATATAAAACTGACTATTACTACTTTGCTTGGTAGGATTGTTGTCTCTTGCGGCAGCTAATGCCCCTCTTTTATGTATCAAGTTAGGGTTAAATTCTGCAGGAATCATTGGCCCGGGTGCAGAGCCCATCCCTAGTTGTACAGAATCTGGTGCATGCCTACTACTAGGGTCACCCCCTTGAATCATGAATTCTTTTATGACCCTATGAAACAACAAACTGTCATAAAAACCTGATTTCGCCTTGGCAATAAAGTTATCTCTATGTTGTGGCGTAGCATTATAAAGTTTGGCAACCATCACTCCAAAGTTTGTTGTAATTTCTACTAACTGCTCTTTGGTGTTATCAAAATCTGAATGATATACTTTAGGCGGCTCTGGTACTTTTTTAACTGTATCAACTGATTTCAGCGTGCTATCTACCTTTTTTAAGGTAGAATCAATCAATTTCACTTGGGCAGATAATCCCAACCAACTCATTAATGCAATAGATAAAATTATCTTTTTCATAATTTTTTATCCTTCTTTTTTTGTTTTTTAATCT
>CAISCV010000097.1 GCA_903883945.1 uncultured Chitinophagaceae bacterium | reverse complement strand
TGAATTTAGGTGCCGATGATTACCTTGTTAAACCTGTTAAAATTCCAGATCTTGTTAAAGCAATTAAAATAAGGTTAAAGCGAAGTGCAAAGATTGAAGAGCGATATTTGACTATTGAAAATAAGAAAAGTGTGGTGTAGCTTTCTAACCTATGCAAATTTTATATTTAATGGGTTGTTTACAGGCTCATCATCTCTTTAAACTTTACTGTTTGCCTACGGCTTATTTCTATCCGATCGCCTCCTTTAAGGTCAACTAGTAGACCTCCATTAAAATAAGGTTCAATCTTTTCTACCCAACGTAAATTAATGACATGTTTTCGATTGGCACGAAAGAATATCTTATCGTCCAATCGTTCCTCAAGAGAATTAAGGGATTTTAATATCAAGGGTTTATTGGTTCCAAAGAATACTTTCGCATAGTTTCCCAAACTCTCAAAGTACCTAATGTCGCCTAGTCTCACAAACCAGCAACGCTCTCCATCTTTTACAAACACCTGATCATTTTCACTCAACAAACCTCGGTTGTAAGTTGGTTGTGCATTGGCTTTCTCCCTAGCTATTTCTTCTCGGATTTTAGTAATAGCTTCCGACAATCTTTTAGGCTCTATAGGCTTCAAAAGATAGTCCATTGCATTTACCTCAAATGCTTTAAAAGCATACTCATCATAAGCAGTTGTAAATATTACTTTGGGCGCTTTATCTATTTCTGTCAACAAATCGAAACCTGTCTTACCTGGCATCTGAATATCCAAAAAGATAAGATCGGGATTATGCTGTTCTATCTTCTCGAGACCTTCGTCTACATTAGAAGCTTCGTCTAATACTTCAATGTCTGCATACTCAAGCAATAACTTCTTCAGCTCGGCACGAGCCAATCTTTCATCGTCAATTATTAATGCGGTAATATTCATGTTAACAAGTATGGGTTATGAATTATGAGTAAAAGCAATTATTTTAAAATTGAACTGTAAATTAAGTTATTAGAAATGGGGTTTTCCTCACTCATAACTTATAACTAAAAGTTCATACCTAAATGGGTATTACTACCTTCGCTTCCACTAAGTTATCGGATATTTCTTTCAATTCAAAAGATGCTTGTTTCCCATATATTAGCTTCAGTCGGCTTCGAGTACTTGCTATGCCAAAGCCATCTTCACTATATGATTCTTCCAGGTGTCCTGTGTTCCGCACGCTCATGTTATGAAAGTTATTTTTTATTGTAGAAGTAATTTTTATTAATCCACCTTCCTTCAGTTTGCCTATACCATGCTTCAATGCATTTTCTACCAAAGTCTGCAACATCATAGGAGGTACCTGATTCCTTAAGGTATCTATATCAACATCATACTCAATATTCAAGCGTTCCTCAAACCTTACTTTCTCCAATGCCAAGTAGTCTTTTATAATATCTAGTTCGCGTGAAAGTGGGGCAAGTTCCAACGATTCTGCCTGCATACTACTACGCAAAATATTACTTAGTTGTGTAATAGCAGTTCGTGCCCCCTTTGGGTTTTCATCCACCAATGCACGAATACTATTCAACGCATTAAAGATAAAGTGTGGGTTGATGTGCGATTTGATAGTCTTTAACTCCAAGTCTTTAACTAAGCTCTCCAATCGTACCTTATCCAAGGTATTGTTTGTATTTATCTCTATATAATGCCATAAATAATAGAAGCTTACCCAAGCTACCAAAACGGGGGTATCGGACAGAAAGGTATAAAGTGTTCTACGGCTGACAGATACTTTAATCTCGGGATTGTACATATGTATCCATTCCACAAACACACTATTAACAATACTATACAACAGAGCTGTTAAAATAAAAACTGTTAGTAACAACCACCACTTCCTTCCAAACATGGGAGGACGCAAATTGAATTTTAATATAAGGCATCGCAATAATTGTGTAAACAAAAATCCAAAAGTAATCCCAATGACCAACCTTCCATACATTACTCCTGTAAAGCGTTGATTTGAGGTAAAACTGTACAACAAAATAGAAAGACCGTACGCTAACCATCCACCCACCTGACAACTCCAATAAACCAATAATTTATTCTTCATTCTTCGGCGAATTTAAATAGTTTAAAAGGCATATTACCCAAATTATTTATGGGTGGTTAATAATAAGTCTGTGAGGCAAATTTATTATTTCAACAAATTAATTGTTTGTGTAAATAGATTATCAATTATAAATACTTCGGAGCTGAGTTAGTCATTTACTGTGTTTAGTATCCCCCATACTATGTATAATATGCCCCATACTATGTATAGTATGTCCCGTACTATGTATAATATGCCACGTACTGTGTTTAGTATGCCACGTACTGTGTTTAGTATGCCACGTACTGTGTTTAGTATGCCACGTACTGTGTTTAGTATGCCCCATACTATGTATAGTATGCCACGTATTATGTATAGTATGCCACGAACTAAGCTTACTATGCAAAGAGTTGTATATGATAATACAAATACAAGAACTTACTTCTTGTATTTGTATTTTGAGAATTCAGTTGAAACAACTATTTTCGACACCAAAATAACAAATCATTATAAAATATGCATTTTTAAACCTTATTTTTCTATTGTTCATTTGAAGCAAGTCGTGGTTTATTTCATACTTTTTTCTTATAAGTTTACTGGTTAAAATAATATCTATGATTTTGTAGAAGGTTTAAAGTTAGAATTACAGTGTAACAGGGTCAAATTATTTAATACTGGTTACATCAGTGGTACAACTTATATTACACTTATATTTTTGGTTGAAAAACAATAATTATAAATACCATAACTAAGAGTTGTTGTAATAAATGAATGGTTTTTTGGATTGAGAAACAAAATGAATTAGTTGGGTTGGGAAAAATAGAATAGTTACCGGTACTAAGTGGTGTTATTGTTGAACTGATAAGTTACCAGAGAATTAAAACTTATAGTACAATATCTTTTCTGTTTATTTGCAACAAAATTATCATTCGGATTTGTGACTCAGGTAGCGAAGCTTTTAGATACCTAAAAAATTATAAATAAATTTTAAAAATTAATATGCTTAATGTCTCGTTTATGAAGACAAGTACAAACAAATTGGTCTTATTGCTAATTATTCCATACTGTGTAACCTTATTTTCTTGTGTAGGCTACAAGAAAATACCTTATTTCATGGATGTATCAGATACCGTAAATACAAGTCAAAAAATTCAGGCGTTTATAGAGCCAATCATTCAATATGATGATATTTTATCAATTTCAATAAATACATTGGATTTGCAAAGCAATAATGCGATAAATATGCCAACTGCAATTTCAACATCGGGAACTATTGGGTCGGGGAGTAATGGTGGTGCATTAAGTTCTAACTTAGCCATACCTACTTCTTCGTCATATAGGGTAACAAAAGCTGGAGAAATTGATATACCACTTCTTGGTAAAATGTTGGTAAGCGGACTAACTACAAATCAACTAAAAGATAGCATTCAAAAAAAGCTTACAGTTTACTACAAGGCACCCACTGTGGATGTAAGGTTTGCAAACTTTAGAGTTACAGTAATTGGAGAAGTATCAAGACCAGGAGCATTTACTATCCCCAATGAAAAGTTTACTGTATTGGATGCTTTGGGTTTGTCTGGCGACTTAACAATTTTTGGTCGAAGAGAAAACATTTTGCTAATCAGAGACTCTGCTGATAATAAACAAATGGTAAGACTAAACCTAAATTCTAAACAAGTTTTGTCGTCTCCCTATTTTTATCTAAAACAAAATGATGTGTTGTATGTGGAGCCAACAGTTGCAAAAATTGCAAATTTAGATGCTGTTCAAAATCGTTATATCACCATTGCATCAGCAATTATTTCCGTTTTGATTATTATAATATCCCGCATAAAGTAGTAAAAAATTAATAAATGTATTCAGTTCAGCAGACATCAAACAATAATGAAGAGGGTATTGATTTAAAGAAAATTATTTTATTTTTCATTAATAATTTGTTTCTTTTTTGTTTGTCAATATTTGTTTTTGTTACACTATCGTTTATTTATCTCAGATATGCAACACCTACATTTAATGTAAGTGCTAAAATTTTAGTAGCAGACCAAGATAAAGGTGGGTCACTTTTCGGTGGTGATGCTGGTGGGGCAGGAGGAATAATGAAAGATTTTAGCAGTTTGCTTGGTTCAAAAAGTAGTGTAGACAATGAGGCGGAAATTCTAAAAACCCGTGATTTAATGTCGGAGGTTGTAAAATCTATGCACTTGAATTTACAATATTTTAAGCATGGTTTAGTACATAAGATACCTGTATATTTAAAAATTCCATTTCAAGTTAATATTGTTTCGCTAGGAGACACGATAAATAGGTCGATTGTATTTGATGTAACTTCAATTAACTCGAATCAAGTTAAGCTTTCATATAAAAAAGATGGTTTCTTTAGTAATGATTCAACTTTTAATTTAAACTATGGAGATACGGTAAAATTTGACAATTCTATTTTTTACATAACTAAAACAGAGTATCCTTTTTCGAATGACAAATTTCAATTTTCAATCAACTCAGTGGATGAAATGGTTGAAAATTACATTAAAAAGATTGATATATCAGTAACCAGTAAACTGGTTACAACTATAGATTTAACATTGAGAACCGATATCCCCAAAAAAGGAGAGGATGTTCTCTTGAATCTAATCAATCAAT
>CAISCV010000096.1 GCA_903883945.1 uncultured Chitinophagaceae bacterium | reverse complement strand
GTTAGTGATTATTGGTTATTTTTTAGAAATAGACGCTAGAACCTTATTTTCGCTTCAATTAAATATTTAAATATGAGTTACGAGATTACAGGAAAACTAATTGCGAAATACGATACGATACAACGTACAGAAACGTTTAAATCGAGGGAGTTTGTGATTGAAAAGCTTGAAGACATCGGAGGGCGTAGTATTTCAAGCTATGTAAAGTTTCAGAGTGTTCAAGATAAGACTGCCTTAGTAGATAGGTTTGCTTTGGGTGATGAAATAAAAGTACAGTTTAATATCAGGGGAACTAAATGGGTAAAAGAAGGAAAAGAAACCTACTTTACCAACCTTGATGCATGGAGAATTGAATCTGTAAAATTGGGTCAACAAGAAGAAGTACCACCAGCTAATTATAACAATATCCCACCTCCTCCAACTGAAATGGTGGATGATTTACCCTTCTAATTTAGTGATAAAAATGATTTGAATGATTTGAATGATTTAATGAGTACAATCATTTTATCATTCGAATCATTTTATCATAATTGATTTTTTGTTTTTAGGATAAACACCTGACACAATATGCAAAAGCAACTATCGCTTAAAGTAAAACCACAAGAGGCAAATGATACCAGTATCCTTATCGACTATATTGCTACTGAAACAGGCAAAAGCAAAGCAAGCATCTCTGGATTCTACAAACTAAAACAATCTATTGATGCACGTAGTGCCCGTCAGATATGGATAAATATTACACTTCTGGCGTTTATTGATGAACCATTTAGTAATCGCCCCCTCGATGTTATCCATTTTAAAGAAGTAACCCATTCCTCCAAACAAGTGATTATTGTTGGTGCGGGCCCTGCCGGATTATTTGCTGCCTTGCAATTACTAGAACTAGGCATCAAACCAATTGTTTTTGAAAGAGGCAAAGAGGTTCGAGCAAGACGAAGAGACTTAGCTGTATTAAATAAAGAAGGTATTATTAATCCAGAAAGTAACTACTGTTTTGGAGAAGGGGGTGCGGGCACTTACAGCGATGGAAAACTATACACCCGTAGCAATAAGCGTGGCAACATCAACCGAATTCTTAACCTGTTTGTACAGTTTGGCGCAGAAGAAAAAATATTATACGAAGCCCATCCACATATTGGCACCAACAAATTGCCAGATATTATTACCGCAATGCGGGAAGCTATCATCGGATATGGCGGAGCGATTCTGTTCGAACAAAAAGTAACCGACCTCCTATTAAAAGATAGTAGCATTATTGGTGTAAAAACCGCCAATGGCGTTACACACCATGCCGATGCGGTGATATTGGCCACCGGTCACTCGGCACGAGATATATTTGAGTTATTGCACGAAAAGCAAATTCTGATTGAAGCAAAGCCTTTTGCACTCGGTGTTCGTATAGAACATCCACAAGCACTGATAGATAGTATACAATACAATTTACCCACGTCAACCTCTTTGCAGAGGGGTGAGTTCCTGCCGCCTGCTTCGTATAGTTTGGTGGAACAGGTAAACGGGCGTGGCGTATTTAGTTTTTGTATGTGCCCAGGCGGCATTATTGCCCCTGCTGCTACTGCTGCCAATGAGTTGGTTGTAAATGGTTGGAGTCCTAGTAAACGCAACAACCCCTATTCGAATAGTGGGATGGTCGTAACGGTAGATGAAAAAGATGCAATGGACTATTTTAAGAAGCAAGCCGCTAAACGTTTACCGTTAACAGAAACGACACCCTTTGAGGCTAAAGGTCAACGCTCAACGGATAATCCCCTTCTGCTACTTCAGTTTCAGGAAGCAATAGAGCAACGTTGTTATGAACTTGGTGGTGGCAAGTTTGTAGCACCTGCACAACGTATGGAGGACTTTTGTGTGGGTAAGGTATCTACCAATTTCCCCACTTGCAGTTATGTGCCCGGCATTAAAGCCACAAATTTGGGCGAGGCCCTTCCTCCTTTTATACAAAAGACTTTGCAGATGGGTTTTAAAGCTTTCGGCAAAAAGATGAAAGGGTATTATACCAATGAAGCCATAGTAGTTGCTACCGAAAGCCGAACCTCCTCCCCCGTTCGCATTCCTAGGGATCATGACAGTTTGCAGCATCCTCAAATTAAAAACCTATATCCTTGTGGGGAAGGTGCAGGCTATGCCGGTGGCATTGTAAGTGCCGCTATGGACGGCGAACGAGTGGCATTAATGATTTCAGGTACTTTATAGGGTGTACTGAAATAAAGATTAAATGGGTATTTATAACCCCACCCTTACAACCAATTAGAAGAAACGACCTTATAAGGATTTTGATTCTATAGATATTGCTGAGAAAATACATCCAAAAGAATAGACTTATCACAAAATAAGCAATCTATCTAGGCAGAAAAAAAGGAACGGATAAAAACAGACGGATTCATATGTCTCAGAATCTGGAGCGTGATGAATGAGTAGGTATTTATGTATCTCTGGAAAAAGTATTCCTTGTTACCTTACGGATTCATAAGGTTCCGGAAATGGGAGACACACAAATCTGTGCATTTTAAGGTTATGCAAGAAAAAAAGACGCTCCTTTTCCCCCGATTTTCTATGGGTTTTTGTAAGTAGGTTTTATTTATAGAAGGTTCATTGGCATCTTAAAAAGTGTAGGGTGTGTAAGGCAGAGAAAAGGTTGTGAAAATACTTTTATAGGTTCGTGTGTTTAGATTACACTAAAGGACCAGAAAAAAATCGGAATGACGTTAACTTGTAGAGACGGATCTTAATCCGTCTCATTTGCGAAGCAAATTAATAACTATTAGTTTAACCAACTCCAAACCCAATGCATGTCATTCTTACGATAGGAGACATCTCACCTAAAATAGGTCACCTCATTATGCCTTCTCCTAGAATAGGTTACACACATAAACATTCTCTTGATATTTTCCATTATTCTCTTGCTTTTTCACAGTATTCCCTTGCTTTTTTCCATTATTCCCTTGCTTTTTCTCATTATTCCCTTGCTTTTTCCCAGTTTTTATCTCATTGCATCTTCAAAAAAGCCACTTTTATTACAACTAACAACCTCTTCTGAAAACTCCCCAAATCTTATTATTGCAATACCAAACTATAATACGAGTATTTTCACACAATTTACATTATACAGGTTAGCACCTGTATTCCATCTTAAGAATGTGCAATGCACAACAGATTTCCAGGACAAAATCATTTGGTAGTGATTTGCACTGTATTCTGTGATAAATTCCCCTTTGGGGTATATCTTCTTTGCCACAGATGCACTGAAAAAGGGCTTGACTTCTATTTTTACATAGAACAAAGCGAAACTATTAATTTCAGCATACATTATATATCAGTACCCAAAAAAAGGAAAATATAGACCGTATCATATAGCAAGGCATCATTTAAACACGCTAATAATTACATTCGCAACAAATAAATAATACAAATTAGATTTTATGAGTGATTATCCAAAAGTGTTTTCCCCGTATCCAGCGGCATTTATAGTAGAAAAAGGAAAGACTTATGCTTGGTGTACCTGTGGACTGAGTAGCAAGAATCCTATCTGTGATGGTAGCCATAAGACTTTGGCAACAGAAGAAAACGGGGAGATGACATTTCCTTTCAAGAGCTTGAAGTTTACGGCAGAAGAAGATGGAGAAGTATGGTTGTGCAACTGTAAACACACCAAGAACCCTCCTTTTTGCGATGGAAGCCACAAGGAGTTGTGAGTTTCTGGTTTCTAGATACAGGTTTCTGGTTTCTGGTTTCTGGCAACTTGTAACTAGTAACTTGTAACCTGTAACATGCAACTCTCATCCTGATATAAAAAAATAATTATTGTGCAACATAAATTAATCATCATTACGGCGCCATCGGGGGCGGGCAAGACCTCTATCACCAGGTATCTATTGGAGAAATACCCCTTTCTTTCTTTTTCTATCTCGGCAACTACCCGCAACAAACGCGGACAAGAAGTGGATGGACAAGACTATTACTTTCTTGAACTGGCAGATTTTAATCAGAAGATTAAAGAACAGGCTTTTATTGAGTGGGAGATGGTGTATGAAGGCACCTATTATGGCACTTTAAAAACAGAACTGGATCGTATATGGGCTGCTGGCAAAGTTCCGATGCTTGATATAGATGTGAAAGGAGCCATACATGTGCAACAACAATACCCCAATAATTCATTGAGTCTTTTTATTGAGCCACCAAGTATTGATGCCCTGAAAATCCGTTTGGCAAGCAGGGGAACAGAAACAGAAGAAAGCTTGCAAACAAGGGTGAACAAAGCAGCTTACGAGCTTTCTTTTAAACACCACTTTAATAAAATAATACACAACGACAACCTACAAAAGGCTTGTGAGGAAACCGAACAGGTGATTAAGGCTTTTTTGAGTTAAGCATTTTAAGGCTGTCTACTTTATCTAAAGAAATGGGTTCATCTACACTAACTAAGATGAACCCATTTTATTTGTAGCATTACTTGTCAAACAAAGGAGGATGTTTTAAATGAAATCCTGTTTGTTGCTGGTAAGCTTTTGCAAATGCCAATAAGGTAGCTTCTCCAAAGTGTTTGCCTATAAAACTAATGCTTGCCGGCATTCCATCAGGTAGAATACCATTGGGTAAAGTGATAGATGGGTTACCCGTTAAGTTGGTAATAGCTAACTGGTCACCTGCTTCAGGAGGGGCAATAATTATATCGAACTGATCTAAAACAGGGTCCATGGTTCTCATAATTTCATAGCGAAGCCTACACGCATTAATATATTCTACCGCAGGCACAAACCTAGAGGAACGGAATATGTTAGGCCACCTGTCTTTGTTTTGTTGCACCATTTCATCGTCTGTGTTGGAACGAGTTAATGGATCGAAAGCTGCAGCAGACTCTACTCCAACTATCAAAGAAAGAATTTCGTCGCCATGCAGATTGTCTGGAAACTCAAAAGGAATCAGCTTTGCCCCCATCTTTTTCAGAACAAGTAGGGTTTGCTTTTCGGTACTATTTGTAGGTAGGGTATCTATATAATTTTTGGCATACGCAATCTTCAAAGTAGAAATGTCTACCGTACCAGTGTAATTGAAAGCCGCATTAATGGAGGAGGCATCGTCCTTGTCTGCCCCATGAATGTAGTTAAACACTATAGCGCCATCTTCTGCACTTCTGCAAATAGGCCCAATCTTATCAGAAGTCCATGCCAGATTCATTGCACCGCTTTTGGCAATACTGCCATAGGTAGGTCTCAGTCCGGTGAGTCCGCAACGCATGGATGGGTCAACTATAGAGCCATAGGTTTCAGTACCGATAGCAAATGGAACCAAGCCTGCAGCGGTTGCGGAAGATGAACCTGCCGAAGAACCTCCCGACCCTTTACTGGTATCCCAAGGGTTACGTGTGAGGCCTCCAAACCAGATATCATCCATGGCCAGTTCGCCCAAGGATAGCTTAGCAACTAATACTGCCCCTGCTTTTTCTAGTTGTTTAGCCACAAAAGCTGTTTGATGGATCACCTGGTCTTTGTAGGGTGGTGTACCCCAGGTAGTATGTGTTCCTTCTACTGCAAACAAATCTTTTATACCATAGGGGATACCCTGTAAAGGACTTTTATAGATGCCCTTTGCTAAATCGGCATCTGCTCTCTGTGCTTGTTTCAAGGCTAGATCTTCCGTTAATTCTATTGCACAATGAAGTATGGGCGTATATCTCTTTAGTCTTTCCAGAAAGAACTTAGTCAATTCTACAGAAGTAATCTTCTTGCTCTTAATTAATGAAGCCAATTGAGGGATATTATAAAAAGCTAGTTTATTTTTATCCATTGGCAAAGGGACTCCTTCTGGTATATCAAAATGAACAGGCAATTGCTTTTTGTTAACGACCATAGAAGGTAATACGGGATTATACCATAATGGATAAGGGACATCATTAGCTATATTCTTGGAATGTATGTAGTTGTAGGTTTTTACATTGTTGTTTAAAGCACCCAACATAGAATCTCTTTTGGCTTCCGAAAAGGAAAGTCCCAACATCTTTTCAGTTAAAGCAATATTAGTAGAAGTGATAGTTTCTTGAGCAGATACAGACAGACTTGAAATAACCAAAGTGGCAAATAGTATTCTTCTCATAATTGTTTTTTAGTTATTACAAAGAAGGAATTATTTAGTTGAGTTTAAAGAAAAAGTCCCACTAATACTTGCATATAAGTGGGACTTTTTATTATTCTCTGTCTGTAAATACTAGGAGAACAAGTACTCGACATCTTCACGTGTAAGGCTCTTCACAAATCCTTCATCATCGGTAATCAAATCGCGCGCAAGGGCTAGTTTACGTTCCTGTAGTTTTAATATTTTATCTTCTACTGTATCGGTACAAATCATTCGATAAGCAAACACATTCTTTGTTTGACCAATACGGTGCGTACGGTCAATAGCTTGTTGCTCAACTGCAGGATTCCACCAAGGATCTACAATATACACATAGTCAGCGGCTGTTAAATTAAGACCTACGCCACCTGCTTTCAAAGAGATAAGGAACACCCTACACTCATCATTATTCTGGAAGTTCTGGATGGCCCTTTCTCTCTCAATAGCAGAAGTACTACCATCAAAGTATTCGAAAGGAACATTCAATTCCCTCAATTTCTCTTTTATCAATGCCAGCATTCCCAGGAACTGAGAGAAGATAAGCGCTTTATGGTTACTGATATTCTCGGTGATTTCACGACCAATCTCTTCTAGTTTTACGGACACATTCGGATAACGGTCTGCCTCATTCATAATGTAGGGGCTATCGCATATCTGGCGCAATTTCATCAAGCCTTGTAAGATGGTCAACTGCGACCTACCCACACCTACCGTATCTACTACTCCTAATATCTTATCTCTGAAGTCGTTACGGAATGCCTCGTATATCCTACGTTGTTCTGTTCCCATTTCGCAGAACAATACCATTTCTTGCTTTTCAGGAAGATCCTTAGCCACCTGTTCCTTTGTTCTACGAAGGATAAATGGATATAGAATCCGACGTAAATGTTCTTTCTGTACTTTTTCTCCAAACTTATCGATAGGTACAGCAAATTCTTGCTTAAAGAATTCGACACTACCCAACATACCTGGGTTAAGGAAATTCATTTGCGCGAATATGTCGAATGTATTGTTTTGCAATGGAGTACCACTCAAACAAAGACGATTCTTTGCCCTCAATAAACAAGCAGCCTTGGCTACTTTACTTCCAGGATTCTTTATAGCCTGACTTTCATCGAGAATAACATAATCCAGATTAAGGTCTACAAACTGTTTAATATCACTACGTAACGTACCATACGTGGTGATGATGACATCTATATGGTCTTGTTGTAAGTTGTCCCTTAGTCTGCTTCCTCCATGATGGATATAAAAGGTAAGGGTTGGCGTAAACTTTATTATTTCATTCTGCCAGTTGTACATCAATGTTGTAGGACAAACCACCAACGCCTTCAATGATCCGAGATCTTGTTTTAGATAATAGAGATAACTAAGCGCCTGAATTGTTTTACCAAGACCCATATCATCTGCGAGTATACCACCCCATTGTACTTCACGTAAGTAGTTTAACCAACGGAAACCGCTAATCTGATAAGGACGCAAAATCGACATCAGATGTGAAGGGGCATCGATATCCTTGATAGCATAATTCTCTTTCAGCTTATCGTACTTTTCTTCCAGCTGAAAGAAGAGTTCCTCCTCATTACGCTCATTATACAACTCCTCAATAACACTGAAGTGGTATTTGCTAAGCTTAATACTATTCGTTTTTCCTTCCCCTACCCTGAATAATAAAGAATATTTCTTTACCCATTCGTCTGGCAAAATACCCAATGAGCCATCTTGTAACTGCACAAACTGTTGTTTGCTAGTGAGTGCTTTCTTAATGTCATCAACAGTTACCTTTTGGGTACCGAAACTAATCTCCACTTTAGCATCAAACCAATCAGTATTGCTGCTGATGAAAATTTTAGTAGAAGGCTTTGCGGTGTTAAACCGGAAATGCTTTAAGGCATCGAAACCATAAATGGTGATGCTCATTTCTTTAACGGCATCTATGAATAAGAAGAACCAGTTGTCCTTTAATACATCAGTGCCTTTCAGGGCAAGGGTATTGGTGTTCTCAGGTTTTACAAAGTTAGAGTGCAAGTTTTCCAGGCGACTCATAAAGGCCCTTTCAGCCCCCATATTCCGTTGAATAACCAACAACTTATCCGCAAAAGGCATGATAATCTTTTCTTTGTCGCTATTACCAATCTCGTATCCTTTATAACTGAAGATAGGTTCTAACACAAGGTAATCGCCTTTTTCTTTCAACAATAATTTACAATCAGGCAGAACATCTTTTATGTCTTCCTTCTCTAAGTTACCAAAGTTTACAGCGTAGTTTTTACTTAATGGAAGTATAAAGTGCTGCAACTTGTCGGCCCACATAGACTCTTTTATAACCATCTTACCCGAAGGAAGGAAGTTATTGACTACTGCAACATCCTCTGTATTAGACCAGGTAAAAAACTGGTTGTGGTATTGGAAAATCATGGGGCTAATGCACTCATTTTCTTCAACACCAAGTTCTACCAAGGGAAGTTTTACAGAACATTCTACCGTATATACATTGTTCTCGTAGGTGACTGTAAAGTTGGGACTGATTAAGGAAGATGAAAACTCTGCCTCTAACAGATTAGCACTTACAAAAGGTTTCTTTTCGGGGAGATAGAAGATAAAATTACTACCTGCCAACTCGCCAAATAGCTTTCTGTATTTAGGGTGCAGGTATTCATTGATGGTGTTTCGTGTTTCTTCAGGTAAGGAATCGGGTCGGCCATCAATGGTATTTAATTGAATAATATTATCCCATACGCCACTAAAAGGAGAGTTACGGCTAAGGTATTTATTCACCTCCACATTCATCAGTTTGCGCAATTGCTGCACCATCATCTTATCGTCTTCATTAAAAACCTCTGTATTAATGAACTTGTTAAGATCTAGTTTCTCAATTTTACCCGTATACTTCGAAAAATCATCGTCTGTTTCTGCTTGAATTGCTTCAATGGCAATAAATGGATATTGTGATAAATCTGTCGTCACCACCAAGCCCAATTTGAAGGCAGCTTTATTCATTGCAGGACTCTCCATAACCGAGACCTCCTCCCCTTCATGGTATTGAGTTTTCAAGGTCTTAACTTCTTCTAATATTGGCTTGGGCTTAGTTTCTGAAAAGCTTGCAGGCTGCAATATCTTTTGAATGGAGCTATCTAATACCCGAAGAAAAGGACGACCATCCGTGTAAGTAAATTCAAACTTTCCACTTAAATCATCGGTTAAAGAATAACCATATAAACTAAGTAACTTATTTTTTACAGCATCCCAGTTACGGATGCTATCAAAATAATTAGCTCCCTTAGACTTTAACAGTTGAAGAAAAACAATGGCTTTATGGATACACAATGGATGTTTGGTATCGCTGTTGCAAGTGCAACTCGTATCGAAATTGCGCTCATCATTCTTTTGTAAAACTAATTTATATAGCTCATCATTGTAAGTGACTTCTGCTACAACTCGTTCTTCTTTGGCACTAACAATCTTTGCTTTGTTGTTGGATGCCAAGAACGATTCTGCCATTATTAGGGTTTCGGGCGAAGAAAGCATCCTGATAATTTTCAGATCCAACTGCTTCATCTTCACCACCGTATGCTTTTGGTCGTACGCCAACTCCCTTTCACCCAACATATTACGATCCAGCATATCCTGTAAAGTGAATAAGGCGCCCGCTTTATGCCTGCAGATTTCACTGAGGTTATAAGGGCAAGTGCAACGAAGTTTCAGGGTAGCGGCATCTTTGAAATTGGATATATATACTTTGTAGTAAAGATGGTAGTTGTCGTCTTTAACCCTAAAGTTTACGGAAGACATTAACTCATCATACTCCATCAAATCGACATTGCCAGATGAATGAATCTTTTTTCCACGACGAATTACTTCCTCGGAACCATTATTGTAGATGTGCTTGACGAGATAAGGTAATGCCATGTAATACTTTGAAAATTGATACGATGAAAAATATCATCTACCGAGAAAATGGAAACCGCAAATGTACAACTAACATTGCCTAAGTAACAAGAAATATGCATTCAAAAATTTTATGAATAGGTAATATATACTTACTCCAATTAGGGTTACAATAAAAATAATGATTGATGTATGATACAAAATTTGGTATTGATTAGTAAATCGAGTTTGTTTTTATCGAGTAAAACTTTTAGTGAATTCACATAAACTCACTCTAATTAAGTTTGGAACAAAAATGATTGGATGAGTTTGTATGAGAAGTAAGATTCAAACAAGTTTTACTTCATCTCGAAACTCTCCAAGAATTTAGTAGTGAAGTTACCACTTCTAAAG
Source organism: uncultured Chitinophagaceae bacterium (assembly GCA_903883945.1). Taxonomy (GTDB): domain Bacteria; phylum Bacteroidota; class Bacteroidia; order Chitinophagales; family Chitinophagaceae; genus Parasediminibacterium. Next base: position 15,757 of record CAISCV010000096.1, on the reverse strand, counting down.
TCTTCATTCTTCATCAATTGAAGATGGAATGGAATAGTTGTCTTTACCCCTTCTATCACATATTCACTCAAAGCGCGATACATGGTATCGATAGCTTCTTCGCGCGTTTGTGCAACGGTTATCAACTTGCCAATCATACTATCATAATATGGCGGAATTACATAGCCAACATATACATGGCTATCTACACGCACCCCATGGCCACCCGGTGTGTGCAAAGTAGTAATCTTGCCTGGAGAAGGACGGAAATCGTTGTATGGATCTTCAGCATTGATACGGCACTCAATAGCGTGCATTTTGGGTTCGTAGTTTCTACCAGAAATACGTTCACCCATTGCAATCTTTATCTGTTCTTTTATCAAATCGAAACTCACCACTTCTTCCGTAACACAATGTTCTACCTGAATACGTGTATTCATTTCCATAAAGTAGAAGTTACGGTGCTTGTCTACTAGAAACTCAATAGTACCAACGCTTTCATAGTTGATGGCACTAGCCGCTTTGATGGCGGCATCACCCATTGCCTTACGCAATTCGGGCGTCATAAATGGCGACGGACTTTCTTCTACAAGCTTCTGGTGACGGCGTTGTATTGAACAATCTCTTTCGCTCAGGTGACAAACAGTACCATACTGGTCTCCAGCAATCTGTATTTCTATATGTCGAGGCTCTTCTACAAACTTCTCCATATAAATGCCATCATTCTTAAAGGATGCGGCTGCTTCCTGCTTAGCCGTATTAAAGGCTTTCTCCATTTCTTGTTCATTCCAAACAACCCTCATGCCTTTTCCGCCGCCACCAGCAGTAGCTTTCAATATTATTGGATAGCCTACTTTATTCTTAGCAAGTTCAAGTGCTTCTTCTACACTTTCCAACAAGCCACCACTACCAGGCACAACTGGCACCCCTGCCTTTATCATTGTTTCTTTAGCGGTTATTTTGTCTCCCATAGCATTAATCATATCAGGTGTTGGCCCGATGAACTTAATGTTATGGTCGGCACAAATCTGAGAAAATTTACTATTCTCAGCCAAAAAACCATACCCTGGGTGAATTGCATCGGCATTAGTAATTTCTGCCGCAGCCATAATATGTGGAATATTTAAATAAGAATCCGCACTAGCAGGCTTTCCTATACAAACCGCTTCATCTGCAAAACGTACGTGAAGACTATCTTTATCGGCAGTACTGTAAACAGCAACAGTTTTGATACCCATCTCCCTACAGGTTCTGATAACCCTCAAAGCTATTTCTCCACGATTGGCAATTAATATTTTCTTAAACATATTGTATCTATTAACTAATGAAATTGCTGAAATCTATTCCTAAAATAGCTTTTTTGCCGTCGAGTAAATACCTCAATTAACTAAAATAGAATTACCCTTAGTCGAGTAGCGAAAATTTTTGCTACATCGATTTCGATATTCCAATAAAAAAGTATTAAGCAGGCTCTACTAAGAATAATGGTTGATCGTACTCTACTGGGCTATTATCTTCAACTAGAATTTTGACGATAGTACCACTTATTTCAGCTTCTATTTCATTAAAGAGTTTCATTGCTTCTATGATACATATTGTTTTACCAACAGTAATTTCAGTTCCTATATCCGTAAAGTTGGGCTTATCTGGCGATGGTCTTCTGTAGAAAGTACCAATCATTGGACTCTTTATAGTAACTAAGTTATCCTGGGTTTTAGCTGGAGGTGCTGTAGGTGAAGGGTTACTTGTAGAAGGTTGTTCGGCAACCGATTGCTGTGGTGCCACCACATTATATACTTGCTGCGGTAAAGGTGCTTGAGCATAAGAGACAGCAGGTTCATCTTTTTGTTTGATGGTTACCTTGCCATCTTTGTCTTCGATACTTATTTCGCCAATATTGCTCTTATTAATAAGCTTTATTAGTTCGTGAATCTGTTTTAAATCCATAAGAATTTATTTTATACGGTAAGTTAACAGTTAGAAAATGACAATTGTCTTTTTATTATTCTTCAAAGGAAAGACAAAATAATTGATAATTGATAATTATTAATTGATCTTGTTAAGAAAGTTATTAACTATTCCTTCACTCTTTCAATATATTCACCAGTTTTTGTGTTTACTCTTATCAATTCGCCATCTTCTACAAACAGAGGAACGTTTACTGTGGCACCTGTTTCTACCGTAGCAGGTTTTAAGGCACGAGTAGCAGTATCACCACGCAAACCTGGCTCAACATAAGTAATTCTTACTACTATCTTTTCTGGCAATTCTGCACCAATTGGCACTTCAGTATCTGTATTTACAAATACAAACACTTCGCTACCATCTTTCAAAAACTGAGGGGCATCAATCATTTCATCAGCCAAAACAATTTGCTCATAGGTTTCGCTGTTCATCAAATTGTAGCCTGTTTCATCTTTATACAAATATTGGTGTGTTCTTTTTTCTACACGTATAGGATAGATAGTTTCACCACTATTCCAGGTTTTTTCAATACTACGTTTGTTGTCTACACCCTTAAGTTTAGCCCATACCTTAGCAGCTGAGCGAGCTGTTTTGTTTTCGCCAAATTCTATCACGCTATACAAGCTGCCGTCTAATTGCAATATCATTCCACGGCTAATGTCTGCTGTGTTTGCCATAATTTATTTATTATTTGAGGCGGCAAAAGTAGGGGTTGAAACTTAAAAAAGAGTATTCCTGTTTTATTGAATAATAACTATCTGCAAAAAGCATCACAATACTGCTACTTTTGAACGCCTCTTCGAGAAACATTAATAAACAGAGGAAATCAAACATTTATGATACAATTATTAAAACAGATAAAGAATTGTAAAGTTTGTGCTGAACATTTAGAGTTCGGTTGCAATCCTGTAATGGCTGCAAACCCTAATAGCCGGCTTGTAATTATTGGACAAGCACCAGGTAGTGTTGTTCATAAAACAGGTATACCCTGGAATGATAAAAGTGGCGACAACCTCCGTTCATGGTTAGATATTGATAGAGAAACCTTTTATGATACAGAAAAAGTGACATTGATGCCAATGGGATTCTGTTATCCTGGTACAAGCAAAACCGGGGATTTACCTCCCCGTCCAGAGTGTGCACCGCTTTGGCATCCACAAATATTGGCTTTGATGAAAAGTACCAAACTCATATTATTAGTAGGACAATATGCCCAAAACTATTATTTGGGTGATGCTAAACAAGATACACTAACTGCTACTGTGCAACAGTTTCATACCTATTTGCCTAAGTACTTTCCATTACCACATCCATCGCCACGAAACAATATATGGCAGGCACGCAATATCTGGTTTACAGGAGAGGTGCTTCCCGAACTACAAAGAAGGGTAAAGAAGCTGGTTGTATAAGTATAATAAACGAAAAGAGCAGCTAATATTTTATGTATTAGCTGCTCTTTTCATTTTATTAAATGATATTATTCTTTTCCTTTCCCCTCCTCCTTATCTTCTATTTCTTTCTTTTTAGGGTCCATCATCTCCATCAATTTCAACCCTAACAAACCATCAATTGCTGAACCGTTTCCATTGCCACCGCCAATCAGTATATCTGGTATCAATTTAATATTGCCTTTAGACAGTTCTTCGGTAATCTTGTATCTAGTAAAGTTTTCTCCCCCCAATGCTTTTACTGCTAACTGATAGGCTTCGGCGGTAGATTTACCTATTGCTAAAATCTTTCCTGCTTCGGCACTACCTGTTAAAGATATTTGTTCTGCCTGTGCTGACGCCCTCAATTTGATTGATTCCGATTCTGCCACTGCCCTAGCTTTGGTGGCTTCTGCTTCTGCAAAGGCACGCATTTTGGTAGCTTCTGCTTCTGCACCGACTGCTAGTTTTACGCCTGCCGCATCCCCTTCCGATTTCTTTACGGTTGCACTCGCTGTTCTTTCGGCTATCTCAACACTCTGTTGGGCTTTTACAATGTCCTTTTGCATATCTGCAATGGCCGTTTCTTTCTCCATCCCTTGTCTGGTTTCTTGGGCACTTTTCTGAGTTTCGTAGGTAACCTTTTGTTCCTCTGCAATCTTTCTGTCGGTTAATGTTTTCATTAACGATTCCGGAGGCACAATGTCACCAATCAGGGTATCCACTGCCGTAACATTATACTCGTCTAACACCTTCTTAATTTCTACTTTAGCTGACTCCTGTCTTTCTTTTCTCGTACTCAAGAAGGCAATTACATCACTGTCCTGCGCCGAGTTACGGAAGTAGTTTCCAATGGTTGGTTCTAACACCTGCGATACCAGATTAACCATATTACCAAAGCGGGCAATCACCTTCGGCGCCTCTGTATTGGGAACGTGAATAATCTGAGATACATCCAAATTAAAAGGGAAACCATCTTTAGAACGTACCGTGATGGTAGACAAATTTTTATCGAGGTTATGCGCTTCACTTCTGCCACTTGCCCAATTGAGAACCAGGTTAGTGGTTGGCACTAGTTCTACCTTAGTTGTATAAATGTTTATAGGATATTTTCCGGGGCCTAATGGCTCCACCCAAACACCCTTAAAACCTCTGTGTACGATGTTTCCGTGTTTAAAATCTGCACCACTCATATCTTCTCCATCTTGCCCGATATAAGAAATCACTACGCCTACAAAGCCAATTGGAATATCGGTCATAGGGGTTTCTTCCACTACTACAGCCCATGGGTTCAGGTTATACGAACCTGCCAGTATCACCTGTGGTTGCAAACCTCTGTTACCACCTTTTTTGATGAAGGCATTAAAGTCCTGGAAGTTATTATGCCCTTCTACCAATGTACCTGCAATCTGACCATCGGGGATTGGCATCCCATCTAAGGTAGTGATGATGCCCACTTTGCTCTCTTGAATCCGCACCATATCGGTTACTGAAACCTGAAATAGTTGTGTGTTAATACGATAGGAACCTGTGGTGATAAAGCCACCTTGTCTTCCTTTTTGCCCGCCATTGTTTAAGAAAGCTTCTGCATCCTGAAAGTTATCGCAATCTACCTGGTGGGCTAAGATGTTACCGGTAGGTATTTCTGCTCCATCTCTTGCCATTATCAAACCAATCTGTCCTTCTGGAATGATGGTAAATTTTTCCATCGTTACGCCGTATTGCCAGAACCATTTTCCAAAGTACATTCCTGGTGCCAGTGCTTTAGCCTGAAAGCCGGCTTCTCCTTTGGTAGCAATAATGCGACCATCGGGTAAAGATTTATCTGTTCCAAAGAGTACAAACTTCTTAGTTACCAATCCAATTCTATCTTCAGGCACTATAACCATCCCAAATAAGAACCGAAGAATTAGCTTGTAACTGACAATTGCGATGACGATTAAAAATAACCACCAGAAACTTAAGATTGGGTTTTCCATTTTGTTTTAATTGTTAAGTTGTAAATGTAAGAGTTGACGCTTATTTAGCAAATATTTTTTTAAACCAAGAAATATTGCCGTTATGTATTTCTCAACAGAATATTTAATAGGTAAAAACTTACAGACTATATAGATAGTCTCTAATCATTAATTAGAGGTCTATTAATAATTAAGCTAATATATTTGTTTAATCGGGCATTTGTTGGCGAAAGGTTTGGAGATAAATCTCGCTAATTTCAATAAATCCAATGCAAGATATTACAAAACAATGGCCACAAATACAACTCAAGGTCAGTTAAAGATAATAATTAGATTTTTGAAATCAAACAGGGAAACTTGTTATGAAAAGCAATAAAATTTTCCTTGAAGGCAGGTTGCAACTATTCGAGCACGCGCTTAATAGACTTAGCTTTCAGCAAACATTCTTCATATTCAGATTCTGGGTCACTGTAATGTGTAATGCCACTCCCTACCTGATAACTAAGGTAATTATTGGAGGAATTATAAAGGATACTTCTTATGACTACATTAAAATCGAAGTCTTTATTGGGGGTAATATAACCAATAGCTCCTGAATACAATCCACGCTGCTGAACTTCAAACTGATTAATAAGTTCCATCACTTTCTTTTTAGGTGTTCCTGTCATACTTCCCATTGGAAAGGTCGCTTCCAGAATATCTGAGAGGTCAATATGTTCTTCAACTTCGCCTATAATGGTAGAAATCATCTGATGCACTTGCGGAAAAGTGTAGATGCCAAATAACTCGGTTACTTGTACAGAAGACTCTTTGCAGATTTTACTTAGATCGTTTCGTACCAAATCAACAACCATTACATTTTCTGCACGTTCCTTACTGCTTTCAAATAGTTGCTGTTTTAAGATGCTATCTGTATTGAGGTCGTTATTATCTCTTTTGATAGTCCCTTTTATCGGTTGCGAAAGTAAATGGGTACCTGTCTTTTTCATATATCGCTCTGGGCTAGCGCACAGCAAATGTTTATCTGCTAATTTGTAATAACCAGAAAAAGGATTTGGAGATAATTCAGTTAATTGCTCGTAAACCAAAAGCGGATTAATGAAGGCATCTGTAGCAAAAAACTCCTGACAAAAATTAATTTCATAACAATCACCTCTAAGAATGTGCTGTTGTAATTGGTGAATAATAGACAAATAAGCTTCTCTGCTGATGCGTGCTTCTACTAAAAGTTTGGGGTTGGAAAACGTCGGTTTTGTTAAGACGATTCTATTGATCTGTTCGAATATAGTAATAGGAGATTCAGTGAGGCTTTGTATCTCAATCAAATTATCAGACAACAAAACAACTATCTCTGGCTGAAAGAAATAAATAGGGGTAAAACCAATGCTATCAGTACACTTATTAGTAAGGGTAGTATTCAACTCTTGTTTATAGTCATACCCTATATGCCCAAACAACCAGTCTGGTGTATCTTTTAAAAAAGCTTTCAAGGCCTCTTGATAGCCGCCTTTGTGGTTAAATTCATTTACAACTCCAACACCCACTAAACATTCCACGCTATTGTAGGATGAAGCGTATTGGTTATTATCTAAAAAAGAACAACTGCTATATTGGTTAGCCCAATGAAGCAGTTGTTGCTTAATTGTGTTGAAATCTGTTATCGTGAATACGCTGGTTGCTCTTTGCACTATTTATACTTAATAAATCGTATCGACTAATGACTAAAAATCATCGTCATCATCATCGAAACCACCTTTACTGCTTTTGCCAAAAAGATCAAAGTCACTAAAGTCGTCGTCAAGATTAAAGTCATCCTCTTCCTCACTTTTAGCTGGCTTCTTCGCCCCGGCTGCTTTCTTTGGTGCAGGAGCCTTGCCGCCTTTCGACTTAGGGATATCAAACTCGTCAAAATCGGGATCCCAATCGTCGTCGTCAGACTTTTCCCAATCATCTTCTTCGATGTCGTCGTCTTCGTCGTCATCGTCTACTTTCTTAGATGATGCTTTTGCACTTCCTTTCTTTACGGGTGCATCATCTTCATCATCTAAATCATCATCATCATCTTCTTCCAATTGTTTTTTACTCTTTGAAGATACTTTAGGTGTCGGAGCCTCTATCCCACTTTTCTTTACTGTGGACTTAGCATCCTTATCAGATTTAATTGCCATGTTCTAATAAGTTTTTAGAGTGTAAAAATTCAAACGAAATTTGTATTAACCAAAAAAATTTTTTCTTTAATTCTATTTTATAATGAAACAATCTGATCTCTACCCGGACCATTGCTTACAAATTTGATAGGTGCCCCTACAAAATTATTTATAAAATCTATGTAATTTGACATCGGAGCAGGCAAATTTGCTGCTTCTTTTATCTTGGTTGTATCGCAATTCCATCCTTCATAAGCCTTCAAAACAGGGTCAATCTTTACCTTAGATATCTGGAAAGGTACTTCTTCCGTTTCCTTACCGTTGATGTTATAAGCCGTACACACATTCAATTCCTTGAAGCTGTCCAATACATCCGCTTTTGTCATTACAATCTTAGTAACACCGTTAATCATACAGGTATATTTCAATGCTACTAAGTCTATCCAACCACAACGACGAGGACGACCGGTGGTTGCACCAAATTCACTACCTAGTTTACGCAATTCTTCGCCTGTAGCATCTTCTAGTTCTGTTGGGAAAGGACCACTACCCACTCTGGTGCAATATGCCTTAGTAACACCCAATACTTCATTTATCTTTTTAGGAGAAACACCTAAACCCGTACAAACTCCTGCAGAAATCGTATTTGAAGACGTGACAAACGGGAATGTTCCAAAGTCTATATCCAACATACTTCCTTGTGCACCTTCTGCCAACACTTTTTTGCCTTTGGTGATTTCGTTGTTGATGAAGTATTCGCTGTTAACTACATTCAACGTTCTCAAGAACTCCAATGCTTCAAAAAACTCATCTTCCCAACTAGAGATGTCTTCAATAAAATGAAAGTTATCCAATAATTTCTGGTGCTTCAACCGTAGTTTGATGTATTGCGAAGTAAAACTCTTATCCAACAAATCACCTACTCTGATAGCATTTCTACCTGTTTTATCCATGTAAGCAGGGCCAATACCTTTTAGGGTAGAACCAATCTTGCTATCTCCTTTCGACATTTCACTTGCTTTGTCCAATGCACGGTGTGTAGGAACAATGATGTTGGTACGCTCAGAAATAAACAAGTTCTTCTTTACATCAATACCGAAAGAAGCCACCGTATCGCACTCCCTTTTTAAGGTAATTGGATCCAACACCACACCTCCACCAATGATATTGGTAATATTCTGATGGAAAATGCCCGAAGGTATCTGGTGCAATACCACTTTCTTATCTCCAACATATAGTGTGTGTCCTGCATTGGGACCGCCCTGAAAGCGTGCTACTATATCATAATTCGGTGCGAAAAAGTCTACTATCTTACCTTTTCCTTCATCACCCCACTGTAAGCCAAGTATTACATCTACCATAGTTTTTCTTTTAGAGGAGACAAATGTAAGTGTTGTGTTATTGCAAATAAAAATAGAAATACTTTTTTATTCAACTTGTGTGTTTTATTACAAATAAAAAATGTTTAACCTCAAAGCACACAAGGGTTTGCGCTACGCTCACAAAGAAAAATCGTAGTGTACTTAGGGCTTCTTTTCCTAGTGTATTTAGTGGTAAATCCTTTTTCCTACACAAAGAATTTTCCTAGCGCCATTTGTGGTTAACTCTTTATTTCTGTAATATTGTTTAAAAATTAGTAGTGGGCGATAAATTCATCAATTGGTTATTGTTTACCATTTTGTCCTTAATATGGGGCAGTTCTTTCCTGCTGATGAAGATTGGGTTGGAGCAACTAAGTCCTTACGAAGTAGCCGCTTTACGGATACTTAGTGCAGGCATCGTGCTGATTCCTTTTGCCTACCAAGCTTTCAAACAGATCCCTTCCAACAAAGTGGGACTCATTCTTTTATCTGGATTAATGGGTAGTTTCTTCCCGGCTTTCCTTTTTTGTGTAGCAGAAACTAAGCTAGACAGCTCTTTAACAGGCATGCTCAATTCGCTCACGCCTCTTTGTGCTGTTATTATTGGCACCCTGTTCTTTAAATTAAAAACAACTGCAAAGAAGCTAACGGGCATCTTTATTGGGTTGATAGGGCTTTTCTTTTTGGTATCCCCCCATGGTCAACTACACATTGGCAACGCGCATTATGTGTTACTCGTTATCCTCGCCACCATCCTCTATGCTGTCAATGCCAACTTTGTAAGCAGAAGCCTAGCGGGTATGGGTTCGCTCAATATTGCCTCCATTGCCTTTTCGTTGTTAATCATCCCTTGCATCATTATTCTCTTTTCCATGGGGTATTTTTCCCGACCATTAGGGCAAGCAGACTTCATCAGATCCACCGCCGCAGCTTGTGTTTTAGGAACAGGAGGCACAGCCATTGCCACCATTTTGTTGTATCGACTCATCAAAAGGGCAGGCGCTTTGTTTGCCACAATGGTTACTTATGGCATTCCCTTCGTTGCCGCCGGTTGGGGCGTTGTCTACGGCGAACAAGTGACACTACTAGAAATCGGTTGCCTCGGCGTAATCCTTGTAGGTGTTTATTTGGCAAACAGGTAGGTTTAGAGACAGTGCTTTCCGACTTATAACTTATAACCTATAACTTACAACTTGTTTTGGACGTGCCCCGAGGCGGGTCGGGTTTTTCGTTACAATCTTTTTGCACAGGGCAGCAAAAAGGATTTCCACTGCAACCCCTCACGCAATGTGCGAGCAGGCTAATAAATAGAATTAATAGTGACTTTTATATCGCCCAATTCTCTATCAATAATTTATCAATCCTATTAAACTCTTTTTCATTGTTAGTAACCAACGTAAAGTCCAGACTGAGGGCATGTGCAGCAATTAGCATGTCAAGCGAACCAATCGTTGTTCCTTTACTTTCAAGTTTCGCCCTGAGTATGCCATAAAGCATACTGGCATTAGTATCAAAATCATAAATATTCAGTGGACTAAGAAACTTTTGCAAAGCGGATCTATTCTGTTGCGGATGCAAACTTTTTTGGACACCAAATTCTAGTTCTGCAACAGTAATTGTTGAAACGCCTATGTCGAGTGGAGAAATATTTGCAAACCTATTCAGGACTAGTTGAGGCTTCTGTTTAATGATGTAGATGCAGATATTGGTGTCTAGTAGGTACTTCATTTCTATAAAGATTCTCTATGTTGAGCAGGAGGTTGGTTTCTTTCAGTCATAAAGTCTTCGGAAAACTCATCAATACTTTGATGAAAATTTTGCCAAGCATTGTGAAAAGGGATAATGGAAATGATGTTGCCAGTCCTTTTCAGATACACTTTGTCATCATCTATTGCAAACTGTTCGGGCAATTCTATTGCTTGCACCCCAGCTTGTTTTTTTATTTCTATTGTTGCAGCATGCATATCTTTTCTTTCAAACGAAAATAAGAAACTATTATCAAAGGATATTTAATTTAAAAAAAGCATTTTCCTTTCCTTCAACAATCGCGTTCATCGGTTAATCAACATGCTGAAAACTTTATCAGATTTAAATACTTACAAGAAACGCTTACTGAAGTTGAAAAGTCTAAAATTTTCTGGTAAAAGGGAAATAGGATTTCTTTTTCCCAAAACACTTTTTATTGGATTCAATCAATAAGTTCTCCATCTCACTAATATCAACTAGATTATATTCAATCAGTTCAAAAACACTTCCATCTTCTAGTTTTATTAATAGACCATTGTAAATTCTGCGTCTCGTAGTAACATAAGTATTGTAGTATCCAATAACATTTGTAAGATTAATATCCTTACTTGAGAAAATACTAATGAGCTTTATCTGAGATGTTGAAATGCTAATGTGTACTTTAATGATACCAAAGAACCCAAACAGAATCATAAAGAAGAGGTAAGCCAAGAGAGCAATTAAAAAATAAAGAAGGAAAATTCCTTTGGAGCTTGGACTATCAATTATCCCATTTTTAATTATCAAGCAAGCTAATAGTATCAAGCAAGGTAGCATGACAAGTCTTCCAAAGAAGTTTAGTCTGTTTGTTTGTAAAGTAATCATTTAAAATCCTTAAGTATTCTTCAAAGTAAAGGAATAATTCTAGCTATTAAGTAACTTCCAGTTGATTCTCAAATCTTATTTCCCACCATTCCCCAAACAAGTCCTACATTACACCCTCATAAAAAAGCTACTCATGCTTACGATTGCCAGTCAACAGGTTATAACTAAGAAAGTCTTCGCTTCTAGCGAAACCTTTCCTGAAAAAATTGCCTTCAAAGCCTTTGCAACTGGCATCTTTCACTTCAATCACCTCATTTTATACATCCCCCCAACGAGATAGGGAGGCGTATTTGGTATGCCTTCCATCATTTCCAAGGTCTTGGATGCCGTATCCAAGACCTTGGTAGCAACATCCAAGACCTTGGATGCGACAAACAAGACCTTGGATGTGACATAAATAGTCTTGGAAACCGTATCCAAGACCTTGGTAGCGACATCCAAGACCTTGGAAATGACATCCAAGACCTTGGATGTCGCAAAAGAGACCTTGGAAACGCGGTTTAAAAACAAATTCTGAATAATTTAAAATTAAAAAGCAGTTATGAATAAGGTAATAGTGAATTTTGAGAATAGTACCGATACAGAGATTGGTCCAATTGCAGACGCCGTAATTATTGGCTGTGCAATCACCAATACCAATTTTTCGGTGGTTACAGAATTGGCAGCTGTGGCAATGTCCAATACAACGTACAAAGCCGATTTAGCCCTTTGTAAACACGGGAATAATATAAATACAACCAATAAAAATACTGCAAAAGGTATTTTGGTGGATGATTTGAGGATTTTGGGAAACGAAGTAAATATTCAAGCCGCTGGCGACAGGGTAAAAGCTTTAAGTAGTAAATTTCCAATGGAAAAAGAAGCAGCCCACCAAGTGATGGAGCCGGTGGAAAATTTTCATGTAGATACCACTTCTATTGCAGGAACATTTTTGGTAAGCGTAAGAAAGCCGCTTACTTTTTCTACTCATGGAACCATCTTTGCCTATTGGGATCCTGCCTTGGGGCCAACACCTGCCGATAAAAACAAATGGTTTCAACGGCATAGCAATGGCAATAGTTTGTCGTTGCATGGTTTTACGCCGGGCATCACCTATCCTTTTTCATCTGCCTACAAAGGACTAGACACCGATGCTTTGGTGTGGAGTGCGACAATCAATAAAATGGCGGGAGACTAGGAAGAGAAATATGAAATATGAAGTATGAAATATAAAAGGAGGAGACAAGTAGTTAGGTACTTTGTTTCTTCCTTTCATTTTCAGCGATCGTTAGTCGGTAGAAATCATATTTCATACCTCCTATTTCATACTTCCTATTAGTAGCTGAACTATTTAATAATGATCACCTTCGTTCCAATGGGGATAATTTTATACAACTCATCCATATATTCATTTTTGGTGCAGATGCAGCCATTAGTCCAGTTCTGGTAAGTGTCAATCACAAAATCCTGATTAGGCCACGTACCATGAATACCAATACCATCCCCTATTTTAGCATTTTTAGGAATGATCCCTTTCTCTTTTCTACTATTAAACTTATCCAAATCGTCTGGTGTTGGATAATCCAAACCAAAGTACTTATCCCACTTGGGATGCACTTTCTTTACAATAATATGAAAAGTACCTTCGGGTGTTCGCCGGTCGCCCTGAATCAGTTTATCGCTTTGATCATCATTACCAAATACACAAGGATAGGTTGCCTTCCACTTGTTATTGCCATCATACAGGCTCATTTCATATTTGCTTTTACTGATAATAAAATACAGCCCATCTTCTACCAATGGCTTTTTGAAAGAGGTGAAAACACCTACTACCAAAAGTAAAATTATATGAGAGAGAAATGTACGCATACTGTCAATTTGGATTTAAGCTACAAGAATTGGAGTTTTAATTAGCATGTACACTGTGATAGCGACAACACCTCATTATTTTCTAGCATAAATAGTTCATAATTAGAAAATGTATTTATTTAGCGTTCGAACACCAAAAAAATATGATTCGCAAAATAATAATTATTTTCCAATACAGAATGAACTAAATATTAAATCTAGCTGTTCTTCGTTGGTAATCTCTCCAGTTATTAATCCTAAATAATACAAACACTTCTTTATATCGAGACTCAACAGATCGCCAGACAATTGTTGGGTAAGCCCAAGTTCAATGTCAACTAAGGCTGCAGAAAGTTGCGTTAAAGCATCAAAATGCCTTACATTGGTTACGATTGTAGCATCCGTATTGATTTCTCCTTCTATTACTTGCTTTACTAATTCGTGTTTTAAGGTTTCGAGGTTATAGTTTTCTTTAGCTGAGATAAAAAGAAGATCTTGGAATGAACTGAACAACTCTGTTTTATCGCTGACATCTACCTTATTCCCTACCAAAATATAATTGATTCCTTCTTTATTAAAATCGGCAATTACGGTTTCGAGGTCTGCAATAGAGGTAGTATTCAAATCGAAAAGGTAAACGACCAAATCGGCAGAACGCATCTTCTCGAAGCTTTTTTGTATTCCTATATCTTCTATACTGTTTTCGGTAGATACCCTTATTCCAGCAGTATCAATAAGCCGGAATAAAATACCTTCAATATTCAAAACCTCTTCGATGGTATCTCTTGTAGTACCAGCAATTTCACTTACAATAGCCCTGCTTTCATTCAAAAGAGCATTAAGCAACGTAGACTTTCCGGTATTGGGTTTGCCAATAATTGCAACCTGAACACCATTTTTAATAACATTACCCAATTTAAAAGAAGCAGCTAAACGATTCGTTTTAAGAATCAATTCAGTAACAACGTTTTTCAAATCGCTCCTGTCGGCAAATTCTACATCCTCGGTAGCAAAGTCCAATTCCAATTCAATCATGGCAGAAAAATGAACCAATTTATGTCTAAGAAGCATTAAATCCGATTTAAACCCACCCCTGATATTTCTAATTGCATTGTTCTTACTTGCTTCGGTATTACTAGCAATTAAATCAGAAACAGCTTCTGCTTGGGTTAAATCGAGTTTACCATTCAGGAAAGCTCTTTGTGTAAATTCTCCGGGTCTTGCCAACCTGCAACCATGCTTAATTAGCGTTTCAATTAATCTGTTTTGTATGAAAATTGATCCGTGACAATTTATTTCAACTACATCTTCACCGGTATATGAATTGGGGCTTTTATATAAAGCCAAAACAACTTCATCAATAATCTCATCCCCATTTCTTAGCAGCCCGACATGAAGCGTGTGAGAAGGTTGGAGAAGAAGATTTTTGGACTTGAATAAAAGATTAACTATAGATAACGCATTAGGACCACTAACTCTAATTACTCCAATAGCACCAATACCATTGGGAGTTGCTAAGGCGACAATAGAATCAGTTATACCTTCCCTGAAAAGACTCATTAAATAAGATAGGAAAATGACTTAAAGAAAAAAACCTTCCAGAGGAAGGTTTTAGATAATTTATTCTGGGGCAACGACAAAAGTTATCTGTTGTCTTGCTCTGTAAGCAACATTGTGACCATTTTGAACAGCAGGTTTCCAGGCGGGTCCTTTTTTAATAACTCTAACTGCTTCATCTGCAGTTCCGTATTTAGGATCGTTTTCAGCAGTAACCTGACTAATATTTCCACTCTTATCTACTAAGAAAGAAACTACAACCGTATACTTTCCTTCTGGCGCCCCATTTTCAGCAGGCAACGAACTATTTAAGTTTCTGGAAAGATATTTAGACCAAGCAGCAGGACCTCCAGGGAATTCAGCTTCAATCTGAACGGAGGTAAATACCTTATCATAATCTTCATCTTGTTTAGGCGCTTCAACAACTCCAGTACCTTTACTTTCTACTACAGGGGCAACCATTCCATCATCCTTGGCTCCTTCTTGATTGATTGTACCAATTTTTGTATCAGCCAATTTTTCTTGTTCAGGAGGTTGTTCCTTAACCTCTTCATCCTTTACTATCTTTGGAGGAGTGAACTTTGTAATTTCAACCTTTGGCGGTTCTTGCTTGGGTGGTGGCGGTGGCGGTGGCGGTTCATTTTTCTTCTCATCTTTTTTTAAATCTTCTAAATTCACATCTTGAACTATAATTTCAGATTTCTTTTCAGAGTGAAAAGAGTTAGCTAGTATGGTTACAAGAAAAATAAAAAGACAAATAGATACAGTAGCTACTAATGCGTAAGTAATTCTTTTATTGTAAGTTTTACGCAAATCATAGGCGCCATAACTTTTGTTTTTTCCATCAAAAATTATGTCCAGTATATCTGCGGATAAAATTTTATTTACTTCCATTAGTTTAAGATAATGTTTAAATTTAAACTATT
>CAISCV010000095.1 GCA_903883945.1 uncultured Chitinophagaceae bacterium | reverse complement strand
TATCTGCTCCGGCTTTTTTAGCCTCTTCAGCTTCTTTACCATCTGCAAACACGGCAACTCTAACAGTTTTACCTGTACCTGATGGGAGGATAATTGAGTCTCTTATATTCTGATCTGCATGCTTAGGATCCACGTTCAAATTCATATGGAATTCAACTGTTGAATCAAATTTAGTTGCAGATGTTTCAATAACTAATTTAATTGCTTCTTCAATTGGATAGATTTTGTTCTTTTCAATCTTCTCAGCAACTTTTTTGTAGGTTTTTCCCCTACGTTCAAGCAATGTTCTTGTAGGCTTAACAGATTTCTTAGGCTTTTCAGCATTCTCTTCAGCGTTTGCCTTCTTAGTTTCTTTTATTTTTTTAGCCTTAACTTCTTCTACGGCTTTAGCACTTCTTTTACCAGCTTTGGCAACTACTGTCTTAGTCTTTTCAACTTCAACTTCTTCAGGAATCTCGATAACTTCCTTAGTTTTCTTAACTTCTTCTTTAGCCATATATATCCTTTCGTGGTTCGAACGACAATTAGTCTCCCACTACTTAATTAAAATTTTATTCTACTTCAACACCCATGCTTCGTGCAGTACCGGCAACCATCTTTTTAACAGAATCTATTTTATTAGTATTCATGTCTCGAGCCTTCACTTCTGCAATTTCATTCAACTGTGTTTGTGTCAATTTAGTTGCGATCTTTTCGCTATTAGGTTTTCCAGAACCCTTTTTAATACCAAGCTTATCTCGAATTAAATCGTCAGTAGGTTGACCAACAACTCTAAAGTCCATTGACCTATCATCGTAGATGTTCAAATGAGCAGTAACGGTTACATTACCTAAATCTCGAGTTTGTTCATTAAAAGGATTAATGAAGTCCATCATATTAACACCATACTGACCCAATGTACTACCTACAGGAGGAGCTGCTGACGCTTTACCTGCTGGGATCTTTAATTTCAAACTAGCTTTTACTTGCTTTCCTGCCATAATATGCTCCTATTATACTCTCTTAACCTGTAAACTGTCTAGCTCAACCGGAGTTTCTCTACCAAACATGTTAACGAGTACTTTTAATTTGCCTTTTGCTGGATCAATTTCATTAATACTTCCATCAAAACCTTTGAAGGGTCCGTCAGTAATATTAACGACTTCACCAACTTGATAATCTATCTTGTGCTTAGGTTCATTTCGACCCATTCGCTTCATAATTTTATCAATCTCTTCTTGCTCAACTGGACTTGGTTCACTGCCACTTCCTACGAAACCAGTTACACTTGGAGTGTTTCTAACGATGTACCAAGCATCTTCACTCATCTTCATTTCTACAAGTACATACCCTTGGAAGATTTTCTTCTCGACAACTTTTCGCTTACCATTCTTAACTTCGATCATTTTTTCTTTTGGTACTAAGACCTGGAATATTTTATCCTTCATGTCGAGGCTATCAGCTCTTTGTCTTATAGATTCCGCTACTTTCTCTTCGTAGCCAGAATAAGTATGTATTACATACCATTGCTTTGATGTGTCATATCGTTTTGTCATTGTTTTAATATCACCTTCTTAAATACTTTATCTAATCCTAAATCAATTAGGGCAACTATCAAGCTTAGCACTACTGCAAACACAACGACTGCAGAGGTTAGCTGACGTGACTCCTTTTTGTTGGGCCATGTAACAAGTTTGATTTCCTGAAAACTATTTTTAAAATATTTAGGAACAATCTTATTTCCGAGCCAAATAAAAGGCTTGAATATTGTTTTAAGAGCTTTTTTAATTTTAGCCAAGAATTTAGCGCTAGATTTTGAACTATTTTTAGCGGTTTTGTTCCTAGTTAATTTCATAAAAACACTCTACTCCAAATTAAAAAACCTACTATTTGTAGGTCAATGTGTCAATATTACATTATAAGGGGTCAATAGTCAATTATTTTATCTAGTTATCATTGCTTAAGGTCAGGAATGAATACGGTGAAGGTAGAACCGTGGTTAATAGTTGAATTTAAAGTAATTTTACCAGACAATATTTTCGCCAGTTTAGCAGATATATATAATCCTAAGCCCGTGCCAGACTCTTTGCTTGTGCGATAATCACCAGATCTGAAGAATTTATTAAATACTTTGTCTTCATCAGCTTTACTGATCCCGATACCGTCGTCTGATACTGAAAATGAAATACCATTAATCATCATTTTTGCCGTTATTAGTATAGTACCTTTCTCTGAGTATTTAATAGAATTTGTTATAAAGTTTTGTAGTATTTCCTTCACGTACAATTTCGATGAATTTATCGATTCTAAATTTGGATCTGACTTTGTTTTAATCTGAATGCCTTTGTCGCTAGCTTTAGGCTCATACTCAGATGAGAGCTCTTCTATAATTTCATTTGCATTTATTATTTCGGTGCTTGAAATATTTTTGTTATTTTCTGCTCGAGCCAAGTTAGTTAAATCATTGATTAATTCAGTCAAAAAGATTATTTGCTTATGAGACTGGTCGATTTCATGCCTTATATCATTGGTTAAACTACCCTTATCAATCGAATAAAGGGCGTTTGAAAGATTTCCTTCGGCTATAGCTATAGGATTTCTAAGCTCATGAGAGACTACACTTATAAACTCGTCTCTTTCGTCATCCAATGATTTCTCAAGAGTGATATCTCTCATACTAACTACATATCCGCCATTCTTTTTATTAAAGCCGGCATACACAGGTGCTACCGTTAACTGGATATTGATTGAACTGTTATCGACGTTATAGAGAATTTTATAATCTTTCGAATTTATAACTTTCTTTAAATTATTGAATATTTTCTTAACATCTACCTTGTTATCATTTTTATCTATCAAATTTAAAAACTCGTAAATCTTTTTTCCAATTATAGATTTATTACTATCTATCAAATTTAAAGCTGATGAATTGTATAGGGTGACTCTGAAATCTTCATCAAGTGCAATTACAGCATCAGACATATTATTAATCAGTGATTCTAGTGTCCCGGCATCAATGGATTTTGTATTAGAACTTTCCTCTAGCATAAGGATAATTATAGACCATCAAACATTTTATATGAATTATTCTGTCGTTATGATCGTAGGAGCAAATATTTTCATCTCTTTTCTAAGATTTTTAGGTTGATGTACGTATTTGGATAATTCAGACCAAAATTCATCACCATGATTCATGTGCATCGTATGGACCAATTCATGGTAAATTACATAGTCAATCAAATTCCAAGGTAATTGTATTAGGTATATATTAAATGTTAATTCTTTCAGCTGATTACAGCTTCCCCATCTGCCTTTTAGTGGCTTTACGTGTATGTTGCTGAAGTCAAAGTTATTCTCATTAGCAAGTTGGCTAGCTCTATCAACAATATATTTTTCGGATTCTTTTTTTAGCGCTTTTTTAGAGGCTTTAAAAGCAGCTAGCTGAACGTCGTTATCGGCGGGCTTTTTATGTAAGGGATGAAAAATAGTCACATAATTTTCTTTTACTGATGTCCTAATCTTGTCTGAATCATTGCCAACAAATATGATTCTGTGGTCTTTGCCAATATTCTGTTGATCATTAATTATTGTTAGATTTTTTCTCTTATTACTATTAACCCATTCCTTATTTTTACGAATGAATTGTATGCCCATCTTATATGTTACCCAAATTGGCATGGACAGACGGATCGAGCCGTCATTTGAAAGTGATAATTTTAATGTTTTATTTTTTCGATTTTTGTATATCTTTATTCGGCCAATTTCATCGATTAGAAATTCTCTATAAGCCATAATAATTTATCTAATATTGATGTTACGACGAGTGAGGTCAACTCTACCGCGGGAAGCCGAATTCGGAATTAAATTCACTAGCTGGGGCTTTTTTACATTGGCTGTCATGTCTTGCATAGATAAAAAGCCAAGATCGTGCATCTTTTTAATAATGGCGCTTTGTTGAGCTTTAAAAGTGTGTTTACCACTAATGACGATGTACTGATCACTTCTAGATGGATTCTCCATAGACTTAACAAGCTCGTCAAAAGCTTTCTGGCTTATAGACTCAGAGTATTTATCATCAATTTTTCTGTGATCACGGTTTGAAGCTCTATAGAAAGCTGATTCCATATCTATTTGAAGCCAAATGAGTAGTGGAGTAGATTTACAGTCTTTGGCTAACTGGCTGATAATTCTTCTTTTTTTCTGTGAGCTTGCGTTAACATCATAGATAACGCTAAGTCCAGAAGATAAAAATTCTTGTGCCATCAAAATCATTATCTTTGAGACTAGATTAATTTCCTGCGTAGATTTAGCTGGTCTACTGAACAAGCTGCCACTTATTTTATCTGAGCTAATGTGTGCGGCTTGCAACTGGCCGGATAATTCCCTCGAGAAATAAGATTTTCCGGCACCAGGGTAACCATATACCATTATAAGAAGAGGCTTGGTAGGTATTATCTTACTCATATAATATATTATTCTATAACATATTAAGGGTAATTACAAAAGATGATTATACTGGATGACAATAGTTGTTTTTTAGATTATTATCTATAGAAGGCAGATATAGGAGAGTAGCTCAGTTGGTAGAGCACTGGTCTCCAAAACCAGGTGTCGCAGGTTCAAGTCCTGTCTCTCCTGCCAGGTATTGCAAATACTACAACATTATGTCGTAGTATTTTTTATTTATAGATTTTCTAGGGGTATGCCCGTTTTTTCAGATACTTTTCGTGCCCATTCAAGTAGTTTTTCGAATTGATTATCTCTTGCAGCAAGTTCTGTTTCATATTTATCAATTCTGGAAATGAAACCATCAATACTATTAAGCAGTTTATTGTGTGATTGTTTCAACTCTATGATTTCGGATTCTACGGCCTTAAATCTAGTATCAACCTGATCCATGAATACATGAATTAAATTCACTAGTTCATCCGTCTGCTTGGAAAGGGAACTCTCGAGAACTTCTTTAAGTTCTTCTTTATTTACATATTCAGCCATACTCATATCTTAACACCTCCTGATATTTAAATAAATTATTGATAATTTTTGATTACTGTAACTCCTGCCATAGAATTTATTGTTTTTATTTATACTCTCGAGTGAGATGGCCTACAAAATTTTCATTATTTAGGACTTCAATGCTTACATTTGGATA
>CAISCV010000094.1 GCA_903883945.1 uncultured Chitinophagaceae bacterium | reverse complement strand
TGAGAAAAATATTCCTTCGGATTTTTCTCAATTTTAGCTGCGCTAAAACCGGATTTCCCTAAGGTGGCTTATATAAGTACTGGTGGATATGCGAGTATTAGCTATTTAAACCTTTTTTAAATTTAGATGCGTTTGCCCTGTATCACACAAACCCTAAAATGAATAATATAAACACAATAGCTATATTTGAACCATAAACCACTTTATATGAGTATAGAAACAGCATTAAGGATAAAGAAGATTAGGGAATATAGAAATTATACACAACAATACATGGCAGATAGTCTCGAACTTTCGCAAAATGCCTATTGCAAAATAGAAAATGGCACAACCAAACTGACCATCGACCGATTAGATGCCATTGCTAGCATATTAGATGTTCCAGTAGAAAGTATTTTTAGTAGCGATAAGCAGACTTTTAATATTCAGAACAATAATATAGATAGGCTTTATGGTAATATAGAAAACTTGTATGAAGCCAACAAAGAATTACTAGAAAAACAAATCACCCTTCTTCAACAACAAAACGAACATCTGCTAAAAACAATTGACGCATTAGCCAATAAAGCTTAGAACACTTAAAAAAAAGTTCTTTCAAATGTAAAATGCTCACCAACAATCTGCATCCAAATTTCAAGCTATTCCGCATCAAACTATATACAATCTAAATGGGCTAGCTCAACGCATTACTCAGTAAACTGCTTCAAAAAGATAAATAAGCACTTCGTTTTTATAAAACAATGCTGAAATAATCTTTTACACGCTTACTTTTTTGTAAAATCAACAGAATTATTCTTTTTCACGCTTGCTTTTTATAAATCCCAGCGGAAATAAACTTTCTCACGCTTACTTTTTTGTAAAAACAGTAGAATTATTCTTTTTCACGCTTGCTATTTTAAAAATATCGCGGAAAAACACTTTTTCACGCTTGCTTTTTTATAAATCCTGCAGAATTATTCTTTTTCATGCTTGCTTTTTTGTAAAAACAGGTTTATCAGGTTAAACTACTCAATAACACAGCTATTCCGAGTATAACTCGCTACAATCTACAAAGACTCACGCCGCGTTTCGCGTATGTATTCGCAAAGATCAATTAACTAACATTTACTTGGGAAAACGCAACGGGAATGCATTAGTAGCCCAAGTAGCGTGCACTTTCTAGGAGTTTTCACTTTACATATCCAATACAACTTCATTCTAAAATTTAGCTATCAACTTCACATTCAACAAACGGGGAGTAAGTGTATTGGGAATGGCATAAGTACTGTTCTGGAAGTCTTTTATCAGCAGATAACTAATTGTATTGGCGTGATTAATAACATTAAATACTTCAACGGTTGCCCAGATACTTTGAAAGTTCTTGAAGGGTGAGTGGCTGCGGAGATTACCCTTTTGTCCATCTACCAGCAAGGCACTAAAGCCCATATCCATACGCAGATAACTAGGAATAATCAAAGCATCCCGATACTTTACACTACCCGGAATATTATAGGGCAGGTTGCTGCCATATAACATATTGAGGTAGAACTTTACGTTTTTATTGTTGGGCATATAGTCCTGAAAGAACATACCAAAAGTGAGTCGCCTATCGGCAGGCCTTCTCAACCATCCCACACTTGTCTGTAGACTATCCGTAACTACCTTATCCTTTGAAGCATTGTTTATTACTTGTTTTTCTGCATTGAGGTATTGGTAATAAGAGAAGTTATCTATCTTTTCTTTTGTTTGCATCACCCCAAAACTAATCCAGCTTTCGGCTCCTTCAACCAACTCTGTATACAACCTGTTGTCTATGCCCACTGCATAAGCTTTGGCATTGTTGGTACCGAAATATTGTAAGCGTACATTATTGATATCATACGGTACTACATCCCACATCCATTTGAAATAAGCTTCCGAAGTGAACCTTGCGGGACGATTGAAAAGCTTGAAATTATTGTCTAACCCTGTGGTAACCTGCCAGCTTTTCTGAGATAAGAGATTGGGATTGAGTACGCCATTGTAGCCGCGCAACTCTCGGTAAAAAGGTGGTTGCTGATACATACCAACCGACGCTTTGTAGATAATATCTTTTTTAGATTTCTTTGGTTTGAAGGAGAAGCTCATTCGAGGGGATACCAAAAACTCGTTGTTGAGGTTATTGTAATTGTACCTCACCCCAAACTGCATCGTAACATCGTTATTATTTTTGAACTGTATATTGTCTTGTGCATAACCACTAATGCGGGTGATATTAAGGTTGTCGGAGGCTTTAAGCACCGAAGACATCGTTAATAACTGTGGATTGTATGGAATGGTATAGCCTGCACTATCATTCATCGTCCACTCGTTGATGTGGTCGGCAACCTTTTGTTGTTCTAAGGTACTACCCCACTGAATATAGTTTTTGCCTAGTTCGAGGCTTCCTTTATGGCTTGCACTCAATACATTTATTTTCAGATTGTCTCTGCTAAAGTTTTGATAGACACCTGCACCTAGTGGATTTACTATCTGTCCAAAGGTTTTGCTACCCGAACTCAGGTCTCTGTCACCAAACAGGTAAGCCCCGGTAATATCCTGATTCTGCACTTCATCATCTGTGAAACTACTGAGCATCCACTTTAGCTTCAAGTTCTTTCTCACTTTCTGAGTGGCAGAGAGACCGATGAAGTTGGTGCTATACTTATCTCTTTCCTGACCAGAGAAGAATATATCGAGGCCTTTATCCTCTGAGTAAAGGGAACTAAAAACAGAAGATGTCATCTGACTTGATTGCGGAAAAAACGTAAACCTTGAGGTGGAGAGATTAGCCAAAATCTCCAACTCCCATTTGTCGGAGGGCTTCCAGGTAATTAAAGTTTGTAAATCGGAGGAGGAGGGTACATAGTTACCCTGCGTCTGTTGGCTACTTAACAGGTTGCGGTTGGTTCTGTTCCGTACACCAAAAACATAAGTCACTTTACTTTTGTTGGCAACACCTTCCAAATGCAATCCTTGCTCCAACAAACCGGTGTAGGCAGATCCGCCGAACTTAGTGGGCTTGCGATAAGTAATATCCAAAACACTACTTAGCTTATCACCATACTTGGATTGGAATCCACCCGTATAGAATTTAACGCCACCCGTCATATCTGGATTAATAAAACTTAAACCCTCTTGTTGGCCACTGTTTACAAGATAAGGACGGAATATCTCGAAGTCGTTTACGTAAATCAGATTCTCATCATAACTACCGCCACGAACAGAATATTGAGAGGTCAATTCGTTATTACTTCCCACAAATACCTTAATCAAACTTTCTATCCCATTAATAGGAGAAGGATTCAGGTTTGTTTTAGAGGCATCAATACTTACCGACCCCGCTTCGGTTCTGGTAACACTATTAGTGACGGTCACTTCTTTTAATTGAGCAATGGTAGGCATCAGTCGAACCATTATTTTGTCATCCTTTCCGGCTCCTACAATTAAATTCTTCTGCACTGTTGCACGACCAATGGAAGAAAATATCAATGCAAAAGGTCTGTTAGGCGTAACAATCATCCTGAACTTACCACTTGTATCGGAAGTAATGGTTTTGGCTCGTCCCAGCATTTTGATGGTGACACCATGCAAGGGTGCATCATTCTCATCCAGCACTTTTCCGGAAACGTAGGTATGCAACTGGGCAATACCCAATAGCGGCACCAACCCAAGTAAAAGAAACAATAACTTATATAAACGCATCAGTTGCAAATTAACAATGAAACTTAGAAGCAGATTGAATTAATTATTTAGACTATGCAAGAGTATTAAATGATTGTCACATAATGCACATTTTGGGCAAGTTGTTACCATATTGTTCAAACTTTAATTAATAGCAGTACTTCGTACAAATAAATCACTATATTATGTTTAAGTCAACGATTACTTCGCTATTTTTTATGGCATTCGTGCTATCCACAGCTCAAGCACAAGTAAACCATGTAGTAATTGCCGCCCTTTACGGAGGAGGCAGTAATGCGGGTGCTTTGTACACCAATGATTTTATAGAACTATATAACCCCACTGGTAAACCAATATCACTAGCCAACTATTCGGTGCAATATTCCGGTGCGACCAGTTATACGTGGCAGGCACAACCCATTAACAATACGATTCCTGCGGGAGGCTTTTTACTGATTCAACTGGCGGGCAATGGGACTGTTGGAGTACCACTACCGACTGCCGATGTAATTGGCTCGATGAACCTGAGTGCTACTACTGGCAAAGTAGCTTTGGTGGATACCGTTAATACATTATTTGGTAGCGGTATAGGAGACAGCACCGTGGTAGACCTGGTGGGTTTTGGCCCAACAGCTTCAGGCTATCAGACCAACCCAGGCCCTACACTTACCAGTAAAAAATGTCTGGTTAGAATTGGGGGTGGCTGTTCTACATCTGGCGACAACTCAGTCGACTTTATTGCCTCCAATAGCTTTGTACCCCAAAATGCTGCAAGTCCTGTCAGTCTATGTGGCGGCTTGCCTGTTTCGTTAGTATCCTTCAATGCTGTATGGAGTAATAAGGGGGTTCTCTTGCATTGGAAGACGAACCTTGAGGTGAACTTAAGCAATTTTATAATAGAAAAAAGTAATAATGCAATCAACTTCTTTCCTATTGGAACCGTCTTGGCTAAAAAGCTGAATGTAGGAAGTAATTATAGCTACTCCGACCCGTCTACAACCATCAAAAAAGTATATTACAGATTGAAAATGATAGATATTAACACTAGTATAAGCTATAGTGCTTTGGTTGAAATAAAAGGAAGTAATATTGTGTCCAACAAAATTACCCTATCGCCTAATCCGGTTACAAACACCTTAACAATTGATCACGCAAAGGCGGTAGCTGGTGCCACCATTACTATAACAAGTGACGATGGCAAGATTGTTGTTCAGCAAAAAATTGCAATAGGTAGCACTCAAACTAGCATAAATACAAGCGGTTATTCCAAAGCAATCTATTTTATTTCTTATCGTAACAATGGTGTAAATACGGTTAAGGAATTTGAGAAATAGTTATTTGCCACAGATGACAGAAAGAGGGCAGGGAGAAGAAAGAAACATCCTTTCATCTCCCTGCCCATTTTTGTTCATTTAGACATTCTTAACTCTTAACCTATAACGCTGCTTAGTTTTCAATTATGTAAGACATAGACACCCTAGTTACTAACTGATCTAAGTTTTTATTAAAAGTATTTATATACAAATGGAATTATACCTATTTACACGCTTCCAACATCTTCTCGGCATCTTCTTTACCCCAATTTGGATAGTAGGGTTTGGGAACATACGTCTTAAATAAATCTACGGACTTCTGAAACATTGGCTTTGCAAAGTCTTTCCCACCGCCATAAGCTGCGGGTGTGTTGAAAGTTGTCATTCCTTGCAAGTAATAAATACGGGGGTTAGTGGAGTCCGCCTTCTTTGCATCTGTAAGTGCGCCTTTTGCTTGTGCACCGTAGGTTTGCCAACGACTCATTGGGTCGACCATCATTTGTAAAATTGCCACTTGTTGCACCAAGCAATACAAGTCTGCATTATTTTCTATCACTTGTGCTTTGGTAATAAAGTCCTTACACTTATCAGCAACTTTGTCTTTATCTACGCTTTTATCTACCCAAGCGCTTCTATAAAGAGACAAAGCAGCATAATAATAGGGTAACCATTGTGTTTTTTCGGCATCTCCTACCCTTTCAAAAAAAGAGGAAACATCGGTTAGGTCGGCAGCAGTCTTTGCATCCTTAAACTGTCCTAAACCTTTTGTCATAGCATCCTCAAACTTGGATTGTGCATTTACAACTGTAGCCACTAACAGGCTGGCGATAACGAGTACTTTTTTCATTTTTTTTGTTTTATTTTTTAATTATTAACACATACATAGATTCATAGAACACATAGTAGTCTATGAAGGGCTACAAATTATTATTGATTGCATCTTGCCTCTTATCTACACCCCAACTGATAAAAGCCCCTATAAAAAAGAACCGTGGCGCAGGTGGATTTATCTCCTGTTTATACGTGCCATTGTGGTTATAATTGTATCCATACACATTGCTGCTATTAAATACATTGGTAACGCTTCCCACCAAAACCACGAAGGACTTTTTAATCTTAGTAAGATAATTTACACTGCATCCAAATGTATTGTAATCTTTTGTTGTACCCTCATCGGCTATCATATATTTATTCCCAGTAGATTGAAAGTAATAATAGGGTCTACCTGAAGCATAATTATAAGTAAAGTTGAACCCCGTATTTAACTGGTTAAAAAAACGTTTTACAACCAAAGAAGCCGTATGCTTCGCAGCAAACGTAGGGGTGATTACCGAAGGATACTTATCAAACTGACGCTTGGTATCGAGATAAGAATAACTAACCCAATAATCTAACCCTTGAATACTTTTCTTGTCGCGCCAAAAAAGCTCAAGCCCTTGCGCATATCCACTACCCCTATTATCGAATTGATAAGTAGGGGGTGTTTCTATCAGGTTATTGTATTTCTTATAAAAACCCTCAAACCTGAAGGTTTGCAGAGTCGTAGTCCGCATATAATTCAACAAGTAATGGGTTGCTTTTACATAACCTAGGTTTTGATTACCATAATAGTAGTAGCTGTTCTCTGGTTTCTGGTAAAACTGACCATAAGCAAAACTCACCTGAGAATGTACCCCTGTTTTGTAAGCTAGCGAAAGGCGAGGTGCTACATTTAACTGATTTACCTGTGAGGTGTATTCCCCACGTACCCCAACCTTAGCAGCCAAGTCATTCGTAAGGTAAATATCTGCTTCGCTGAATAAGGAAGCGAAATTATCTGTCAAAAGATGATTGGTGTCTTTTACTATACTCTTTGCAGTACCATACCAATATTCCCCACCAAATCGGATGGCA
This sequence comes from uncultured Chitinophagaceae bacterium, assembly GCA_903883945.1. Taxonomy (GTDB): domain Bacteria; phylum Bacteroidota; class Bacteroidia; order Chitinophagales; family Chitinophagaceae; genus Parasediminibacterium. The sequence goes on along the minus strand of CAISCV010000094.1, from coordinate 3,463 downwards.
CTAATCCCTGATAATTTCTTTTCGAACACTGCTTTTACCTGCGACAAATTCTGATAGCTGGTTATTGCTGTATTAATGCTGTCTATATAACTGATGCTTGTATATACTCTTTGGTTGAGTTTATTTTGTATCTGCAGGTTTATCTTGTCAGTGTTAATACTGAAGCTGCTCCCAAGGTTCATGTGCCATCCTTTGCCTAGATATTCTCTCCAGCTAAGGTTATTATACCAGTTATAATTGATGATACCATACACATTATTCAAATTAAAGGAATCAATATTCGGACGACGGATACCAATATTACTTGCCCCAAAAGTGGTGTAATACTTAATGATCCCGCCCTTTGTTTTAATTCGAAAATTAGCATCTGCAGAATGAAACTCGGGCAAATGAAAATAGGTTGGTCCCTGTGGTACAAGTGCAAAATAGAAAGCAAGGTTTGTATACCCATAGTTGATTCCCCAGGATGACTTTTTATTTTTAGCCAATTCCTGCAATCCTGCCCCAACAAAAACAGTGGAAACTGAAGCAGAAGCTTGAGAAGATTCAGGTAGATCTATCGTTTCTAAGATTACAGCACTGCTCAATGCCTGCCCGTATTGTGCCGAATAACCCCCTGTACTAAAGACCGTACCCTTAAAAAGGAAAGGAGAAAACCGGCCGCGGCTTGCAATGTCAGGAACACTGGCACTATAAGGGTTGGCGACCATGGTCCCATCAATAAACTGTTTTGTTTCATAGCCTGTACCTCCTCTCACAAACAGGCCTTCTTGTTCGCCAACCTGTTGCGCACCCGGCAATGTTTTAAGTGCATTGGTAATATCAGCATTTGCCCCACCAACCGTTACAACATCTAGCGAATTGAGTACAGTGGCAGCCCGTTTTTTATCCCCAGCTTCAAAGCTTCCTGCTGTAACAGTAACAGCCGTTAGCTCATTAATTTCTTCGTGTAAGGAAAAGTTTATAGTAATGGGCGTACCCGATAACATAATGGATTGTTGAACGGTTTTATAGCCAATACTCTTTACAATGATCGTTTGGAGACCTTTATCATAGCATTTAAAAGAGAATTTACCAGTAGAATCAGAGGCGCCACCATCATAACTGCCTTTAATAGAAATAGTAACCCCCTTAATGATCCTACTATGATTGTCTTTTACAATCCCACTAACTTTTGTTTGAGCAAATGGTTTGGTTGCATCAAATACCATAAAGATGATGAATAACCATTTAGTAGTTGGGTGCATGTCTTATTTGTTTACAGCCGCAAAGATGCAGAAATAATGTATTGAGAAAAAGGCAAGGGGTATTTGGAAAGTATTTTGGGGTGAATAGTGTAACCAACCAACTATTTTTTGATGGTATCAATATCCATTGGTAGTTTTTATGTTTGATTTACATTATGACTAAAACTATAAAAGCATGATAATATTTATAAGCCCCTAATCGAATACGGCTACTTCCGCCTACATTTCTCACTACAATATTTCACTTCGTCCCACACCTTCTCCCACTTCTTGCGCCATGAGAATGGACGTTTACAAACAACGCATACCTTCTGTGGCAAGTGCTGCTTCTTTACATTTTTCATTTTTGTTCCTTAGTTGATTTGGGTGGCTTTGGTGGTTTAACTGTCTTCTCCCGCTTCTTTCTGGCATGGGTACTTATTATCCGCACATTCTCTGCACGAACTAATTCATTCTTGCGCATTGCCCACAAAGCATCTTTATTCTTTTTAAGGTCTTTATTTAAGTCAATTATAGGAAATGGATAATCCTTCCCTAGCTCAAAGTGATACAAATCTGCTTCCATCGATGTTATTGTCCAAGGCTGGTGCACCAGATGAATGGGCAAGACCGCCAACTGTGGCAGCCACTTTTTAATGAACAATCCACCGGGGTCATGCTCCAATGAATTCTTTACCGGACTATACACCCGAATCATATTGATGCCTGTTGTGCCAGCCTGCATCTGAAACTGTGGGTAATGAATGCCGGGTTCATAATCTAAAAACAACTGTGCTAGGTGATATACACCCAATCGCCAATCCTGAAAAAGGTGATGCGTAAGAAAAGAGACCATCATGGCCCGCATCCTGAAGTTTATCCAACCCGTAGCCTCCAGACATTTCATACAAGCATCTATCAAGGGCACACCCGTTTCGCCCTGTTTCCAAGCATCGAGATAGGTGTTATTTTCTGTGCGCTCCATCAACTCATACCCTTTGTTAATACATTCTGTTTCGTACCTGCACTCCATCTCAAACTTCTGTATAAAGTGGCAATGCCATCTCAATCGAGTGATAAAGTTCTGATAGGGCCCTTTATATTGCTTAGTCTGAATAGCATTCATCGTATGCTGGTATACCTGCCTGATAGATACATTACCCCAAGCGAGATACGGTGATAGACGACCACACGACTTGCGACTATCCATTGGCTTGGATATATGCTTACTGTAATTGATGCCTCGCTCATCTATAAAAGATTGCAGATACCGGTAGGCATTCTTCTCGCCCGCAGGCTGAAAGTTGGAAGGATATGCTGAAAGCTGGTTAATAAAAGCAGTATCTAGTGGGTATAGATTAATGAATGGGAACGGTTCTTTTATCGAATAGGCATTGGTAATGACAGGTTGGTGCATTTGGCTAAACCACATCTCATCCCAATCCTTTCGGTTCCTGAGTCCTCTTACTATGCCATCCCGTTGAAACTCTTTCCAGATAATCCCTTGCTGATTGAATAGTTTCTTCAGCGCTAAATCCCTATCGAATGTCTTTTGTATCCCGCTTTCCTGATAGCTGTAGATGTTTTGTATGTTGAAGCTATTAATCAGGTGATGGAAAACAGGAATCGCTTCTTCTTGAAAGACTTGTATAGATTGGTGATAGGGTTTAAAATATTCATTCAGTTCAATCAGCGAATGATACTGAAACTGCAGATGACGCAACGAACAATCGGGATGTCCCATAACAGATGGCTCGAATAGGAATATAATAAGATAGGGTAACCCATTCTGTTCCGCAGCATGCAATGCCCCATGGTCTTGTGAGCGCAAATCGCGCTTTAGCCAAACTATATTGATGCTTTGTGGGGATGAAAGCATGGTGGTGTTTCTTATCTTTTACTGATTTTATTATGTGTAATGGCACGTTGCAAGGCACATTTAAACCGGCTTATCTCAGGATTTCTTTTCGCAAGATGCTTCTGACTAACGCCACTATTCACTCGCTTTCTCCATAGATTGAAGCTACTTCTTTTTAGTTCCCGCCGCATCAACTGAATCACTTCTGCCTCAGTAATATTGAATTGTATCTTGATGGCTTCAAAGGGCGTTCTATCCTCCCAAGCCATCTCAATGATTCTATCTTTAATTATTAAATCCATATTGAATAATTTATTACCACAAAGAAAGTTTTACCACTAAGTGCACAAGGAAAGACAAAGTTCACAAGGTTGTTCAT
>CAISCV010000093.1 GCA_903883945.1 uncultured Chitinophagaceae bacterium | reverse complement strand
ATTCTTATTCAATAACTCGACGTCATTTTCGTTTTGATTGGCTTTTGCACCGTGAATGATAGCTTTTGGTTTCAGTTCCGTAATTGGCTTTTCAGTGTCCTTTTCAAAAACATAAATACACTCATTCAAATCTTCGTAATGCACTAAAACCATCTCGTTATTGTATTTTGCGTATAGGTCGGCAGGTAGTTGGTACTCGTGTTTGTCAAAGCCCCTTTTGATGGTTATCTGCCCACGGCTAATCTTGCTTTCAGTTTGTGCCAGTAGTATCTTAGCCCTATCGAAAACAGACAGTGTAAAACAATGGGGCTTTTCGCTTTCCTCAAATAGTTGGTTAGGGGTTTTGCCCTCTTTTGGCAGGATGCCATTATTAAAATCCTCCACTATCTTGATGCCTATCAGCTTTATTTCTTCTTCACTGAGCGGGTTTTTAAGGTAATCGTCCAACATTTCCTGTTTTGGTCTTGCATTGACACTCTTTGATTTTACACCTTCGCCTACATAGCCATAGTAATCCTTGCAAAGCGTATCCAAATGCCTGTTGTAACGCTCTATGATACTTTTATGTGTGGGTGAATGCGTAACAGTGTATTGTGTGCCTATCTTGGCAATGGCATCCTTGAAATATGCAGCCTCCTTGGTTTGGTTGAAACTGTGATTGTCCGTAAGGATTTTGTAAGGCAAACAGCCAGTGTTTATAATGGCTTTCTTTAGTGCTGCCAAAATAACGGTTGTGTTTTCGCTTATATCCACCGCACTGCCTATTATCTTTTTACTGTGGGCATCCCTTACGATTACGATGGTAAACCGAAAAGATTTCTTTTCGGAATGAACATACACGTGAAAGGGCAATGTCCATCCGTCCATTTGCCATTGGTCGTTTGCAAACAGGGCGTGTTTCATCGTGGCAAAAGTCAATTGTGTAGCTGAGGCGGCAGCTTTGCCGTTTCGGCTCTCGTTGATGCGAAAATTTTTACTAAGTATATCCTTTCGATACTCATTTACCCAATGGATTGACGGTGGCTTTTCTCCTGTTTTCTCGCACAATGCAACAAGTTTTTGATGAACCTGTGGATTTGTGTATTTTTTGCCAATACTAATAAGGCTTGCAGCCCAATACTTATTTACTGGTTTTATTTCCTTTACATTATTCCTTGCAGTAACTATTGATTTCTTGAAGGAAACATGTTCAACACCGAACTTCTTTGCTTTAGTCTTTGCATTGTTAAATGAGTAATAACTTTCGTAGCGACCAGTATAGACTTTGTCAAAAGCACGGTAAAGACAATCACTCTCCTTTATGCAATTTGATACGATGTAGTGCCACATGGCGTGCATCTTTGCCGCCTCATTTATCTTTTCAAATGGCACATTAGGATACTTTTCCTTGTACTGTGGCACAATCTGTATCCATCCCTTTGTATAGGCATGGTAAAGAGGTGAATAGTGCTTATCTACCTTGGCAGTATCATCTTGCAAATTGCTTTCTGCAATTAGGTCAATCTTTCGGGGCAGTTTCTTTTGGGTAGGTTCGGGAATTGAATCGTATTGTACATAGGTTTGCCCTTCAATGCGTTTCTTAACGCTTACTTTACGGTAACTCCATATTTCAATACTTTTTTGAGTAATCCCCTTTTCCTTTAAGAAGGCATAAGAGACGTAAAGTATTTTGTTTATTATTTTAATACCTTCCATCTCTTTGTTACTTTATTATTTCAGTAAGTCTTTTCTTTTCTCCATTTAGCCCTGCGATTACTTCGAGTGCTGCCATCTCTATTTTTACACTATTGGTTTTGCCTACAAGAAAGTTACTAACTGACTTTTCTGTAACACCTGCCTTTTCTGCTATTTTTTTGCCATATCCATAGGGTATGCAATTTTTTAATTCTTCTCTATTCATAATTTACTATGTTTGTACTATCAATAAGGCACAAATATAGAAATAATTTATAACTATAGAAGAAATATTTTATCTCATTAAAATTTATAAAAAATGTATGTAGGAAAAAAATTGAGGCAATTAAGACTGAGTTTGGATATAAATCAAACTGAAATGGCTAATTCGCTTGACTTGTCACAATCCTATTACTCAGCAGTAGAGGCAGGAAAGAGGAAAATTAGTAAAAAAATGATTGAAAAAATCACCGAGAAGTATAAATTAAATGAGGGGTATTTTTCAAATGAAAGCACTAAAAATAATCCTAATAATATGAGGGGTAATTATGAGGGAGTTCTTGAGGGGGTAGTTAATAAAATGGCAGAAAAGAAAGGATTGGGCGGTGAGAATAAATCCATTTTTGCTATGGTCAAACTCATGGAAAAACTAATTTCAGGGGATGTGAGCGATATGAAGAATGAAGATTTGATGAAAGTATTACTGGAAGAAACATCTAAATGGGAAGATAAAACCATCAATTATTACTTCAAACTAATAGAAGATAACAAAGCGAACCGACCTGAATTGACTGAAATTAAGAAAACGGCAGCAGATGTAATAACAAATGCCTATTTATTATCAAAGATTTCAACAGCTTACTTAGATTCTGTTTTAAATGAAAACATATCATTTACTGATTATGAGAGTTTCAAAGCCAATAGAATTGCAAATTTTGAAAAACTACTTCCTTACAAAGAAGCTTTAGAACCATTGGCAGCAGCTTTACGGAAATTTTTAATAGACTTTGCTCCGTTTGATACCAAAAATATAATTGAAAATATGTAATTATATATCTTTTGCTGAAACACAAGCCTGTAAAGATTTATAGGCGAATAAAGAATAAGAAAAGCCCCTTTTTTACCATTGAATGGCACGAAAAGGGGCTTTTTTATGTGTTTAATGCACTTTAAATGGCTATTTAATAGGTATTTACCAGCCAAAGCGGAACTGGTATTGACCACATCGGAACTATTAACTTTTTGGTAAGTACGCAAAACGTAAAATGTACAAACGCTACAACCCACGCCAGCACTACGTTTTGTGCAATTTTCGCACTTTTTTTATATTGCTTTAATTTTAACCTTTTACTTTACCCCCCATAGATTTCATATTTTATTTAAAGTACCAGTAATCAATCAACTAAAAACAATAACAAAAAAAGACATTCAAGATAAGTGATTAATTCATACAGGATTGTAAATTAGTTGTTGAACTAAAAAGATTGAAAACGATAAGCAGGATTGTACAGGATAGTCATTGAATAATACAGGTATAAATTTGCTATCGAAACAAGAAAGGCAATATGTTATTTCTTTTTCAAATGATACAATACAGCTATATGAGAAGTTTCTTGCAACTTATCTCCATTTCAAATTTCACTGTCTTTTCTACAGAAATAGGGACTCGTAACATTTTTTTATGAGAATCAATAAAATCAATAATGGCAATCAAAAACAAAGGTTGATAAGCAAAGTTGAATAAATCAATGAAGATATTAATTACTCTAACAGTTAGAAAAATATGATAAACAAGGCAAAAAAAATTATAATGGTTGCATTAATAACCATGCTAACAACTGTAGTTGTTGCCCAAATAGATCCACATTTTACACAATATTATATGTACCCTTTGTGGCTAAATCCAGCTTTGACGGGTGCTGTTGATGGCAATTATCGTGTATCGGTTATTCAAAGGCAACAGTGGGCAAGCATTGCTACTCCTTTTTCTACCACCGCACTTTCTGCCGATATGACTACCACTAAGAATATTAACTTAGGCTTAAATTTACTTCAACAAAATGCGGGTGATGTTGGCTATAAATTTACTACAGGCAATTTGTCTATATCCTATTCAGGTATCCATTTCGGGAAGGAAGGAGAAAAAATAATCACATTTGGTATGCAAGGCGGCCTATTGGGAAGAAGTATTAATCTTACAAATGCCCAAGTAAACGACCAATATATTGGAGGTCTTTACTTTCCCCAGGCAGGCACAAATGAATCGGTTAACAAACCTTCAACCTCAGATTTTGATCTAGGTGCTGGCGTATTTTATTACGATGCAGACCCCGACAAAAAAGTAAATCTTTTTGGCGGTTTTTCTGCAGGACACCTTACACAGCCCTCCGATCCTTTTTGGTCTTCCAACAATAATGCAAAACTTCCAGTCCGCTACACCGCTCACGCAGGAGCAAATATTTTTTTATCGGAGAAGTCTCAACTAGTTCCCAATTTATTGGTGATGCGACAAGGAAATTCGAGCGAAGTAATGATAGGTAGCTACCTGCAAATGGCAGTAAATGAGATAACAGATATCACTGCTGGTGTGAATTATAGGATACAAGATGCCATAAGCCCATACATAGGATTAAAAATTAGCAGCCTAACTTTTGGTGCCAGCTATGACGTCAATGCTTCGAAACTAGGCAGACTAATAAATGGAGCAAATGCCTTCGATTTGTCTATAATGTATTCAGACAGCAGAAAACAGAAGGGAAACTTTAAGTGTCCTCGTTATTAACAACTCCAACTATAGTCAAAATATAATAAATACATTTCTCCATGAAGAAAATTATCGTAATCGGTTTAATATTAATAATTCAGTTTAGTGGAAATGCTCAGAGTAACTCTGACTTAAAAAATGCCCATACTTTTTTTAAAGAAAGGGACTACTACAACGCCATCGTTAGCTACGAAGTATACCTTGGAATCAGGAAACCTATCAAATCTTTTTCACCATACACACTAAAACGGAAGTCAACACCGGTAATTAATGACAGTACGCCTTTTGCGCTAAACACAATTGAAACTAGCAAACTAATAACAAATATGATAGCTTGGGAATTAGGCGAAAGTTATCGTATGCTTTACCATTATCAACGTGCAGAGCCTTGCTATGAACGATTAATTACCACTGATCTGGATGTAATCTACCCCCTTGGTCGCTATTGGTATGGGGTATGTCTTCGAAGTAATAATAAATTTAATGAAGCAGAGAATCAGATTAATCTCTTCTTGGGTGAAAATACAAATAATATCATAAACACTAATTTGGGTAATCAGGAATTAGCTACGCTTGCTTTTATTAAGAAACAGATGAAAAAGGCTGATGAAAGTATTTCTATTGGCAAAATGAAAGGAAATGTTGGACAAACAGAGGGTGCTTACGCCCCCATTATTTTTAATGATACATTGTTGTTTACATCTGCTCGTATTGTTGACACTATTGGCAAGTTTAGTTATGTAAATAATCATATTAATCACCTTTTTTACAACACGATTGCAAATAATAATTCAGTAACTGGTCAAGCGTGTATTGTACGTTTTTTGTCTAAAATGTCTGACAATGAAGGCACCGCAGCCTTAACACCAGATAAAAAGAAACTATTCTTTGCAAGGAGTGCAAGAGAAAAAGGCAAAACACTTTCAAGTATTTATGTATGTAATAGATTAATTGACGGCAATTGGTCTACTCCTGCAAAACTTGATGGAAGAATAAATGTTATTGGTCATAACTCAATACAACCCTCCATTACAAAAGACAATAAATACTTCCTTTTCTCCTCAGACAGAGAAGGTGGGGCTGGTAAATTTGATATCTGGTACGCCGAAATAGATGCCTCAGGGAATTTAGGTGAACCCATTAACCTAAAAAGTGTCAATACAAAAGAAGATGACCAAGCTCCATTTTATCATACAAAAACAAACACTCTGGTTTTCGCAAGTAAAGGATATATCGGTATGGGGGGATTTGATCTATATGCTGCCAAAGGAAATTTACCCAATCTAGAAACACCTGCCAACTTGGGATATCCAGCTAATTCACCTAAAGATGACATCTATTTTTTTAGTGCGTCTAATGATAGCCTGTTGAAGAGTTCGTATGTAAGTTCAGACAGGTCTTCAGACTGTTGCTTGGAATTATTTGCAGTAAATAAAACTTATCCTCTAGAGCACAAGCAAAGTCTTACTGGCAAAGTATTAGATTGCGATGGCAATACACCAATTGATGCTGCTTCCGTTGCTGTAAATACGGCTCCTGTCAACTATATTCTTTCAACTAACGACGAGGGATTATTCAGTGTAGCAAATGCAGACTCAGTTAAAGGTTTTAATATTAACAAGGAGGGGTTCATTGCTAAATCAATCATTTTTACACCCGCAAGTAACCCAATAACAGATACAACTTACAAACTTTCGGTTTGTTTGAATAAAGTACCTGTTAAAAAAGATACGGCAGAAGTGGTTGATTCTGTAAACATCAGCAAAATACCATTGTTTGTTTATTTCGATTTTAATAAATATGATATTAAGAAGGAGTATTATGCCGTACTTGATCAGGTCGTGAATCTAGTAAAACGATATCCTTCTTTATTTCTACTTTTATCAATTGATGGGTATACAGATGGCAAAGGATCTGAGGCTTATAACTTAAGACTCGGACAAAAAAGAGCTGAAGCTTGTAAACAATATATTTTGAGTAAAGGTGTAGATGAAAAACAACTTACTTTAAAATCATATGGCAAAATGAATCCTGCAGCCTCTGATACAACACCGCCAGACAACAAAGACAATCCTGATGGAGGGGCTTTAAACAGGCGCGTAGAAATGCGAATCAAGGCAATTCAGAAATAACTTATTTAATAAAAACTGAGGAATTAACGTTACTCTCAAAGGGATAAATTAAACCAACTAATTATTTTTAAGGATTTAAACTATCTCATAGTATTTGTAATCTTTGAGTAATTCAAGGTAAAATTGTAACTTGTTAAAATAAGCAAATACCAAGTCGGGATTTATTTCCTAAATCTCTGCTGAAAATTATAGATAGTATTATGCCAAATTGAAAAATAAAGAACTGATTCTTCCAACATTTATTATTGGGATCAGATGAGACTTATTTGACAATAACTACTTCGAATTTGGTATCAGTAGTGCTTTCATTTGCTCTGAATATGACTTCTTCAATGGCATTGAATGTATCTATAATGAGACCGTAAGTGTCTTTAATGGGATGAGAAGTACCTTCATTAAAAAGATAGCAGCTTCAATGGCATCGAATGATTATTCATAGGGATCGAGTGTGTCTTCAGTGGAACAATTTTTTTATTTTAAAAATCCCCGACATTTTGGTTGTTTTAATTATATAATCACTCACTTTTTAACAGCTATTTACTCTGTTCATTGGTAAGAAAAAGATGTTTAAGTAACTTATTTTTAAAATAATTTTTTTGAAAATGTACTTTTCTAAAAAAAATCATTTATTTAGCGTAAGATTTCTAACGTATCTCGCTTTATGAATAACACAATTATCAGCTCAACGACCATGCAACAGTGGCTGAACAACAACCTTTCGACCAAAAAAGTGGAAGAAACACTTATATCAAGTGGTTTTGAGTCGGGGGCTATCAGTAATTATCTCCAAGAGTTTGATAAGCTACGAAGATCAAGAAGACAATTTATTGGATTTGTTTTGATGGGTGTAGGTGGCTTCCTAGGTTTTATTGCTTGTGTAATGGCAATGCTAAACATTATCCCTGATATGCAAGACTTTTTTCTTTTTGGCCTTACAATATTGGGCATAAGCATTGTCCTTTATGGTATGTATTTAGCTTTCAACTAATTACTTAAACATTCAGAAGGGGTAAGAAAATCATCCCCCTTCTGAATAAATAATTACACCGATTTCTTTACATATTTGGTGAGTATCACAATGGTATCTCCTTCTATCTTTCCTTCTATCTGCTCAGCATTGTCTGGCACAAGTCTTATCTTACGAATCATTGTGCCTTTGGGCGCAATAAAGTTTGCCCCTTTCACATTAAGATTTTGAGTAAGTATTACATTGTCACCTGTTTCCAATAGTACACCAAAACTATCTTTATGTACAATCTTAGCGGCTTCAATTTCATCTTCTGCATTTGCCCAATCTATTATAGCATCCTCCAAATAAACAGATTCAATTGCTTCTGTTGCCCAATTTTCACTGGTTAGCTTACCCAATATCTTATAGGACAAAGCTTGCACAGCAGGTACCTCACTCCAGATGCTCCCCGTTAGACAACGCCAATGATTGGTATTGCTAAAGTCTGCTTTTGTAATCTGATCATAACAATCAATACACAAAACAACTTCATTTTCGGCAGTATCATTATTTTTGGGTGGAACGGCATACCCCCTCAATTCTGATGTTTCATTACTACATAGCTCGCAGCTATTATTACTTCTTTCTTTTAGTATAGGGTTCAGTGTCATACCGCAAATGTAAGGGTATGCATTGGGGTGATAAGTAATTTCATCATTTAAGCTCTTAAGAGACGCAATCGACACAATCACTGCTAACCAATTACATTTGCAGTCAAATAAAAAAAAGGAAGAGGTTAATGAGAAAACTAAGTATGAATGAGCTGGGGCGGAAAAGTATTACTGAATTCAAGCAATCAGAAAAAAATAAAGTTATAGTGGTATTGGATAACATTCGTAGTATGCATAATGTAGGCAGTGTATTTCGTACATCAGATGCCTTTTTAATAGAGGCTATCTGTCTCTGTGGCTATACGCCTCATCCGCCCCATAGAGACATTCACAAAACTGCTTTAGGAGCAACTGAAACTGTAGATTGGCTCTATTACAACAATACCAAAGAGGCACTTGAAGACTTAAGACAAAATAATTACAAAATATTTGCAGTAGAACAAGCAGAGGGGAGTATCTCCTTGGAAAAGTTCAACTGGCAACCTTCTAGCAAATTAGCTGTTGTAATGGGAAACGAGGTAGACGGCGTTGATGAAGACCTATTAACTTTATGCGATGGTTGTATAGAAATACCACAATTGGGCATGAAACATTCGTTGAACATAAGTGTGGCTGCAGGCATTGTTTTGTGGAAGATTTGCGAAACACGTTTTAAACTTTAATAATAGTATGAGTACAGTAAAAAATTACCTTTCTCTGGTTAAGTTCTCCCACACCATTTTTGCAATGCCTTTCGCTATGATTGGATTTGTATTAGGATTAATAAACAATCATTTATTACACAATAACACAACTGATAGGTTAATTTACTTTTCTTACGGATTAAAACTCATTCTTGTTATCACTTGTATGATAACCGCCCGCAGTGCAGCAATGGCATTCAATCGTTATCTGGACAGACACTTCGATGCCAAAAATCCTAGGACGGCCAATAGAGAAATCCCTGCGGGCATCATCTCTGCAGAAAATGCATTGGCATTTATTATTGTGTCTTGTCTTTTATTTGTCATAGCTACCTTCTTTATAAATCCATTGTGCCTCTATTTAAGCCCTTTAGCCCTGTTCGTCATTTTATTTTATAGCTATACAAAAAGGTTCACCTATTTATGCCACCTTGTATTGGGAATAGGCCTTTCGCTCGCTCCAATTGGAGCTTATATTGCGGTTACCGGCAGTTTCGACTTCCTTCCCATTCTTTTTTCTTTGGCAGTTGTTTTTTGGGTAAGCGGCTTCGATATTATATTTGCTTTACAAGACATAGACTTCGACCAATCACAACAACTATACTCAATACCTGCAATTGTAGGTACAAAAAAAGGGTTATTTATCAGCGAATTATTCCATATAATCAGTGCCGCCTGCGTAATTAGCGCTGGTGCTTTTGGGAACTTTCATTGGTTGTATTGGGTAGGCGTTGGATTATTTATTGGGATGCTTGTCTATCAACATACCATTGTAAAACCAAATGACCTGAGTAAAGTAAATATTGCTTTTATGACTGCAAATGGCATTGCTAGTGTGGTTTTTGCCATATTTGTAATAGCAGATGTTTTGATAAATTAATAGTGGTTAATAAAATTTGAGCTGCTTAACTATAACACATCATGTATTAATCTAAAAACGTACTGAAGATACAATCCCAATCACAATTTATAGTAATCAATTAAAATATCTCTTCCAAGCTCTTTAAATCCCTCACCATGTAAGTAGGTTTTATATAGGCTTCTTCATTTATGTGATTCACAAAAACAGTATCCATTCCAGCATTGATGCCACCTTGTATGTCAGCATCCAAGTTATCGCCAATCATAATACTTTCTTCTGCCTCTGCATTGGCTTTCATAAAAGCATAATCAAATATATCCTTATTGGGTTTTGTATTGTTACTTGCTTCAGAAGTTATAACTTGCTCAAAATATCCTTTCAATCCACTCCTTTCCAACTTGGCATGTTGTACCTTTTCGAAACCATTGGTAATCAAATGCAATCGGTATCCCTCCCCTTTCAAATAGTCTAATATCTCAAATGTATAAGGAAACAAAGCAGTCTTAGTAGGCAAATGTTCTAAGAATTCTACCGCTAACTGCCTAGACAATACTTCGTTTGCTATTTTAAAGTCTAGTAAGGTTAGCCACATTCGCTTCCATTTCAATTCTTCCTGCCTGATATATCCCATCGTATATCTTTCCCAAAGCTTTTTATTTTGGAACGAATATCGCTCAAAGAAGGTTTCGAAGTTGGGCACCCCTACCGAAGGAAGATCATGTTTAAAATATAAATCGTTCAGGGTAAGTTTAGAGTTGGTTTCGAAGTCCCAAAGCGTATGATCTAAATCAAAAAAAAGATGCTTATAGCGATTGCCCATAAATAGTTAGTTATAAATTTGGTTAAGTAATTACTTATAAATCTCCCAATTGAGGACGTAAAATAATATCTTCTACTACCGCTTGTGCCGATAATTGACTTGCTGCAAAAACCATTTTCGCCACATCATCTGCTTCCATGATTCTTTTTGGTTCCACCCCACTCCCACTCCAGCTGTCTGTATAAGTGGCACCAGGCAATATTGCGGTAACTTTTATTCCAAATGATTTCAATTCTTCCCTTAAGTTCTTACTGAAGCCTAGTAAGGCAAACTTGCTGATGCTGTAACTGCCCCCATTACTGTATGCCTGCAAAGAAGCAATAGAACAAATATTAAAGATGTGCCCACTTTTGTTTGCTATCATCGATGGTAACAAAGCCCTTGTTAGGTGATAGGCGCTGTATAAATTGGTCGTAATCATGGTTTCGAGCGTACCGTCTTCTTCGCTATGTATAGACCCCGGCAGAAACATGCCTGCATTGTTTACTAATATAGTTGGCGTACCAAACTGTAGGCTCCAATCTGCAAAAGCAATCACTTCATCTTTGATGCTCATATCTACCGGCAAAGCTTTTACTGTTACGTCTGGAAACATTATATATAACTCATTTACGAAGTCATACAAAGCTTTTGCACCTCTCGAACATAACATAAGTGTATATCCTGCTGCGGCATATTGTAATGCAATTGCTCTGCCCAAACCCTTCGAAGCCCCAGTGATAATTACGTTCATTAAGTTATTTGTTAATTGTTAGTGATTTATTTTGATACATTTAATTGTACTAATAATTGATGACTGATAACTAACCACTCATTAAAAGTCAATTCCTATCCAGTTACGTTTGTTTTTCTCGTACTTTTCGAAGTTGAATTTATACAATTTGCCAGGACGGTGGGGTACATTATCTTCTATCTCATTTACATCTATCAACAACCCCATCGAAGCAAACTTCTTTCTGAAGTTACGTCTATCCAATTGATGATTAAGAATTGCTTCATACAAATTTTGCAATTCCCTCATGGAGAATTTCACTGGTAACAAATTGAAGCCGAGTGGATGTTCCTGTATACGCTTCTGTAGCCATTGGTTGCAATAAGTAAGTATTTCGAAGTGATCGAATGCCATTTTGGTAAGTGACTGAACTTCGTGCCAATGCAATTCGTGGTCTAAAATTTTCAATTGGTGGTGCTGTATATTAATCAATGAACAATAGGCAACGGTAATTACCCTTCCACCAGGATGACGAGCAGGATGACTGAACGACCTTACCTGTTCTAGATAGATATCATCCATCCCTGTTCTTTCTTTCAAAATACGGTTTGCTGCATCATCTAATTCTTCATTATCCAATACATTGTCTCCCAATAAGCTCCACAGTCCGTCAAACACCTGAAGGTCACTACGTATTAATAATACTTTCAACACATTTTCTTCGAACCCAAAAAGTACACAATCCACTGTTAGAGGTACTTTAGGATATGTTTCAACTAATGTTGTTGGGTCTTTCACAAGTTCTCCAGCCTTGTGACTACTCATTCGTTGGGATATATTTTTCATCGTTGTCAAGCATTTACGTTATTGTAGCAATCGAAAAAACGTCCCAAGGTAAGAATTCTTTTCGAATGTGTATAAAATACACAACAATGTCAATTTAACGTTTTATGCTCCTATCTTTATGTTTTTAAAAGTTTAATATGCACAATAATAAGGAATTACAGTCTTTTCAGCAAATAACCAGCAACTTTCTTCAGCAAATAACAGAAAAAAAAGAAATAAATTCAACAGGAATCGAATCATTACGCCAAATTCTTCGATTTCACGAACACAGATATTATGTCTTGAACAATCCTTTAATCAGTGATTTTGAGTATGATCAGTTATATCAATCATTAAAAGAGATTGAAGCTACTAATCCCCATTTAATTACCCCCGACTCCCCTACCCAACGTGTGGGAAGCAGCATCAACAAAAGTTTTGAAACTGTACCCCACTTGGTGCCGATGTTGAGCCTAGAGAATAGCTACAACGCCGATGATTTAATAGACTGGGATCGGAAAGTTAAAGAACAAAGCAACCTTACTATTATAGACTATTGCATAGAACCCAAGTTTGATGGAGCAAGTATTTCTCTGATTTATGAGAACGACCTTTTGGTTCGTGGTACCACCCGTGGCGATGGTGTTGAAGGAGAAGACATCACCAACAATATCAAGCAAATACGGTCTATACCATTGTCGGCACCATTTAGCCACTATGGTATTCAACAAATTGAGATACGTGGAGAGATTGTAATGACCAAAGCTGCGTTTACCAATTACAATGAAAGCCTTATTGCTCAAGGTTTATCTCCGCTTGCAAACCCTCGTAATGCAGCAAGTGGAAGCCTACGAATGAAAGATCCTAAGGAAGTTGCCAAGCGCAATCTGGATGCGTTCTTTTATAATGTAAGTTATTATAATCTAAGCAGCAGTCCGTTGACTGTTGACCGTTTACTGAAAGATAGCGATCTTCAGCAAAATCAGCAAACTACGGTATACGGTAAACGGTCATCTGTTAATCCCTTCTCTACCCACTCCAACTCTCTACAACTCCTCTGGGATGTAGGTTTCCGTTCTCCTCAAAAAGAAAAGCAGGTTGTACAAGGTATTGATGAAGTAATAAAGCACGTACATGACTTCGAACTGATGCGCGACACGCTTCCCTATGAAATAGATGGCATGGTCGTAAAAGTGAATGATTTTGCCTTGCAGGAAAAACTAGGGATGACTACGCATCACCCACGGTGGGCGATTGCCTTTAAGTTTAAAGCAAGGCAAGCTACTACGAAATTGCGGAGCATCGAGTTTCAGGTGGGGCGTACGGGTGCAGTTACACCGGTTGCTAAGTTGGATCCTGTACAAGTGGGCGGTGTAACAGTAAGTAGCATTTCTGTACACAACGAAGAATACATCAGAGAGAAAGACCTGCAGATTGGCGATACTGTATTGATAGAACGTGCTGGCGATGTGATACCCCAAATTGTAAAGAGTCAGCCCGAATTGCGTGATGGAACACAGATTTCTATTGATTTCCCAAAGGAATGCCCTGTATGTAAGAGCCCTTTGTTTAAAGAGGAAGGAGAAGCCGTATGGCGTTGTATTAATATAGAATGTGAAGCGCAGGTGGTAGAAAAGATCATTCACTTTGTGAGTAAAGATGCTATGGACATCAAGAGTTTTGGAGATGCGAATGTGCGCAAATTCTACGAATTGGGTTTGCTTAAAGACATACCTGGCATTTACTCCATAGACTTTAATACGATTGGCACCCTAGAAGGTTTTGGCAAAAAGAGTATCGATAACCTCATTGCTGCAATAGTAGCTAGTAAACAACAACCTTTGTATAGATTAATATATGGGCTAGGTATCCGTTTTGTGGGTGAAACAACGGCCAAAGCATTGGCAAATGCTGTTAATCACTTATTGGATTTTACGACTAAATCGGAAGAAGACTTACAACAGCTAGACGATGTAGGCGTTAAAGTAGCAAAGAGTATCCACCACTTTTTTAGTAATGAACAGAACATAGCGATGCTACACCAATTAGAGACATTGGGGCTACAATTGATAAATACAAAAAAAGAAACCATCGTAAGTGGTGGTTTACAAGACCAGACTTTTCTGTTTACAGGTACCCTTAACCGACTTAAACGTAACGATGCCGAAGTACTTGCCGAGCAACAAGGAGGAAAGATTATAAGTGGGGTTAGCAGCAAACTAAACTATCTGGTGGTAGGTGAAGATGCAGGAAGTAAGCTAGAGAAAGCAAAGAAAATTAATACGATAAAGATTATAACGGAGAATGAGTTTCTAGCATTGGTAGGTTTTGAAGAATAAGGTAAAAATATAAATTTAGTCCCTATTATTAATCCTTCTACTAAATAGAAGACAATGTGTTTTATATAAAAGAATCAGTTTATCTTAAATCTTACAGATTTTTTTTACTTGCCCAACTGCCGTTGTAAGGTATGCTCAATAACTGCGTCAGTAAGGTTATGAGGATACTAGTTAAGTTGAAAATTGAAAAAAAAGTAGCTTTATCTCTATTGCTAATTGCCTTAGCTACGGTTAATGCTCAGTCGCAATACAAGAAACAAAATCAATTTGCCGATTTGGCAGTGACTACTGGAGAATTTGAAAACAGTATTGCTGCTTCGTATGTACACAATTGGGGATTGGGCAAAAATTATCGTTGGGATGTAGGAGTAGGCATCCGTACCACTAGTTATTTTGGTGTGAAGCGCAATTACATTACAGCTCCTGCTAGGTTGGCTCGTTCTACAACCATTCCATTTGTAATTGTTTTAGCTGCGCAAGAAGAAAAAAACTTCGATACCCTCACCGTACAACGTCCCTTAACATTTTCTACAAACCTTACTTTCAATGCAGGTTACCATTTTAGTCCTAGATGGTATGGTGGCTTAAACATTGATGTCATAGGCTTTACTGTAGGA
This sequence comes from uncultured Chitinophagaceae bacterium, assembly GCA_903883945.1. Classification (GTDB taxonomy): domain Bacteria; phylum Bacteroidota; class Bacteroidia; order Chitinophagales; family Chitinophagaceae; genus Parasediminibacterium. Next base: position 4,828 of record CAISCV010000093.1, on the reverse strand, counting down.
CGAACCACAAGTGCTATACTAACAAGCGACGGCACTACCACTCTTGAAAGTAAAGCGAAACCTTCTGCTTTTAACTTATTACTGACGGGCGACAATGACTTGGGAAGCCTCAATTCTGAATTCTATTTAAGGTACAACCTTACTAATCATTGGGGAGTACGGGGTGTTTATCAGTTTCTTTTTTCTGAATATAAAACCACTAGTGATGGTATTTATCAGGTTGCTCCTAATGGAACGCAGGTTAATAGATTCAGAAATAAAGTGAATGCTTTTGGCGTTGCTTTGACGTATCAATTTTAATACTAAAAATTCAATTACAATTAAACTTCTAAATATGAAATGGATTACGCTGTTAGCTTTTATTTTAGTTATTTTCATTATGGGATGCACAAAGTCTGGAGTAGATAAAACTTCCAACACAACTCTAGGAGATACCACCATGATAGATACTACCAAAATGCTTGTGTTGAGTGGCACGCTGATTCCAAGTGTGGGAGAAAGTGCGAATGGGTTGGTGAAAGTATATAAAAAAGCAGGCATTTATAGCATTACGCTCGAAGATTTTATCTCAACAATTGGACCTGATGTGCACCTATATTTGGCTCAAGAAGCTACTCCCATACTTATTATTGATTTGGGGAAATTAAACGCAGCTTCTGGAAATCAGACATACCCCATTAAAGGCAGCCCCGACTTTTCAAAGTATAAATTTGCTACCATCCATTGCCAACAATACAACGTGGTGTTTGGATATGCGCCTTTGTATTAAAATTATAGGATTATTTGAGTAAAATATATTAAACAAAAATCCCCACTCACTTTGCAGTAAGCAGGGATTTGATATTTTAAACTCCAGAAGATTAATATCCACCCATTCCGCCCATATCAGGAGCACCATGAGCATGACCTTCTTCTTTCTTAGGCTTATCAGCTATAACACATTCTGTTGTTAACAACATACCTGCAATTGACGCTGCATTTTCTAATGCAACACGCGTAACCTTAGTAGGATCAATAACTCCAGCAGCTAATAGATGCTCATATACTTCAGTACGTGCGTTGAAACCAAAGTCAGCTTTACCTTCTTTAATTTTCTGAACCACGATAGAACCTTCAATACCACTGTTTACAACAATCTGACGAAGAGGCTCTTCGATAGCACGTTTAACAATCTGGATACCTGTTGTTTCGTCGATGTTATCACCCTTTAATCCTTCTAAGCTTTCGATAGCACGGATATAAGCAACGCCACCACCTGGAACAATACCTTCTTCAACAGCTGCACGAGTAGCATGAAGTGCATCATCCACACGGTCTTTCTTTTCTTTCATTTCTACTTCAGTAGCAGCTCCTACATACAATACCGCAACACCACCGCTTAGTTTTGCCAAACGTTCTTGTAGTTTTTCGCGATCGTAATCTGAAGTTGTATTTTCTACTTGTGCTTTAATTTGATTCACACGCGCTTGGATAGCTTCTTTAGTTCCTTTACCGCCAACAATTGTTGTGTTATCTTTATCGATAGTGATAGAAGATGCTTGACCCAAATACGTTAAATCAGCATTTTCTAGTTTGTATCCTTGCTCTTCACTTACAACTGTTCCTGCAGTGAGGATAGCAATATCAGTCAACATTTCTTTTCTTCTGTCACCAAAGCCTGGAGCCTTTACAGCTGCAACCTTGATAGTACCACGTAATTTGTTTACCACCAAAGTAGCCAATGCTTCACCTTCTAAGTCTTCTGCAATGATTACTAAAGGACGACCACTCTGAGCAACTTTCTCTAAGATATGAAGAATGTCTTTCATTGCAGAAATCTTCTTGTCATAGATTAAGATGTAAGGATTTTGCAATTCTACTTCCATCTTTTCGCTGTTTGTAACAAAGTAAGGAGAGATATATCCACGATCAAACTGCATACCTTCTACTACATCAACTGTAGTATCTGTACCCTTAGCTTCTTCAACAGTTATTACTCCTTCTTTACCAACTTTAGCCATTGCATCTGCAATCAACTTACCAATAACAGCATCACTGTTAGCAGAGATAGTTGCTACTTGTTCAATCTTTTTGCTGTCGTCACCAACAGATTGAGATTGAGATTTCAAGTTAGCAATTACTTTAGAAACTGCTTTATCAATACCACGCTTTAAATCCATTGGGTTAGCACCGGCAGCTACGTTCTTAAGACCTTCACTGATGATAGATTGCGCCAAAACAGTTGCAGTAGTAGTACCATCACCTGCAATATCAGCAGTTTTAGAAGCTACTTCTTTCACCATCTGAGCACCCATGTTTTCAATTGGGTCTTCTAGTTCAATTTCTTTAGCTACAGAAACACCATCTTTGGTTACTTGTGGTGCTCCGAATTTCTTTTCTATAACAACGTTACGACCTTTAGGTCCTAAGGTTACTTTTACAGCGTTTGCCAATGTGTCAACGCCTTTTTTCATTTTGTTTCTTGCTTCGATGTCGAAGAAAATTTGCTTTGCCATTTCTTAATTTAATTTAAGTAATTAGAAAAATTAATAGATAATTTGCTAATGATTATTTGTTGGATGCATTAGCACATCTGTCAGTCAAGTTAACTAATCAACTAAACGATTGCTAAGATGTCGCTTTCTCTCATTATTAACAGGTCTTGTCCTTCTACAGCGATTTCTGTTCCAGCATATTTACCGTACAATACGGTATCGCCTACTTTTACTGTCATTGGTTCATCTTTTTTACCTGTTCCTGCGGCAACTACAACACCACGTTGTGGTTTTTCTTTTGCAGTGTCTGGGATGATGATTCCACCAGCAGTTTTTTCTTCAGCAGCAGCTGCTTTTACAATCACTCTGTCATGCAGAGGGGTGATGTTTAATTTTTCAGAAGCCATAATTATTAATTTTTGAGTTAAACAATTAAATTTTCGAGACATTGAACGATTATTGTGCCATTAGGCTTCATCAAGCCATAATTACAGACACAATTACATAACTACTATTTCGCAGTCATTAAATAGCATTCTACACTGAAATAAATTCTTATTTAATTTCGGAGAAGTGACAAAATAACATATTGGATTTATCTGGTTTCTATAACCCTTAAATTACAATTGGTATAAAAATTTTGTAATACTTATTTTTCGGGTAATTTCTTTGGGTAAAAGACCCTGAAACGGTATAAGTATTTTAATTATTCCTATTCTTTTTTCTTCTGAAAACTAAAGAGTATAAACATTCCTGTAGCGTGCACGGAACCACCCCCATAAAAAACATTTTCATACCGCAACCCTACATTTATTTTCGTGCCAATGCTTTCCCAATTAATGATATAGCCCCCATTTATAGTTCCAACAACACCTTTAAATTTTGTCTCCTCTTCCTGGTAGGTACTATTATTATAACTTGGTACAATTCCGACAATATTATATCCAAGTTGAGGTTCTACATAGAAGCCCGATCCTGTTCTGTCGATTGTATATTGATAGCCAACCTTTAATGGTGCCGTTAATATCCCATAAGTTGGCAAATCTTTCAAGGTATAGTCATTAAATCCTATTTCGCCGGTAATTTCATCTGCTTCCGAAATGTGAAATCCCATCCTTAAAAAGGCTCCATATCCTGTATTGTAGTTGCTGCTGCCTTTACCTGTAAGTTTCGAAATAAATAGTTGTGCATTTAAACAAGAGACGCATCCAAAATAAAAAGGGGGATAAGAAATAACTTTTTCAAGGTAGATAATTGATTATATGAATGTTGTTTAAGCAATATTAATTTAAAAATTCGTATTGTTTACTTTTATTTGGGTATAAAGTTGCGTATGTGCATGAAAAGGTTGTTTCTTGAATTACAAGGATGTGGATGAATTTGGGGAAGATATCTCCTATCGTAAGAATGACGTGAAATGTTTACATCCCCTTTGCTGGGATGATAATCCGTCTTAAATTGAATCATCAATTTATTGATTTGCTTCGCAAATAAGACGCATTATCATCCGTCTCTACAAGTTTTAACGTGATTCCTTTTTTTTTCAGCCTTGCGTGATGAACTATCCGAAAAGACGCTCACGGGATTTGGGGTTTGGCGTGGCTTAAATAAATATCAGGTCATTACTGTTACTTTTTGGAGTTATAAAAATTGAAATGAAAAAAACCTACAATCGTACGACTTTAACCTATTCTCAAAAATGAACAGCTCAAAGTCGTCTGACTTTAAGGTGTTCTCAAAAATAAATAGCTCAAAGTCGTCTGACTTTAAGGTGTTCTCAAAAATAAATAGCTCAAAGTCGTCTGACTTTAAGGTGTTCTCAAAATAAATAGCTCAAAGTCGTCTGACTTTAAGGTGTTCTCAAAAATGAATAGCTCAAAGTCGTCTGACTTTAAGGTGTTCTCAAAAATAAATACCTTAAAGTCAGACGGAGTTGGGTATTTTACAATTCAAAAAACGCAACTTCTTTTTTGCGGAGGCAATGTTTTAGAAAGAAATGGCAAAGGCGATACAAAAGGATAACCACCCCTCTTTAAAAACCCCGTATTTCTACGGGGTTTTACAACTAACTATTATTTATTAAGGATTTAAACGCATCTTCGAGAGGTGAAGTAGTTGTGTTGGAATAGGGAAAGTAGTAGAAATACTATTTCGAAGCCAATGTTGGTGTTCTTGATAGCATTTTCTAGCAATCAAAAGAAAAATAGTTGGTAGGATGTACTTATGAAGGTATTGGTGAAGAACACCAACACCGGCGAGAAACAATACAAAATGTACGTATTCCAACAATACAGAAAGTACGGATAGTAACAATACAAAATGTACTTACCCGAATAAAACCCTATATTCGTTAT
>CAISCV010000092.1 GCA_903883945.1 uncultured Chitinophagaceae bacterium | reverse complement strand
TGGAAGGATATGCTGAAAGCTGGTTAATAAAAGCAGTATCTAATGGGTATGGATTACTGAATGGGAACGGTTCTTTTATCGAATAGGCATTGGTAATAACAGGTTGGTGCATTTGGCTAAACCACATCTTATCCCAATCTTTTCGGTTTTTGAGCCCTCTTACGATTCCATCCCTTTGAAACTCTTTCCAGATAATCCCATGTTGATTGAATAGTTTCTTCAACGCTAAATCCCTGTCGAATGTTTTCTGTATCCCGCTTTCCTGATAGCTGTAAATATTTTGTATGTTGAAGCTATTAATCAGGTGATGGAAAACAGGTATCGCCTCCTCCTGAAAGAGGTGTATGGTTTGGTTGTATGGTTTAAAGTATTCGTTCAACTCTACCAGCGAATGATACTGAAATTGCAGATGTCGCATCGAGCAATCGGGATGTGCCATGATAGATGGCTCGAAGAGGAAGATAATAAGATAGGGCAATCCACTTTGTTCTGCAGCATCCAAAGCCTCATGGTCTTGCGAGCGTAAGTCGCGCTTTAGCCAAACTATATTGATGCTTTGTGGGGATGAAAGCATGGCGGTGTTTCTTATCTTTTACTGATTTTATTATGTGTAATGGCACGTTGTAAGGCACATTTGAACCGGCTGATTTCAGGATTTCTTTTCGCAAGATGCTTCTGACTAACACCACTATTCACCCGCTTTCTCCACAAATTGAAACTGCTTCTCTTCAGTTCCCTTCTCATTAGTTGTATCACTTCTGCCTCAGTGATATCAAACTGTATTTTGATAGCTTCAAAGGGTGTTCTGTCCTCCCAAGCCATCTCGATGATTCTATCTTTAATTATTAAATCCATATTGAATAATTTATTACCCCAAAGAAAGTTTTACCACTAATTGCACAAGGAAAGACAAAGTTCACAAGGTTGTTCATCTAACATCAACATCATCAACCAAATGTAACCCTCGTGTTCTTTGTGAAAGCTCTTGGTGTCCCTAGTGGTAAATTACTTTTATATAGTCTCCCTTTTCCACTTTACAGAAACCTCCGAACCTTCCGCCATAATTACATTATCCGGTTCTTTATAGTTTAAAAACTCGAATGCCTTACCATACATCTTACCAAAGTCACAGTTTATGGCGTAATCCTTTACCTTATTGGTTTCCCAACGTGGATGGTTTACCTTATACTCCTGCGTAGTTGTTTCATTCACCTTGGTATACCCATAATAATGCTCAAATATGTATTCCTCGATACTTCCCACTTCCATAGGTTGTTTCTTATTAGAGGCATTTACTTTCATATCGTACCACTCCTCTCCAACTTCCCATTGATAAGAAATCTCCTTGATATGCTCCTTAATCAACCATTGATGTTTGGTTGGAATGGAGATATAATGTTCTTTATATAACCAGTTTGCTACCCAAGCAACCGGCTTATAAGGAATGGTTTCATTGATAAAGACTACCCCACGCTTCGTTTCATTGCCTTCTTTCCGTACCACATAAAACCTAAGGTTTATCTCTTCGAAAGTACCGAGATAAGGTATCGGCACTTTGAAGAGTCGGGTATCCTTAAACATAAAACCAACCAAACTGACATAGGCTTTCCCCTGAAAAGTATCTAGTTCTACCCCCTTTGGCAGAAAAGGCAATAAAACGGTAGGAGGCACTGCGTAATTAGCCATTATCAGGTTCTCCCAACGGGCATTTAGAAAGTCCATAGTTATAGTTTAATGCTCCCCATGCCACCATCCACGTGCAGGATTTGTCCGGTAATCCAACTCGATTTGTCTGACAAAAGAAACTCAGCCATGTTGGCAATGTCTGTTGCCGTACCAATCCTTTTTAATGGATGACGTAAGGCATTGGCCTCTTTCTTCTGGTCGGTATTAAGCAGCGAAGCAGCAAGCGGTGTATCGGTTAGGGAAGGTGCAATACAATTTACCCGAATCTTTGGGGCGAACTCAGCAGATAAAGCCCTAGTGAGTCCTTCTATTGCTCCTTTGGAGGATGCTACCAATGAATGAAAGTTAAGGCCTGATTGAACCGCAACCGTAGAAAACAAAACAATAGACGCATTGTCTGCCTCTTTCAACTTGGGTAAAGCCGCCTGAATCACTTTTACCGCACCCACAACCTGCAACTGATAATCACTCACAAAGTCTTCGGGTTTAATCCTGGCGAATGGCTTCAGGTTGATACTTCCCGGACAATAAACAATGCCATTGATGGTTTCGGGAAGAAAATCT
>CAISCV010000091.1 GCA_903883945.1 uncultured Chitinophagaceae bacterium | reverse complement strand
ACATAAAATATTATGCTTTCAATCGAAAAATCTACTCAAACACCTGTCTTTTTTGTATTTGATAATTTCGTAACGAGTCTATTGCAAAATCTGGGTTAATAAGGGCATAAAGGAGTGTTGGGTGTTGGGATAAAGCAAAAAAATAAGGTCTGAACTAGTAGTCCAGACCTTATCAGTATCAAATTAAAGCATTATTGCTTCTTTAATTTTACAAAGTACGCTTCACTTCTTCTTCTTCATAAGCAATGATGCTATCATTTACTGCAAGATCACTGAAGCCCTTTACAGTCAGACCACACTCATAGCCGTTATTTACTTCCTTCATATCATCTTTGAAGCGCTTCAAGCTGCCCAACTCGGCAAATCCACCTTCCTGGCGAGGGTAAACGAGGATACCATCACGGAACACACGAATTTTGTGGTCACGTTTAATTTTTCCTTCCTGAACATAACAACCTGCGACGGTTGCTTTATCAAATTTGTATACTTCCTTAACTTCAACAGTTGCAACTTCTTTTTCTTCAACCTTAGGCTCCAACATACCCTCCATTGCACTTCTGATTTCGTCGATAGCCGTGTAAATGATAGCGTACATTTTAACTTGAACACCTTCGTTTTCAGCTAGTTTATTTGCTTGGGCAGAAGGTCTAACATTAAAGCCAATTACGATAGCATCAGACGCTGCGGCCAACAATACATCGCTTTCCGAAATCTGACCAACTGCTTTATGAACTACCCTGATAGCAATTTCTTGGTTAGATAATTTTTGTAATGAATCACTTAAAGCTTCTACCGAACCATCCACATCACCCTTAATGATGATATTAAGTTCTTTGAAGTTACCCAGAGCCAAACGACGACCGATTTCGTCGAGTGTAATGTGTTTTCTAGCACGTAGACCTTGTTCACGAGAGATTTGTGCTCTCTTATTGGCTACTTCTTTTGCTTCACTTTCTTCTGTATATATCTTAAATTTCTCACCAGCCTGAGGAGCACCATTCAAACCTAGTAAAACTACCGGTGTAGAAGGTGGTGCTTCGGTTACCCGTTGGTTTCTTTCGTTAAACATTGCCTTTACACGACCGTAATACTGACCAGAGACCATCAAGTCGCCTTGGCGTAAAGTACCATTCTGTACAAGGATGGTTGCTACGTAGCCACGACCTTTGTCTAAAGATGCTTCAATAATAGATCCCGTAGCTTCCCGTTTAGGATTCGCTTTTACATCTAATAATTCTGCTTCTAATAATATTTTTTCTAATAATAAATCAACATTCAGCCCTTTCTTAGCCGATAATTCCTGACTTTGGTATTTACCACCCCAACTTTCCACCAAGATGTTCATACCAGCCAACTGCTCGTATATTTTCTGGGGATTGGCTCCGTCTTTATCCATCTTGTTTACAGCAAAAATCATAGGCACATTGGCGGCCTGCGCGTGGCTAATTGCTTCTCTTGTTTGCGGCATCACTGCATCGTCGGCAGCAACAACAATTACTGCTATATCAGTAACCTTGGCACCTCTAGCACGCATCGCAGTAAAGGCTTCATGACCAGGCGTATCCAGGAAGGTAATAGCTTTACCATCCGGTAGGGTAACTTCGTAAGCACCAATGTGCTGGGTAATACCACCAGCCTCACCTGCAACTACGTTGGCACTACGTATATAATCGAGCAATGATGTTTTACCATGATCTACGTGACCCATGATGGTAACAATTGGCGGACGAGTTTCGGAATCAGCTAAATCTTCTTCTTCCTCATCTTCATCCATTTCATCAATATCATCAACCCCTATAAATTCTACTTCAAAATCAAACTCACTTGCTACCAATTCTATTACTTCCGCATCCAAACGCTGGTTGATACTAACCATGATGCCAAGCCCCATACACTTGCCAATAACTTCTGCGAAGCTTACATCCATTAGGTTAGCCAACTCACTTACGGTTACAAATTCTGTAACTTGTAATTTATTGTCATCGCCCTCCATGTCGTTCATGGCCTCAGCAGCTTCATCACGCTTTGCACGGCGATATTTCGCTTTCAGGCTCTTACCTCTGCCTCCACCACCAGCCAGCTTGGCTTGTGTTTCCTTGATCTTATCCTGAATTTCTTTTGCGTCTATTTCTTTATCATCTCTACGGTTAGTAGATCTGTTTCCACCTGTGCCTCCTGTTCTGTTAAATCCGCCACCAGGTCTGTTGTTATCTCTATTAAAACCGCCGCCGCCACGGTTATTGTTATTATTTGCTGCTACAACTGGTCTATTAGTGCCAACACCCGGACCGGATGGAGGTTGAACAGGTCTGTTGTCTCTATTAAATCCACCACCAGCGCCTTGTTGAGGACCCCTGTTTTGAAAATTCCCTTGTCCTCCTCCGGGATGTCCGCCAGGATGATGGTGATGATGTCCACCACCTACTTTTCTATTATCAACTGGAATTCTTTTTCTTAGTTTCCTATCCTCTGCAGAACTAGGTTTAGGTCTAGTGTCACTATCAACTGGCAATTCTATTTTACCTAGAATCTTAGGACCTGTTATGATTTCCGCCTGAATATTTTCGATTACAACGCCCTCATTGGTAGATGGTGAAGTTTCGATTTCAATAACAGAAACAGGTGTAGCCAAAACTGGCTCTTCCTTTTGCGGAATAATCTTCTCCTCAACTATTTTCTCAACAACAGGAGAAGTCTGTACTACAATCGGAGTTTGAGCCTTTATTTCTGTGTCTGCTATCGGTGTTACAATATTTTCTGGCTCTTGTTTTCTAGGGTCTGCCTTTTTGGGACGGGTAGACGAATCAATAGCTGATAAATCGATTTTAGATAAAATTTTTGGTCCTTCTAATTCAGGGGCTTCAATTTTGACAATATTATTCCCTGCATTATTTACTTCAATTGTAAGAATATTATCTGGTGGAGTATCTTGTTTAGCAGAAGAGATATTAAATACATCTTCTGCTTTTATAGGCTCTATGGATTTTACTACAGGTAAAACGACTTCTTGATCAGGAATCTTAGTCACAATTGGAGCGGGGGGTACATCAGGTTGTGTTACAACAGTAGGCACCTCAACTGGCTTTATCTCTTCTTTTATTGTAATTTTTCTATCGTCCCTTCTGAAGGTTATCTCTTCCTCGTCCCTTCTTTTTCGATCGCTGTGTTGGTTTTTGGGGATCTCAACCAAGTCGGCTTTGTTCTTTGCTTGCTTATCATTCTGAAACTCAGCTTGCAACGCATAATACATAGGTTCGGTAAGCTTTGCCGTAGGTTTCAAATCATCTTTATGAAACCCTTTTTTAGCCAAAAAGTCTGTGATGGTATCTGCCCCCACATTAAACTCTTTAGCTGCAGCTAATAACCTCGGTAACTTCAGTTCTGACATTCAGTGCTATTTAATCCTATGGCTTTCTGTTGAATAAACATAATAACCATTTTGTATTTTGTTGTTAAAACTATAAACTAGTAGTATAATTGCCTGCTACGATTTAATTCCTTAGCAAGCACAAAGTAACCCTAAATCTTTCAAAAAGTACTACTTATTCTTCTTCTCTTTCAAACTCTTCTTTCAGAATCTTAATTACATCTGCAATTGTTTCCTTCTCTAGATCCGTTCTTCTTTCCAATTCACTAGGTGTTAGTGCTAAAACGCTACGTGCTGTATCACAACCAACACGTTTAAATTCGTCTATTATCCAAGACTCAATTTCATCTGTAAATTCATCCAAATCTATATCAAATTCATTCACTTGCTCTTCATCTTCTCTGAAGGCATCTATTTCATACCCTGTAAGTTCGCAAGCCAATTTGATATTTACCCCTCTGCGACCAATTGCAAGAGATACCTGATCTGCCTTTAGATATGCATCCACTTGTTTTTTATCTTCATCAATACGCATGAAGCTAATTTTGGCAGGCGTTAGTGAACGCTGAATGAGCAATTGAACATTACTGGTGTAATTGATGACATCTATATTCTCATTCTTCAACTCACGTACGATACCGTGAATACGACTACCCTTCATCCCTACACAAGCGCCTACAGGATCAATTCTGTCATCGTAGCTTTCAACTGCAACTTTCGCTCTTTCTCCAGGCTCACGAACAATCTTTTTAATTACGATCAGACCATCAAATATTTCAGGGACTTCAATTTCTAATAGCTTAGCTAAAAAGGTAGGACTTGTTCTTGATAAGATAATAACCGGATTATTGTTTTTTAGATCAACCCTTTCAATTACCGCTCTTGCATTTTCTCCTTTCTTGAAGAAATCATTGGGTATTTGTTCGGATTTTGGAAGAATCAATTCGTTACCTTCTTCATCTAATAGCAATACTTCTTTCTTCCATACCTGGTATACTTCAGCAGAAATAATCTCCCCTATGCGGTCTTCATATTTCTTTACCAATGCATTCTTTTTCAAATCACCAATTCTACTAGCAAGCGTCTGCTTGGCAGCAAGTATCGCACGACGACCAAAGTCTAGCATATCTACTTCTTGGTACAACTCTTCGCCCACTTCAAAATCGGGTTCTATTTTGATTGCATCCGAGTAAGAAACCTCTTCATTAGGATCCATTACATCGCCATCTTCTACAATGATACGACGGCGGATTATTTCCAAATCCCCCTTTTCGGCATTCACAATTACGTCGAAATTTTCATCACTACCATATTTCTTTCTAAGTAATGTCTTAAACACGTCTTCTACCACCTTCATCATCGTGGGTCTATCTAAATTCTCCGCGTCTTTGAAATCCTGAAATGCATCAATTAAGTTTATACTTGCCATAACCTAGAAACTTTATTTTAAATTCTCTTAAAATTTAATTTGAACTATTGTTGTTTTTATATTCGACATTGGAATTACCAATTTCTGTTGTATCGCTTTTTTACCTTTTCCTTCTGTGCATACCAAAATAATATCATCCTCTGCTATTGCTTCTAAAGTTCCCTCTTTTGTTGTGCCATCTTTGAAAGTTACTTCCACGTCTCTACCAACATTCTTTACGTACTGACGTTGTAGCTTCAATGGTTCTGTTATACCTGGGCTTGATACTTCCATTCCAAAATCTCCTTCGGGATAGATAGCTGCCTCTTCAATTAATTTGTACAGCTTTCTATTGATGCGTACACACAAATCTATCGGAAAGCCATTGTCCCCATCAATGAAAATTTTGATATTGTTGGTAGGCTTAATCTTTGCTTCTACCAAGAATAAATCTGGGTAATCAGCCAAAATCTCTTGAAGCCAATCTTCTATCTTTTTTAATGTATCTACTGCCATAGGTATAAAGAAGAAGGGAACTGCATTAGTTCCCTTCATTTTCTCTTCGGCTGCAAATGTATAGTAATGTGGTGTTATATTCCAAATAAAAAGTTTTTTGCTTTATTTAACCACAAGGAACACAAGGAAAAGAACCACAAAGAACACCAGAATTTACAGAATCCATTGTGTTTCTTAGTGCAAACCTTTGTGTTCTTTGTGGTTATGCCTAAAAAAAATTGGCCCCGATAAACATCGGAGCCGCAACCAAAACTAACTGCTTATGAGAAAAAAGGTAATGTGTTATTTTTTGTAGTTTTAATTTATCAAACCCAATGCCAAAAGAACTATTCTTTGTTAATGAACAGTTGCAATAGGCAACTTATCGGTAAACAGGCATTTATTGAGGTGTTTATCTTACAATTATTTACTCAGATGAAATAAATAACCCACAGCCAACACCAAAGATTTTGTTTTACTCTCTCCATCACCTGTACTCTCTTCTATATTTACTAGTCCAAGGCTTGTATTAAGGTTCACAAAAAACTCACCTGTTTCTCCTTTTACAGTAAGACCAGCTCCAGCTTTAAGACCAAAATTGAGTGGATGAAACCAATCGGCCAAATTTTGACTTTGATTAAAAGAAATAGTGATTGGCGGATCAATTGGCTTTGTATGTCCTGCATCGCTGTATACTTTTCCTATACCTTGGGTTGTTGCATTGCCATAAAACATAATGCCTGCAAATAGACCACCGTTTACGTAAAAAATTATTTGTTCATCCTCATAGACGTTGTATTTAAGCATAATGGGAACTTCGATATACTTTGTTTGTATATTGCTATCAAAAGTGCCATAAAGATGAGGAAAGGATGACACATTCACGAGTTTTAAGTTATCATATGCACTCCTAGGTATCACTTGTGACCCACTTTTGATAATAGTCATATTGGCGTAATCGATCTCTTCTATTAATGACCAGTTTTTGCTTAAACCTTCTTCTGCTATTAGTCCAAAATATGCAGAAAGCTTTGTTTTATATCCATCTACAACAGGGTTTTTACTTTTTACTACCAACCCTGGGGCGTTAACCCCACCCTGAAAACCAAAAGATATTTTTTCTTGCGAAAACAAACCACCTGACCACAAGAAAGCAAAAAAAAACAAAAAATACTTCATCTATAAAATTTATAAGTGGGCAATGTATGAAAATATAAACAAACTATGCTGTTAGATGTTAAAACCTTCGAAAACGTTTGTTCGTAATAAAAATAATTTCCTTTAAATAAATACCTCATGTGGACTACAATAAACAATCAGTTATTCAAAGAATTTTATTTTAAGGACTTTCAAGAAGCTTTTGCTTTTATTACAAAAGTTGCTACAATCTCAGAAAGTATGCAGCATCATCCAATCTGGACGAATAATTATAACAAGGTTCAAATTTGGTTGTGCACTCACGATGAAGGAAATGTAGTAACAGACTTAGATTACAGCCTAGCAATCAGAATAGATAAATTGGTTTAACAAGACCAAAAGTGAGCTCATAGATAATCCGCCAAAAAATTTATCTCTGCCAGAATCTGCCCTAATAACTAAGAATCACTCTATTTTTCCTTATTATTTCTTGAAACGCTGTGGTTTTTAATTTAATAGAATGTATTCCATATTGTAAGTAAGGAAATTGAGCAGATAAATAAAATAAAGAACTTGCTTTTTTATAATTGTACCGACCTTTACCCGCAAATGTTTTAATATGAGAATGGATAAGGAAGCCCGCGATGTAGCAAGGCAAAACAGATTGGCAAAATTGCTGCAAACATTTCTACAAGGCATCATCGTTTTGGCACCCATTGGCGTAACAATCTGGGCTGTTTTATTTCTCTTTAATTCTGTTGATGATATCTTACCAAGCATCCTGCACAAAATAGTACCAAATTATGTTGGGATAGACAACGAAGGAAACCTAAAGAAGATACCCGGTCTTGGCTTTCTGGTAATGCTCGTTTTGGTACTATTTGTAGGGTGGGTATCGTCTATGTTCTTCTTTGGAAAAGTAGTTTCTTATTTGGATAAGATTATTGAGAAAACTCCCGGAGTAAAGGTTATCTATACCTCTGTAAAAGATTTGATGGAAGCCTTTGCAGGTAATAAAAAGAAGTTTGATAAGCCTGTTCTAGTAAATACTGATGGTGATGATGTGTGGCGGATAGGCTTTATAACCCAGAAAAGTGTAGCAAACTTTGGATTGGAAGACCATGTAGCCGTTTATGTTCCACATTCTTATGCCATAAGTGGTATGTTGTTTTTTGTTCCCCCCTACAAAATAAAACCATTAAAAGACCTCAGTGCAGCGGAAGCAATGAAATTTGTTGTAAGTGGTGGCGTTACCGAAGTAAAAGAACACGAATTGATACAGAAGAAGTAGAAAAGATAGATGCCACAAAGCCACTAAGAAGCAAAGAAGCACAAAGAAAATGTAAATAATTTAGTGCTTCTTTCTGCCTTTGAGTCTTTGTGGCGAAACAAATTTATTATGAATGGCAAATCAGTATTCGAAGTATTTAAAAAAGAAAAGACTACAACAACAGTCACTACGGGGAAAATTATATCGGTTGTTTTTTGTTTGTTATTCGACGATTCGGGGGCTTATATAGAAGTTCGGAATGAAAAAGGCAAAGTAGTAGACGTAGACTACCAACACTATAGTGGTGTAATAAGAACCATCCTAAAACAGGTACAAACCATTCATCACCGGTCGGACTTTGTAATTGATTGGGAACACCCTACCAACCAGGTTTATCTTCACGAAAATGATTCGCTGATTGAATTGCTGCTTCAAAGTAAAGTTTGGGTAACAGAAAACGGTACTGTTATAGAAACATTGCCCAATAAAGGGGTGTTGCAATTGCTATTAACAGATGTAGGAGATAGCATCAACATCAGTTCTACCCTTGTTTTATGGGCAAAGAATGAAACCTACAAAGACTTCGAATTTATTAACGAGAACCACATCTTTGCAAAAGGAGTAGTGATACAAACAGAACCTGTAGGCGGCAACTTTAAGGCGCTGCCATTCTTTAATACGAATGTAAAAACGATAGATCTAGCTAAGTTTCTGTCTATCTTCTTTTCCTTTACCAAGCATATAGACTTATTATATGAAGATTATACGGTACTCTATTCAAAACATACCATCAGTACAACACCTGTGTTACTATTTGAAAAGATAGATATAGATGAAGCTTTGTGTATGCGGGTGGCGCAGGTTTTACCCGATATAGATGCTAAGTTGTTGAGTGATTATGAGCTGCCCCATTTTGCTGCCATCAATGAATTAGAAAGATTGATTGAAGTAAAGCTGATTGAACAAGAAAACAATGATACTTCGGTAAGGGTCATAGAAAAGTTACTGCAAAAGCATATCCCTAAAGGGAATAAAAATGGAGAAATTATATTGGAGAACGACCTGTTTATCATCCCAAGAGAAATAGCTTCTGAATTTATTTATAATGATTTGCCCAACCTATTGGCCACCTACAAAATAATGGGCGCTGAGAACCTAAAGGCATTTAAAGTAAGTACCATCAAACCTAGGTTGGAATTAAAGCTTACACATGGTTTAGACTTTTTGGGTGGACAGGCTAGTCTTCATTTTAATGACCAGGAGTTTTCTTTGTTTGATGCACTACAACAGTATGCCAAAAACAAATACATCACCCTAAGCGATGGCACCCATGCAATAGTGAATGAAGACTATATGCAAAAGCTACGTCGCCTGTTTAATAAGGATAAAGAGGAAGTAAACATTTCCTTCTTCGATTTACCTCTTGCCGAAGAACTGATAGATGGTCAATTGGCAGAGAGTGCTTTTGCAAGGTCTAAGGAAATATTTGAAGGATTTAATCATATACACAAATCCGAACATCCCCTACCAAATGTAAATGCAACCCTTCGCCCTTATCAGCAACAAGGATACCATTGGCTAAAGTACCTACAAAGTGTACACCTAAATGGGTGTCTTGCAGATGATATGGGACTTGGGAAAACTTTACAATCCATTACTTTATTGGCATCTATCTATCCCGAAGAGGCATTGCCAACATTGATAGTAATGCCCAAAAGCTTGTTGTTTAACTGGGAAAAGGAATTAGATAAGTTTGCCCCTCAACTTAGTTATTACGTTTACCATGCACCCGATAAGAAGTTGGAGGATGCCTTACAATGTAACCTTATTATCACTACTTATTCGATGATGCGGAATGATATTGAGAAGCTAAAAGAGCATCCTTTTTATTATGTGATACTCGATGAATCGCAGAATATAAAGAATGTTGCTTCACAGGCGTCTAAGTCAGCAATGCTGTTGCAAGCCAAACATAAGCTTGCATTGAGTGGTACGCCGATAGAGAATCATTTAGGGGAATTGTATGCTTTGTTTAGGTTCTTGAATCCAACCATGTTTGGTACTTTAGAGAAGTTTAATGAATTTTATTTAACTCCTATTCAGAAGGATAACAATAAGAATGTAACGGCAGATTTAAGAAAAAAGATCTATCCGTTTATCTTAAGACGACTTAAAAAGGATGTGTTAGAAGAACTTCCAGACAAGATAGAACAGGTGCTGTATGTAGAGATGAGTCACGACCAAAAGAAACTATACGAGCAAAGAAGACAATACTACCAGGAGGCTATTCAGAAACAAATAGCTACGAAGGGGATACAAAGCACCCAATTCTTTGTGTTTCAGGCATTGAGTGAATTGAGACAACTTGCATCTACGCCCGAAGCCATCAGTGGTGGGTTGATTAAGTCTCCTAAGATAGAAATTCTGATGGAGCAATTGATGGATGCACTCGCTAATAAGCATAAGGTATTGGTGTTTGTAAACTTCCTGGCAGCATTAGAATTGATTGGCGATAAGTTGGAAGAACAAGGGGTTGACTATGTAAGCATGAGTGGTTCTACCAAAAACAGACAACAGTTGGTAGAGCGTTTTCAAACAGATATCAATTGTAAAGTCTTTTTATTGACCCTCAAAACAGGGGGCACAGGTCTTAACCTAACTGCCGCTGATATGGTTTTTGTATTTGATCCTTGGTGGAATAAGGCATCAGAAAATCAAGCGATAGATCGGACACACAGAATTGGTCAAGACAAAACCGTATTGACCTATAAGCTAATTACAAAAGATACAATAGAAGATAAGATTCTGTTATTACAAGAGCAAAAGGCAGAGATATTTAATAACATCATTTCGGCAGACAGTGCTTCCCTTAAATCTATTAGCGAAGACGATATTCAATTCATGTTAGGCGTTTAAATTTAAACATTATGTACATCGAAGATTACGCTTCCCGCTATGCTATTGAGGGTAACTACACAAAGGATACGATTGACAGAGGTCTCTTTCCCTTAGTAAAAGCCTTTTATCTAAAAGACACCGACCCCGACTGGCAAAATGCAGAAACTGTTGAAAAAACCAACATGCTACTGCGAAAGAAAGCATTTACTAAGTCGGAGATGGTAAAAATTGCCTACTCTATCTTTAATGATGAGGAGATTTATTTTGCCTTTCTTAAAACGCTTCCGCCAATTGTTTCAACAATAATTGAACGATTGGTATGGCGAGATTATATGACTCGTAAAGAAGTAGAAACCTTTATTGCTAAGATAGCTCCCAACAATTCTAGTACCGAACAATCAGGTAAGATCACTATTCCACAGGAGCTTGTTATGTTCACTACACATACTCCAAGTTATGGAATCAACTATACCCAAAGGGATTTCGCCCTTCCCAAAGAGATGAAACAGTTGTTGCTAAAATTCTATACACAACCACAGTTTGTAGATTTTATTCCTTTACAAGAGATACCACACACTACTTATAAGTACAGTGCACAAGAACAAATATTTGAGGAGATACCCCATTTTATTTCTTATTACCTGTTAGGAAACATCAAATTTAGTTCCTCAGGCAGACCCGTAGAATCAACACTAGGTAAGTTTCAAAAAACTTGTGCCATTGATGAGTTTTATGGTTTTGAAAAGGAGCAACTCAGTAAGGTTAGGAGCAACCTGATTGCAGGTATGCTTTATAATCTACCACAAAAAGACATAGACACCGACAGTATCGACATCTTAAAATACTTTTTCAGGACTCATTACACCAATCTTTTTACCGTACAGTTTATATTAACAGAATTGAAGGGATGGAACTTTGTAGCACCACAATATGACAGGCTGCATATAGTAGAAGGGCGAATAATTACTATCCTGAAGGAAATGCCCATGAACGACTGGATAAGTATAGAAAACCTGATGGATCTGTTAGCACATCGGGCAATTGATGTGAAGCCATTGAGTATTCATCCTTATGATACCAATAAATTATATTATGAAACTGAAAACAACACGAATGAGGCAACCAAAAACTATATTACCAATGATAGCTTGACCCAGTTTATTACGGAACCCTTTATAAAAGGAAGTCTCTTTCTTTTTGCCGCCTTTGGCTTGATAGAAATTGCGTTTGACGATGTGAACCTCACTACATTTGGTACTACTTATTACTCTAACTATGATGGGTTAAAGTATTTCAGGCTTACCAATCTAGGTGCTTATATTTTGGGACATACCTCTACTTTCGAACACCAAAACACGCCTACTCAAAGAAATAAGCTATCGCTTTCCAACGACTCGTTAATGATTATTGCTGATGGCGATATGACAGCACTTACAGATAAAATGCTGGACGCCTACAGCGAAAAGCTTGGCAATACCCGCTATCGTGTTACCGCAACATCGTTTTTAAAAGATTGTAAAACACGCAAGGATATCGAAAGTAAAATTGCCTTGTTTAAGGCGGCTGTTAACAGTAGCATCCCCATCTATTGGGATAGATTCTTTAGAGAACTAGTTAACAATGCTACTGCCATAAAAATAAACAAGTTTGTAGTTACTTACACTTTATTAAAAGACGATAAAGAGTTACACCGTCTTGTTGCACAAGATATAGAGTTAAAACAACTGGTGTTGAAAGCAGAAGGTTTTAATCTATTGGTGCCTGTAGAAAACTTAAATAAGTTTAAAAGCCGGATGAAGGAACTTGGTTTTGTGGTGGAGTAGCTATATATTTTGGTTAAAAAGACAGAAAGAGGAAGCATGGGTTACAACTGCGTTTCCTCTTTTTATTATGATTACTCCAATTGCAGTTAAAATTCATCACTATATAATTACCGCCGCACTCATAAACCTCCAATCGAAGTTATTAGCATCATGAGCAGCTTTGGCTTGAACAGATGTCTCAAGTACATTGCTATCCAGAATGTTTTTTGCAATGAGTTTCTTTCTGCTTTCATGAATCATTTCAATAGCTGCTGGCTGTTGCATCCATTGTTGTTGAGGGGGTTCGTAACCTATCTTTCCTGTCCGCCAGGTTGTTGATACAGGTAATTTAGTTTCCATACTCTTTCGTAAAATCCATTTAGTAAAGCCATCTCTTATCTTAAAAGACGTAGGCAAAGAAAAGATAAACTCCACCAACTCATGACTTAAAAAAGGCAATCTTACTTCTCTACTGTGTGCCATCGAGTTGCGGTCGGCATAACGCAATAGTTCTTGCAAGCCAAAAGTAAAGGTGTTGTAATACAATATATCCTCCAACGTATTTACAACTGGCTTTTGAAGGGTATCATCATTATGATATTTCTCATAAAATTCTCTGTTGATGGATGGGTTTCCTTTCTGTTGAATAATAGCTTTATGTTGCAGTTGTTTGGCTGTTCGTTCGGGTAAGAAAGCGGCCGCATAGTTTTTAATATCCCATTTATCCAGAAATCCATGTTCTTTTAGCAACCGTTTTTCTCTTATAAACCCTCGGTATCCATGGTGCAATTGTTGTTGTAGGAACCAGTGTCCATACTTTTTATAGCCACCTAATATTTCATCTGCTCCTTGACCATCCAACAATACCGTTACCCCATGTTTCTTTGCTGATTTATATACTGCAAACTGTGTATATACACTCGCACTTTGCAAGGGTTCTTCCTGGTGATACATCAATAGTTCGAAATCTTTTATCCAGTCGTTGGCAGTGGGCGTAACGAAATGACTATCGAAGGCTGCCTGCTTGTAATGTGCTTGAAATTCTTTTATCTGTTTACTTTCATCATATTCAAAACCTGGAAATACTGCCGAGAAAGTATGTAAAGAAGCTGCCTTATTATCTAATAAACCAGCCACTATGCTACTACTATCCAAGCCCCCGCTTAGGGAAGTACCCAAAGAAACATCACTACGAAGGCGCCGTTTAATAGAGGTTGTATAGAGATCGGCAAAATGCTCAATAGCCCCAACACCACCGCTAGCCCCTGCCCCAACCCCTAAAGGGGCTTTTAAGTTACTGTTTACTGATAACTGTTTACTGAGGTTATACCATCGTTTCATCTGCACCTTTCCTTTCTCGGGCTGAACCGATAAGTGATGCCCCGCAGGAAGCGAAAGAATATTACTATAAAAAGTTTGGGTGGGTTTAATAGGATTCTGGGTGAAGCCTAGCGTAAGGTAATTGAGCATCATGGTGCCATTCAACTCTTTGTTAATACCAATTGACCACAATGCTTTCATTTCACTGGCAAAGGAAAGCTGTTCAAACTGCCCACGTTGCTGATAGATTGTATGATAATACAAAGGCTTCTCGCCAAACCTATCCCGAGCAATCCACAATTCTTTATCTCGGTTATTGTATAATGCAAAGGCAAACATCCCATCAAAATGGTGCAGACATTCTTTACCCCAACAATCAAAAGCGGCAGGAATTACCTCCGAATCACTATGAGTTGTAAAAGTATAGCCATGCTTTTGCAAGGTTTCTTTTAGTTCGATATAGTTGTAAATCTCCCCATTAAAAACCAGGGTATAATGCAAATAGTGAAAGGGTTGAGCGGCTGCATCGCTGGTATCTATGATAGCCAAACGCCTATGCCCCAAACAAACAGTATTGTTTTCGTTTGTCCATAACCCTTCTCCATCTGGCCCACGATGTTGTAAGGCATTCATCATTGTATGAACCTTATTGGGTTGCACTAAAGATGAAAAGGGTGAAACAATGCCTGCAATACCGCACATAATTAATCTATAATAGAGAAATAGAGTTGGTAAAAATAAGGCTATCCATGCAATAGCATCATGAAGTTGTTGGGAATCGCTTTCTTATCTGGCTAACCTTACCCTAATTATTTCACTTCTCAAATAGATACATAATCGAATAATAGTCATCTCCAAAAGCCTTTTTTTTACCTCTTATCAAAAACCTTTGTTAATCGCCCACTAAATATTGAATAACCACTAATGAATTACCCTATTTTTGAAAATTCTTTCTCTATGCAAAAAATTATGACATTTATGATTCGTAACAAAGGTTGGGTTCTATTTACTATAATAGCATTCGCAAGCATATTCTTTGCTTTTAAAAAAATAAATACACCAACGCCACAAACCCAAAAGGAAAAGCTGTTGACAGCAATTGGTCAACTGTTGGCAGAAGAACATTACAGTCCCAAACCTTTTGATGATGCCTTTTCTAAGCAGGTATTCAAAAAGTATCTAGAGGAACTCGATGGCGAAAAAACATTATTTCTACAATCTGATATCAATTCATTTAGAAAATATGAAACAACGATAGATGATGAAATTAAAGGTGGTTCTGAAATTGAATTCACGCCTGCCGTTGATAGCATTTTCGACAAACGCATACCAGAAGTAATTAGTATTTACAGGAACATTCTTTCTAAACCGTTTTCGTTTAATGCAAATGAAACATTGGTAACTGATGCTGCAAAGCAGGAGTATCCTTCCGATGATAATGCAAGGATAGAAAAATGGCGCAAACACCTGAAATATCTGGTATTGGAAAGATATGTTGATCTGATTGAGCAAAGAGAGAAAAGTAAAGTAGATAGCATCATCAAAAAGACCGATGTTGAATTAGAAGCAGAAGCACGTGGAAAAGTATTGAAGAGCACAGACAGGATGTATGAAAGAATAAAGGTAAAACTGACTCCCGACGAACGTTTTAATATGTTTGTGAATGTAATTACCAACCTTATGGATCCGCATACCGACTTCTTCCCTCCTGTAGAGAAAAGAGCTTTTGACGAACAAATGAGTGGTCGCTTTTATGGCATTGGCGCACAATTGCAAGAACAGGATGGCAACATAAAAATAATGAGCCTAATCCCAGGTGGACCAGCCTGGAAAAGTGGAGAACTAATGGCAAATGATATCATTGTAAAGGTGGGTCAAGGGGAAAAAGGTGAAATGGTAGAC
Organism: uncultured Chitinophagaceae bacterium; assembly: GCA_903883945.1. Taxonomy (GTDB): domain Bacteria; phylum Bacteroidota; class Bacteroidia; order Chitinophagales; family Chitinophagaceae; genus Parasediminibacterium. The sequence goes on along the minus strand of CAISCV010000091.1, from coordinate 1,727 downwards.
ATCACAGGTTTTGATGTAAGTGATGCCGTTAAATTGATTCGGGGTAATAAAGGAACCATCGTTCGCCTTACGCTTAAGAAAAGTGATGGCACCTACAAAACAGTTTCCCTGCAAAGAGACGAAATAGTACAAGATGAAACCTTTGCAAGAAGTGTAGTAGTAAAAGAAGGCAACAAAAAGATTGGCGTAATTTCATTGCCAGACTTCTATGCAGATTTTGAGCGCCCTAATGGGGCTAAATGTAGTGAAGACGTTGCCAAGGAAATCATTAAATTGAAAGATGAAAAAGTAGACGGCATCATTATGGATTTGCGTTACAATGGTGGAGGATCGTTGTATGAAGTCATTCGAATGGTGGGTCTTTTTATTAAAGATGGTCCTGTTGTTCAGGTAAAAGACAGAGATGGAAAGATTGTTGTAATGGATGATAAAGACCCTGATGTATTGTATGATGGTCCGCTTGCTGTGATGGTGAATGAAACCAGTGCGAGTGCTAGTGAGATATTTGCCGCCGCCATACAAGACTACAAAAGAGGGGTTATTGTGGGCAGCACATCTACCTATGGCAAGGGTACGGTACAGCGTAATGTTCCATTGGGCAAACCATTGGATTTCTTTTCTGGCCGTTCGGAGTTTGGTGCAGTTAAACTTACGTTTCAGAAGTTTTACAGGGTAAGTGGTGGTTCTACACAACTAAAAGGCGTAAGTTCAGATGTTGTGTTGCCAGATCCTTATGACTATATTAAAATTCGTGAAAAAGACAATCCTAGCGCCTTGCCATGGGACGAAATTAAAAAAGCAAATGCAGCACTTTTCACTGGATATTCCGACGTGATTCAAAAAGAAAATGATCGGATCAAATCAAATCCTTCTTTTGGTTTAATTAAATCAAATACAGACTGGTTGGGCAAAAATCTCGATGCGCCCGTGAGTCTTGAACTAAATAAATACAAGGAACAACAAGAGAAATTGAAGGGTACTGTTAACCAGAATACTGCTTTGGCTAAGCTAAAGAATGAAATGAATATGGATGTATTGAAGCCCGACTACGATAAGTTTTACAACAATCCTGACAAACAAAAAGGTGAGCGGTACAAAGCCTGGTTAAAAGGATTAAAATCTGACTTATACATCAATGAAACTGTAAAGATTGTTTCGGATATGGCTAATCATTCAAACCCATTGGCAGTTAGTAGATAGTGGTTAGTGATTAGTTATTAGTGGTTAGTTATTATTTATTAGTTGTTAGTTGTTAGATAAGAAAGAGGAAGTGAAGTAGTAAAATTACTTTGTTTCCTCATTTTATTTTATATTCTATTTAGAATTCCGAGCTAATAACTAACCACTAATAACTAACCACTAAACATGCGTCATTACCACACTCACCGCTATTGCTACCCCATCTTCTTTGGTGAATTCTATAATATTCTTTTCGTAATTAAGGTGGGTTGCTTCTAGTTCGAGGTCGCCATAGAGGGAGGTATTAAGGGAGAAATGCCCAAGTGCGTCGGATAGGGTACTGGTGTTAGCTCCTATGATGCGCACTTTGATGCCTGCCAACACCACGCCTGTTTCATCTTTGCAGGTACCTGTTACCACCGATAATATGCCTGTGCTACGATATTTCACCCCCCATTCGCGGGCAAGTGCTCTGCGGTTTGCTGCCGGACTCATACTATATTTCGCCTCTACTTCATCCCAAACGTGGGAGATAAGGTCTTTAATTT
>CAISCV010000090.1 GCA_903883945.1 uncultured Chitinophagaceae bacterium | reverse complement strand
CAACCCCAATACAACATTTCAACTTGAGGCAGGATATTTAGCAGTGTTTGGTGTAGTTGTACTTAACAGGAAGTATTAATTTTACCAATCATCGATACCCCCATTGAAAATCACCGGTGTACGATACATGGATTGCCGGTGTGCAAAAATGAACCACCGGTGTACGATACATGGATTGCCGGTGTACAAAAATGAACCACCGGTGTACGATACATGGATTGCCGGTGTACAAAAATGAACCACCGGTGTACGATACATGGATTGCCGGTGTGCAAAAATGAACCACCGGTGCACGATACATGGATTGCCGGTGTACAAAAATGAATCACCGGTGTACACTTTGCCTATCAGCGATGTAAGTTGGTGAATCATCGGTACTCACGTTGCCATGCATCGGTACTTACCTTGCCTATCAGCGATGTAAGTTGGTGAATCATCGGTACTCACGTTGCCATGCATCGGTACTTACCTTGCCTATCAGCGATGTATGCTGGTGAATCATCGGTACTTACGTTGCCATGCAGCGGTGTATCTATTGCCTGTCATCGGTGTTTGTAATTCCAACCTTCCCGAAACCTATGAGCGTCATTTCGACGATAGGAGAAATCTCCCCGATGTTTATCCTCGTCATTATAAGACACGAGAAATCTCTCCGAATATTGGGAACAAAATAGTAGAATGAGATTTCTCCTAAGGTCGAAATGACGTGGGATGTTTGCATCCCCTTCACTGGGATGATAATCCATCTTAAATTGAATCATTAATTTATTGATTTGCTTCGCAAATAAGACGGATTATCATCCGTCTCTACAAGTTTACGTCATTCCAATTTTTTCTGGTGCGCCTGATGAACCATTCGAAATGACAGGAAGCCATTAGTTTTACCAAAAAAAAGAAAATGGAAAGAGGTGGTAGTATTTATTTTATGACTAATAAAAATAGAACAACATTATATTTAGGAGTGACAACTAACTTAATAAAGCGCGTATCAGAACATAGAACCCATTATTATAAAGGCAGTTTTACTGATAAATACAATTTGGAATTGATTGTATTCTATGAATTTCATTCTACAATTGAGGAAGCAATATCAAGAGAAAAACAAGTTAAGAAATGGATTAGAGCAAAAAAGGATAAGCTTATAAATGAGTTAAATCCAGATTGGATAGATTTATGGGGTGAAATTGAAAAATGGTAAGCCTTCATCTTTTCGAATGGTTAATTTTGAAAGTCTTAAAAAATAGGAATTACGTGTATTTAGTGTAAGCCTTCTCGAAACCTATTAGCTTCATTTCGACAATAGGAGAAATCCCCCCAATACTAGTCAAAGTCATTGCGAGGCACGAAACAGCCCTTTCATAATAAACCGCCTATGCCACAAGGATTGTATTTATTTTCTCACTTATCTCATTGTTAAGACTACGCGAAACAGGAATCAATTCATCAGTTCCTTCCAGGTGTAGCTTATAGCCCGTAGCATTTCCAGATATGTGGCGAATAAAGTTGAGGTTTACCAGGTAACTCCTATGACAACGATAAAAACTGGTATAAAAAACCAATTTCTCCTCGGCACCTTTCAAAGTCCCCCTTACCAACATATTACGCAAAGCATTATTTTCCAAATAAAAAAGCCTTATGTAATTATCTGCGGCACTTATGTACAGTACCGTCGCCGGATTGATGGCAACATCACTATCACTATTATCTTCCCCAAAATAGATTGCACTATTTGTTTGCTCCTGAATAAAAATCTCAGGTGGTTCCGAAATAGTTAATTTAGCTTCTATCACTTGGGCATTAGCAGCATACGTTTTTAGCAGCCGATATTGCCTGATAAAAACAAATATCAAACTAGGGAAGACTCCGATGATAACTGTTTGTATCAGCCACTTAAAAAATATAGAAACACTAATTGGGTGTTTGCAAATAAAATGATCGGTTAGACTATTAAGCGTTCCAATAAAAAAAAGAATCCATACCTGTACTGCAATTTCGGAACCCACAGTCCAATTTTCTTCCAAAGCACCACTTCTTTTATTAATGTATTTGAAGACAGATAAATTTAGACTAACACCCAAAAAGGTAACAAATCCAAATATCAAAGCGTCAGAAATAATAGTTACCAATCTATAATTCTCTAACCCAAAAGGACGCAGGAGTACCAATACCAAAAAAACACTTATTCCAGCTACCGAAGCTGCCTTTATGTTGGGGAGGTCGAATTGAACCAAATTGCTTGGGTAGGGTTGTTTTAATATTTTAAACATATTATGCTATAATTCATGCTTGCTAAAGTATAGATTATCTGTATTACTACAATATCATATCTTTAAATCGCTATGGGGCATATTAGTGTACCTACAAACAATTGTAAGGGAATAATTAACCACGGCAATAGCTAAACCAAATACAGCGTATGATAAACAATATAGTACATCAGCCATAAGTATGAAGCAAAGATATTGTTGTGCAGCTATTAATCTTACCAACCCGAATAACCAGTAAAATGAAATGTCTAAACGCTTTTTATGTTAACCATATACGGAGGATGACTATCTAAAAGGGCTTAAGCCAATACAGCCTTCCGCTCCCCTATCTGTTGTCTCCACATAGCATAGTATAGCCCTTTTTCTGCAATCAAATCGAGGTGGCTACCTGTTTCAACAATCTGCCCTTTTTCTAATACATATATTCGTTCGGCATGCATAATGGTGCTTAAACGGTGCGCAATCATGACTGTAATCTGGTTCTTTTCGTCAGAAATAGCCCGGATGGTATTTGATATTGCCTCTTCGGTTATAGAATCGAGTGCAGACGTAGCTTCATCAAAAATTAAAAGGTGTGGCTTTCTAATCAAAGCCCGTGCAATTGATAAGCGTTGTTTTTCGCCACCACTCAGCTTCAAACCGCCTTCTCCAATCATCGTATCCAGCCCTTTCTCTGCTCTTTTCAACAAATTTTCACAACTAGCTTTATGCAAAGCATCATACAAATCGGCCTCTGATGCATGCGGTGCTGCAAACAAAAGATTTTCCTTAATGGTTCCACTAAACAATTGTGTGTCTTGTGTTACAAAACCAATTTGCCCCCGCAGCTCATCGAAGTCAATATCATTTCCCTGATTGCCATTGTAATAGATACAACCCTCACCCGGTCTGTACAAACCAACCAGGAGTTTTACCAATGTACTTTTTCCTGCACCACTAGGCCCTACAAATGCAATTGTTTCACCTTGTTCTACACTAAAACTAATATTTTCTAGTGCTTTGTACTTAGCAGTAGTATGTTGGAAAGATATATTCTCAAACGCTAGTGTCTTTATTTCACCTACTTCCAATGGCGTAGTAGGTTTAGGGTCTACTGGCTTCTTCATCAATCTATCGAAGTTGTTAATAGAGGTTTCTGCTTCGCGATAAGAAGTAATGATACTACCCAACTCTTGTAATGGACCAAAGATGAAGAAACTATAAAACTGCATAGATATTAGTTGACCCGTAGTTAACTTACCTCCAAACACCAGATAAGAAAGAATAAACAAGATCACTGCCCGTAGAAAATGTACAGTAGTACCTTGTAAAAATGAAATACTACGTACCCTTTTCACCTTAGACAACTCCAGACCCAATATTTTATAGGTATTTATATTTAAACGTTTAACCTCTTGCTGGGTCAATCCCAGACTCTTGATTAGTTCTATGTTCCTGAGACTTTCTGTAGTACTACCCGCCAAGGAAGCTGTTTCACGCACGATGTTACCCTGAATTGTTTTGATCTTTTTACTCAATGCTCCCACCAAAAAAGCAAGAATTAATATACCTACAAAATAAACCAATATCAGACTCCAATGAACACGAACTGTTACGATCATCAAGAAGACAATACCCACTACAATTGGGAACAGTATATTGATGAAATAACCAATAAACTGAGAACTGTCTTGTCTCACTTTTTGAAGAATAGACAAGGTTTCACCACTACGCTGATCGGCAAAGTCATGATAAGGTAAGCGCATGGAATGTTGTAATCCATCTGTAAACACTTTTGCGCCAAACTTTTGTACAACTACATTCACCACATAATCTTGAAAAGATTTTGCAATTCTAGACACCATGGCTACACCTATAGACATCGCAATCAGCATAGCTAAATGTTTAAGAAATAGATGAGAAGCAATCGTTTGATTGATGATTAATCCGTTTTTACTTACAACACCAGACGTATTGAGATAGTCGATTATCTTACCAAAGATGGTAGGATCTAATAAAGAAAAAACTTGATTGATAGCCGCTAGCACCATTGCCAAAGCCAACTGCCAGCGATAAGGAGAGAGATACTTTACTAGTATTTTCATGTAATTATTCTGTTAGAGATAAAGAAGTGCAATAATGAGGGATTTAAATGAAATACCCAAACATTAAGTAATTAAACCCAGAACACCATGTGTATTCTACAAAAAGTCTCAACAACTTTAAGTACAATTCTTTGAAATAGTTATGGGTTTATCAATGAGTTTATTGCGTGTTCTAGGTTAAACACCATAGCCTAGCAAAAAGTTTTGAGAAGGTTTTGATTTTGACAGATTTTCAAGTTAAAATACTTCCCCGAGGTTAACGAAGAAGCCTCGTGAACCATTCTCCCCAAAACCATAATCCACACAAAGATTGGCCCCGGAAATTTTATTTAACTTCATCCTTAAACCTATGCCACAACCAGGTGCTATAGTATTAAATTGAGGTGATATTTCCCCTGAGAACTTTTCTGCATTTACAAAAAGAACACCACCCAAAAGTCCATTCCGAGAAATCCGATACCTATACTCTGTTTCAAAATAATACATATTATCTCCCCTGAACCGCCCCTGAATATATCCCCTGCCAGAATTATATTGATCATCCCATCCTGTACTAGGCAATAATAAGTAGGGAGGCGCTCCCCCTGTAGTTAGCCAGTCTACATTCCAGAATGCCAAAACGTTGTGAGAACCTTTTGGGAAAGTAACATATTTACGAATATCCAGCAACAAAGATTGCCAGTTTGTTTGACTTCCCATAAAAGTAAAACTAGGCCTGAATACTATATCGGCATAAAGCCCATTCTGGGGGTTTAGCTGATTTAATCGGTTGTCATAAAGTAGCTTGAAAGCCAGACCAGAGGCTATTTCTTTGGTACCTACTACATTATTAAACCTCAGAGCGGCTCGCTTTTTTAAGGAGTCAATTGCGTAAATATTCCAGTATTTGTCATAGTAAAAACCCAATCCCAGGTATAAATTTTCATTAACAGCTCTTAAAACTGTTTCATGTAGTTTTAAACCAGAGAAGTTAATGGTTACCCCTTTATTGGGATCAGTTCTCCCCCCCAAACCATAAATATCTGAGGGATATTGTACAAAGCGATTATCAGAGACAATGTTATATTTATTATTGCCCGTCCAAATATCTGCTAGTAAGGGTATGATACTTTGTTGGTATTGCGAATAGGTGAAGCTTGGTGTTATGCTCGAAAGCTTGGTGTTTGGGTTATTATCCGTTTTATAAGCCAGGTTAGCACTAATAATTCCAGCAAAACCCGTTTGTAACGTGTATCCAACTGCAGGAACAATAGAGAACTGATACTTTTTGTTGGCTTGTTCTTCGTCGGTTACGTTTTTACTTTTCCTTCTAAACACATCTTTCAAATCTTTTTCTTTGGAGCTGTCGAATGCATTAACAATTGGTTTTTCAGCTATACCGGTATTCCCTTGAGCAAACGAAATACATTTAAACCCTGTAAAAACGAACAATAAAAGGATTGATTTTAAATTCATCAGATTTCATTGAGAGAAAAAACGGCTTCTTTAATACCTGTATTTACAATGATATATTAAATTTAGTTAAAAGACTTATAATATATGGTAGATCGTAAAATAAAATAGGCTGACTAAAAATTTAGTCAGCCTATTTGTATGTATTCATCAAGATAATAACTTATTCCACAACTACTTTGCTGTTATAGATAGTTTGCTTAGCGGTATTAGTAACTTTCAGGAAGTAGACACCTGCACCAACGCTTTTGAATAGATTAATCTTAGACAAAGAATTGGCAGTTAGCGCACTTTCATAAACAGATTTCCCTTTTAGGTCAGTAACTTGTAAAACAAACTTATCAGTTGCTGCACCACCAACCTGTACTTGGAAAGTTTTTCCAACAGCTGGATTTGGATAAATACTCACTTTAGCATTGATAGCTGCCAAAGCTGGAGAAACTACTTTAGACTGATACAACAAATTGGCGCTAGCTAAATCAGAAGCATTGTATACGCCACCTGCGGTCTTTACAGATGAAGTTACTGTTAGAGTCGTAAAATCAACTTTAAAATAACTAGCGGTATAAATAGCACTACTCAATATCAAGTCGCCATCTTCATTTACAGCAGCTCCATTAGTAGTAAATCCTTCGGGTAAACCCTTTACAACACCTACATAATCCGAAACCAAAGTATGGGTATTTACTTTGTAAACAGCGTTGTGCATATTTACAATATACAAATTACCAAAGGCATCACCAACCATATCACCACCCCAACTAGTAATATTGTTATGAATTGAATTGGCGCCATTATTAGCACCATCAATCAAACGACCTAAATTAGATATTACAGGCTTGTTATCTGTAGTGAAACGAATTAAATGCTCTGCATCATTAGACAATGCGTACCCTGCTCCATCTGCACCAAAAGTCATACGTGTAACGATGTTGGCTTCGGATTTAAATTTATCTCCTGTGTTAAAGGCTGCATCATCATTGCTTACAACCGTTAGTCCACCTTCATTCAAATCAACATAATTAAGGGTATTTCCACGCATATTGGTGTAATATAACCTGTTGGTTTTGGCATCATACGCAGTTGCTGCGATTGCAGTAAAAGCAGGTTCTAGTGTTGGAGCAACATTTCTGTTCACCATAGACTGATAGCTAAGTGGTTGTTTGGCAGATGGCGTGTAGATAGTTGACTTCAGCGCCCCGTCGGCACTGCTTACTTCTCTAAACGCATTCCAATTTAAATTCCCTTGTACATCGCCAGTGACGGCGAAGATTTTCGCACTTTGTGCATTTACGTTAACTGAAAGTGCAATTAAGGCACTAAGAGATAAAAATAATTTCTTCATAATTTGACAATTTTATTTACTGTGTAAAAATAAGGGGGTTTTATTTAATTCATCAACTCCGTATTTTTATTTTTTGGAAAATTTAATAAAACATAACTTTAATCTGTAGATTTATTTTTCACCCCAAATAACTTAATTGTAAAAACCCACTTTATGATTAATACAAATCAAAAACAGACCTTATTTTCTTAATGAAGCTTGAATGTAAGTTGTAGTAATTACTTTTTCAAAGAATCTCTTATCTCCATCAACAACTTTTCTGTGACAGATGGTTCGGGTGCTGGTGCAGGTGCTGCTTCTTCCTTCTTTTTCATTGCATTAATTGCTTTGATAACCAGAAAAACAACAATGGCTATTATCAAGAAATCAATCAAGGTAGAAATAAACGTCCCATACTTTATAGCTACTTCTTCTACCGCTTTTACAATTACTTTCCCTGTTGCGTCTTTTGTTTCTGGTATACCTTCTTTTAAGATTATTTTTAGGTTATTGAAGTTTACACTACCTGTAAGTAAACTAATCAAGGGCATGATAATACCTTCTACAAATGATGAGGTAAGCTTACCAAATGATGCCCCCATTACAAAAGCAACTGCAGTATCTATTAAATTACCCCTTAGTGCAAATTCCTTAAATTCTTTTACCACGCTCATTATTTGTTGTTTTAGGTAAATAACATTTTGGGATGAAAGTAAGGTTGTTTCTTTAATTAGGATAAAATGTTTAGATAGTAGTCGAAATTATACGTAGAACAAGCAACTTATTTTAAGATAATTACATAACCCTCAATACTCGCCACTAACAATGAACCACTAGTACCTCCCAAACCTTTTTTCTACTGCTTCGAACCGATAATTGAAGATGCCGTTTAATTGTTTTTTTACCATAATAGAATTTGCTATATCTCCCAATATCCAAAGTGGCAATTTATAATGTACAATATCAACCATCTCCACGCCACCGGTTATTTCTCTAAAATGATGTTGGTGATGCCACATCGAATAAGGACCATATCGCTGTTCATCTACAAAATATTTTTTATTAACAACGTGTGTGATTTCAGTCATCCAATAGAGTGGAATACCCATTATAGGTTTTACGATATATTCAATTATCTGCCCGGGATACATTTTCTCTCCATGATATTTACTTACAATCTGGAATCCAAGATTACTTGGGGTAATCTCTTTCAGATTGGCAGGACTACTAAAAAAGTCCCATGCTTCATCTAAAGAAATAGGAATATTTTGAATTGTTTTAAGGGAATAAACTTTACTCATCTGTTGATTATTTTTTCTATCAACAGAAAACTAAGCAATTAGGTTCTTAGATTTAAAAATAATAATCCATTATTCTATCACTACAAACCCAATTACTTTCTCACCAAAAGCTTCATTAATTCTTTGAATTATTTGGGGCTTCTGATACATCAATTCATTTTTCAGGGGACCTACATTGGTAGAAACGAAAAGTGTTTGGTTTACAATTTTAATTTTATCGGTATATTCTGCTATAGTTTTACCCATCAGCTTCTCCCACACTTCTTCTATTTGCACAGCTCGAACACCATTGCGGAGGTTACTTTTGCTTATCATACTCTTCATTGCGTCTCCAAAATTATATTCTCCCATTTGGCAAATATAATTACCCCAGCTACATGTATGATATCAAATATTGAAAATAGAAAATATCTTCCAAGGCGAGAATATTACTAGTAATACTTCTTGAAATAACAACTACAATTACTACTAACAAACCCAACTTATTAGCCGAAAAATTAATGGAAGCTGTTGATAAGAATTTTCACGATAGTAGTTATAAAATGAATGAAGCTTGCAATAATGAAAACAAAAAAGGGTTTCAATTTCTTGAAACCCTTTCTGCTATTGGTTGGAGTTGACGGGTTCGAACCGCCGACCCTCTGCTTGTAAGTGGGGTTTTAAGCCTTAAAACAAGTGTTTTTAATGCGTTTTGTAGGATTCTAAGTGAGCAAAATCTAGCATTTTTTACCAAAAGTGCACTCAAAAAGTACACTTAAAAATATGACTATAAAAACAAGTGCTTTTTAATCGAATTTTTTATACAGTAATGATTAAAAAAAGCTTAATCTTGGTATTAGGATAATCAATCATCTTTTATAATTCCTAATTGACATACTGTATCATATAACTCTATCTGGTTTATACCTAAATTGTCTACGGTGCCATAATGTATTAAGGCTGCATCATAAATATCCTTTATCTGTTTTTTGTAAGAGTCCCAATCTGTCCAAAATATTAACTCGAATGCAGGCAACATTTTTTTTGCTACAATTTGTGAGTGTTTTTTTGAATTCATTGTTCTTAATTCCATTTTTGATTTATACTGATTAACCCCTTCTAGTAAATCCACAATAGTTGGATTGATTCTAGGGCCAGTTCTTTCCCAATTATTATCAGATACTATCCTAACGTGAGTTTTGGATGTTATTCTTTTTTCATTCCAATATGAGAAGTATAAATACTTACCAATACGACCAATTCGTTACCATTGAAAAGTATTTCCATGTTATTGAATTCCTTAAGATTGATTGAGATTTTTTGTCAGGT
>CAISCV010000089.1 GCA_903883945.1 uncultured Chitinophagaceae bacterium | reverse complement strand
CAGTCTGCGATATTGAACACACAAGACACAGAAGCCCTGTCAATGCAGTCTTGAATGTCTTCGCAGGATTATGTGCCTACACTTTTTTGGACAGATTGCCTTCCATTTTTAGTAGGTAACATCCAAAACTCACGTTAAATACCTATTTTTATACCCGAACATCTCCACACAAAGGCTGTACGGAACAAAGTATGAGTAACCTTAATTTAAGCAGTTTCACCATTGGTATAGAGGAAGAGTACATGGTATTAGATCCTACTACTCGTGCACTTAAAAGCCATCAACAACGGATTGTGGTAGAAGGGCAAAAGCTGATGAAGGATAAAGTAAAAGCCGAAATGCATCAAGCTGTTGTCGAAGTTGGTACCGACATCTGCAAAGACATTGATGAAGCTTTTATTGATGTATCCAACCTCCGAAAAAACATTTCAGATATTGCAGGTAATATGGGTTATTGGGTAGGTGCTAGTGGCACTCATCCGTTTAGTCATTGGAACAGTCAACTTATTACCGATAATATTCGCTATCAGGAGATGGTAAATGAATTGCAAGAGGCTGCCCGCAGTAATCTTATCTTTGGTTTGCATGTTCATGTGGGTATTACCAATAGAAAACTAGCCATTCATATTGCCAATACTGCACGTTATTTTTTGCCACACGTATATGCCCTTAGTACCAATTCTCCTTTTTGGATTGGGCGTAAAACGGGCTACAAATCATATCGCTCCAAAGTATTTGACAAGTTCCCACGTACAGGTATTCCTGAATATTTCGAAAGTATTGAGGCTTATGATAACTATATAAACCTATTAATAAAAACAAATTGTATTGATAATGCCAAAAAGGTTTGGTGGGATATGCGAGTGCATCCCTTTTTTAATACTATAGAGTTTCGGGTATGCGATGTGCCTCTTACCATCAAAGAGACAATGGCCATTGCTGCTTTGTTTCAGGCATTATGCGCTAAGTTGTATAAACTGAGGAATCAAAACCTTAATTTTATTGTCTATCAGCGTGCATTAATAAATGAAAACAAATGGCGAGCTAGTCGCTATGGTATTGAAGGGAGCCTGATTGACTTTGGTAAGGAAATAGAAGTACCTACCCGGAAACTAATACTCGAACTCCTAGACTTTATAGATGATGTGGTAGACGAATTAGGTAGCCGTCACGTAATTAATTATATTGAAACGATGATGGAGCAAGGAACAGGTGCAGATAGACAACTAAAAGTACATGAACAAACAGGCAGCTTAATAGAAGTAGTAGATTATATACATAGCCAATTTCTAGTTAGTGAATATTGTATTTGATTTTTAGGACAGCAATCAGTTAATAAAAACTATGACGTGCAAGTTTATTGTGAAGTATGGAAAAGTATGGAATTGAAAGGAAATTGTTATATAAAAAACAACGTCTGTTTTGTCTTGGAAAGGCAGCAGAGTTTCCGATGATATTCTACAAGTTTTTTTATAAGCAGATGTTTGTTAAGTGTGATTCATTCTATAGTTTTTATGTGAAAATATTTTTTGTTAGTAAATTATATTCTATATAATCACTATTGAAATATTTTTGGTATTGAATTTGGTTATATGCCTGTTTCTTTGTAATAGTATCTCAAAGCACTTATTTTTTGAAGAAATATATTAAGATAATTAGTCGGTTTGCACTTGTATTCATCGCATTTTTGATGGTAATGCTTTTAATGGTACAACTTACTTCTGTACAGTTGTGGATGGCTAAGAAGGCTGCCGAAAAGCTCTCTCAACAACTTCAGACAGAAGTTCAAATCCAAAACGTAAGCTTCTCTCTCTTCGACAAATTTGATTTTAATGGGTTTTTAGTTCGTGATAAGCAAAAAGATACACTGTTGTATGCCGGTACATTTAAGGTACGCATAACTGATTGGTTCTTCCTTCAAAATAAAGCTGAATTAAAATATATTGGTTTGGATGATGCATCTATCTACCTTAGGAGAAAAGATGCTACTTGGAACTATCAGTTTGTTATAGATAAAATTTCTAATACTGATACTGCTTATACCTCTGGCGGGGGTATTTACTTTAATCTAAAGAAAGTAGATTTAGAAAATGTAACTTTTATTCAAAATGATGGTTGGGTGGGAGAAAGGATGACTGCACATGTTGATGCACTTTTGCTTGATGCCGAAAAAGTGGATTTCATAAAAGGAAGATATGCGATTAATAACCTCCTTTTGGAACAACCTCTTTTTGAGTTATATGAGTTTGAAGGTTCCCGACCCGACTCTATCAAACAACGGTTCTCGAAGGAGGAGAAGCCAACGGCATTACGCTTTAATCCCGGTATTTTATTACGTATAGATAGTATACGAGTACATAATGGAACTTTTAAATTGGATAGTGATGATGAGTTGCCTGCTGATCATTTTGATGGTACTCATATAAAACTAACCCAGCTTTGTGGAACCTTTAGGAATGTTCATTTCGATAAAGATACCCTACGTAGCAATATTAACCTAGCTTGTAGGGACAGGTGTGGGTTTGAATTAAAGAAATTTAAAGCTGATCTGAAGATAACCCCGGAAATAATAGAGTTTTCTAAACTTGATATAGTGACACCTCAAAGTCATTTAGGTGACTATTATTCGATGCGGTTTAAGCACTTTAACGATGATTTTAAAGATTATATGACAAAGGTGGTAATGGAAGGTAAGGTTCGGGATTCGAGAGTTAGTAGTGATGATATTGCCTATTTTGCTCCTGACTTGAAACTCTGGAAAAAAGAAGCCTATATAGCAGGAAACTTCTTAGGTACAGTGGCGAACTTTGATGTCAAAAAGCTATTCATACGATCTGGGGGTACAAGCGATGTGCAAGGCAATTTGAGTATAAAGGGAATTCCTGCTGTAGATAAGATGGTCATAAACTTTCCTAATGGTACAGTTAAAACCAATGTTGCAGATTTAAAAACATTTATTCCTGCAATCAAAGATGTTGATGTTGTGAACTTGGATGCTCTAGGGACAATGCTTTTTAGAGGGAGCTTTAATGGTACCTTACATGACTTTAAAACAAATGGTGTTTTGAGCTCGAATATTGGCGCTGTTAATGCCGATGCAACTATGAAATTCCCAGATAAAGGGAAAGGGGATGCTATTTATTCTGGTTCTTTGTTGTCCAACCGATTTAATCTAGGGAAATTTGTGAATAGTACTCAACTTGGAATGGTAGATTTTCAGGGTAATATTACAGGTAGTAGTTTCAACTTAAGTAAGATAAACACAAGTATTAACGGTACGTTTAATAACCTTGAATTTAATGGATATAATTACACTAATATTACTACAGATGCGACTTTGATTAGCAATATATTTAAAGGTGATATAAAGATTGATGATCCTAATCTAGACTTTACGAGTACAATAGAAACGAATCTTAGTAAGGCAGATGCAAGCATAAATGTTTTGGGGGATCTTCATAGTTGTAATTTCAAAAATTTAAAGCTTACCAACGATAATATAGAACTAACTGGTTTGTTGGATATGAACTTTAAAGGTAATAATATTGATAATTTTTTTGGGACTGCTAAAATATTAAATGCAAGTCTTTTGCACGAAAAGAACAAGTTAAGTTTCGATTCGCTTGTGTTAAAGACTGGCTCAATCGGCGTTGGAGAAAAGACACTCAGTCTTCAAAGTAATGAGTTTACACTTCTTATTACTGGGAAAGGGTATAAATTGTTGGATTTGTCAACTGCTTATCAAAGCTACATGAGCCACTACTTTCCATCTTATTATGTTGCTCCGACAACCCCACTTCTCATGCAGAATTTTAGAGCGATACTTTATACCAGAGATTTTAATGATTATCTCAAAATAATAGACAAAAGACTTAGTGGGTTAGATTATGCCACAATTTCTGGCAGCATAAATACCAATTCAAATAAATTTTATCTTCAGGCAGATATTCCTACCCTAACCTTTGATAAATATCACTTTACGGATGCTAGCATCATAAGTGAGGGAACCTTAGATTCCTTAAAGTTGAATGGAGATATCACCAATATACGTATTGGCGATAGTCTTAATTTTCCCAATACTACATTTTCAGTCGTTTCTAGTAATGACCATTCTGATTTACAACTCAACACAAAAGCTGACAATACACTCAATGAGTTCAATATTAATGCAGCGATCACAACACTTGAAGATGGAGTTAGGGTGCATTTCAAGCCTTCTTATTTTGTATTGAATGATAAAAAATGGGATATGGAAAATACTGGACAATTAGAAATAAGGCGAAACGTTGTAAGTGCTGATAATGTAAAGTTTTCACAGGGGTTACAAGAAATAAAAGTAGAGACAGAACCAAGTTTTTCTGAAGGTAGTACTGATAATCTTACCCTTAAATTGAAAAATGTTGTTGTTGGTGACATCACTTCTTTGTTTATCAAAGATCCTCAGTTTGAAGGGTTAGCAAATGGAGAAGTGAAATTGAGTGACTTTTATGGAGACTTTCATGCTACTACAAATATTAAAGCGGAGCAATTTAGGGTGGATGCAGATTCTGTAGGGGTTGTGAATTTATCTGCAGGGTATCAAGCAAAGACTGGTATTATAAATTTCAAGGTAAATTCTCCTAATAAGAGTTATAAATTTAACAGTGAAGGACGATACGATACAAAAGATTCTCTAGGACAGGCTTTGTACTTAAATGCTAATTTAGAGGATACTAAAGCTTGTTTTGTGCAAAGGTTTTTGGGTGATATCTTCTCGGATATTATAGGTAATGTTTCTGGTAACTTAATTTTAAAAGGAGACCCCAATAACCCTCAATTATTAGGAAAGGTAAGTCTTAGAAATGCAGGTTTAAAAGTAATTTATACGCAGGTTTATTACACAATTGATAGTGCAATTTTGAATTTTGAAGAAGATGGAATTAATTTTGGTGAAGTAGTTATCAAGGATAAATTCAAGAATAAAGGAACTGTCCGAGGAAAACTCTATGAAAAAGGATTTAAGGATATGAATTTCGATTTCACCCTCAATACCCCAAAGCTTTTGTTGATAGATACCAAACAAAAAGATAATAAATTGTTTTACGGTCGTGCCATCGGTAAGGTCTTTATTAGTTTTAAAGGACCTGAGAAGAAAGCATATCTTAAAATGGTCGCTGAGGCAAATGATTCCTCTCACCTTTACATTCCTAATAGTATTAATAAAGAAAGTGGGAATGCTGATTTTATTGTGTTTAAAAAATATGGGGTAGAGGTGCAGTCTAATGGTGCAAAGAGTGATTTCGATTTGACTGTAGACCTTGATTTGACAGCTAATAAATATGTAGGAATTGATGTGATTTTAGATGATCAATCCGGGGATGTGATAAAAGCTGTAGGAAATGGTCGTCTAAAGATAGTAGCTGGTACGTCAGCTCCTTTTACTATGAAGGGGCGGTACAATATAGATCAAGGAAGCTACGATTTCAGTTTTCAGTCTTTTATCAAGAAACCATTTATTCTTTTGCCCAATATGGGGAATTTTATCGAATGGACAGGCAATCCTTCTAATGCAGAAATACATATTGATGCACAATATGTTGCCGACAGGGTGAGTTTGGGCGATCTGTTATCTTCTCAGCAAGCTGCCGTTAATAGTTCTACTAAATCTTACCGTGGGCAAGTATATGTTATTGCTTCATTGAGGGAACAGTTGATAAAACCACAAATTACGTTCAGATTAGATTTTCCGCAGTCTAGTCCAGTAAAAACGGATCCTGTATTTATGGAAATTGTTAATAGAATAGAAGCTGACCAGAATGAGATGCTTTCTCAGGCAACTTCCTTGATTGTTTTTGGCGCATTTGCGCCATATGGTCAAGGTCTATTAGCTGGAAATGGCGCCACCATTAATAGTTTAGGTGTTAATACAATATCACAGTTGCTAACTAAGCAAGTGAATAAAGCGGTATCTAACCTTTTGTATAAACTAACTGGTGATAGAGGACTACAATTTGATTTAGGAACTTCTGTATATAGTAGCTCTAGTATTCTTGAACAGTCTAGTGGGTTGTCTGCAACAAGCAGTAGCAGCCGTCTGGATAGAACCAATGTGAATTTTAAGATTGGTAAAAGCTTCTTTAATGACAATGTGATTGTCTCCTTCGGAGGAGATCTGGATTTTTCTGCACCCGGTTCAACTTCTACCATTGCAAATGGCAACTTTCAATGGCTTCCAGATCTAAATATTGAGTTGATACTCTCAAAAGACAAAAGATTACGTGGGATTGTGTTTAATAAGAATAGTTTGGATATTAGTGGATCTACTCTTGGTCGAGTAAACAGGCAAGGGGTAAGTTTGTCTTACAAATTAGATTTCGATCATCTCTTTGGTATCAGTTCTAAAGAAGTTATTATTCCTTTAAGGGGAAATGCTGATAATGAACCAATCAGATAAAAGCATTCTGTCTAGATGAGTAGTGAATTAACTTCATAAAAAAAACGGCCTCCAACTTTCATTGAAGACCGTCCCATCTATTTTAATCTTTGTTATTGATATTCACTAATTATGCTACTGCTTTCTTTACTAAGTCAGCCGCTTCGCTTAACAAGATAGCAGATTGTACCTTCAATCCACTTTCATCTATTAGTTTCTTAGCTTCTGTAGCATTTGTACCTTGCAAACGAACGATGATAGGTATTTCGATATTGCCCAATTTCTTGTAAGCTTCTATCACACCGGCTGCAACACGGTCGCAACGAACGATACCACCAAATATGTTAATCAAGATAGCC
This sequence comes from uncultured Chitinophagaceae bacterium, assembly GCA_903883945.1. Taxonomy (GTDB): domain Bacteria; phylum Bacteroidota; class Bacteroidia; order Chitinophagales; family Chitinophagaceae; genus Parasediminibacterium. The sequence goes on along the minus strand of CAISCV010000089.1, from coordinate 18,240 downwards.
TTTACATTTTGGTCTTTCATGATAATTCTAAAACCTGCTTCAACAGTTTGCGCATTTGCTGTACCTCCTACATCCAAGAAGTTAGCCGGTTCGCCACCGCTCAATTTAATCATGTCCATTGTAGCCATTGCCAAACCAGCACCGTTTACCATACAACCCACGTTGCCATCTAGTTTTACAAAATTCAAGTTGAATTGACCAGCTTCTACTTCGGTAGGATCTTCTTCAGAGATATCTCTTAGCTGAGCAATATCTGCATGGCGCATCAATGCATTATCATCCAAATTCATCTTGCAATCCACAGCTATCATCTTCTCATCGCTGGTTTTGAAGAAAGGGTTAATTTCAATCATGCTAGCATCCAAACCTACATATGCATTGTATAGGTTCGTCACGAATTTTACGCAATTCTTGAAAGCCTCTCCAGACAATCCGAAGTTGAAAGCAATCTTACGTGCTTGAAAAGGCAACAAGCCACCACCAGGATGCACTAGCTCTTTATATATTTTCTCTGGTGTATGGTGAGCCACTTCTTCAATATCCATACCTCCTTCGGTGCTGTACATTATTACATTTTGCCCTTTTGACCTGTCTAATAAGATACTTAGATAGAATTCCTTAGTTGGATTTGGACCATCATAATAAACGTCTTGTGCGACCAAGATTTTGTTTACTTTCTTACCTGCTTCACCTGTTTGAATCGTAACCAATGTGCCACCAAGAATACCTGTTGCAAAACTTGCAATATCCTCTACGCTCTTGCCTACTTTCACCCCGTTCATACCCGTTTCTTTTACCTTACCCTTACCACGACCACCAGCGTGGATTTGTGCTTTCACAACAGCAAACTTATTGTTGGTTTCTGTCTTTATCTGGCGGTAAGCTTCTTCAGCAGCAGCTACAGTTTCAACAGCGATACCCTCTTGCACTGGCACGTTATACTTTTTCAGTAATTCCTTTGCCTGATACTCGTGTAAATTCATATTGTTTTAAAATTTCGCCGAAGATAAGAGAAACTATAATAGCCAAAATCGAATTGGCTATAAAATTCATTATTTATTCTATGAAAACGTTGTAGAGGCACCGTTAACAGTAATCAATGAACAGTTTAGAGCAAACAGAGCAACTCGTCAGTTACAATTTTTCCAAGTTTACTTCGTCCGTTTTTTTTATTGAAGACCCGAGTAATGTTTGGTATCGAAAGTGCCTTCATTGGCATCGAATGTTCCTTCAATGGTATCGAAAGTATCTTCAATGAATCCTTCTTACGTATTACCCTCTATAAATATAAAGTGTGTTTCCATTGCATTTAACCTTGTTATGCTAGAATTCGGTAGTCTTCTTGCTTGTGTATAATTGAAATTCAGTCAAAATGTTGTGGGAATTGTTTGTAGATAAATATTATCTTTTTATTGGAAGAAATACTTCAGCCATCATGCATCTAGCACTGCCCCCTCCATTCGTTTCGATTGTAGAGATGTTGCTATGAAGGATAGGGTTGAAGGACTCTATTGTTTTTAGTTGATTATCATCCAAGCTATTATACGCTTGTGTACTCATTACCATAAACTTATCTCCCTTGTTATTCTTCACTTGTAGCATGTTCCCTGCAAAGTGATTTAGTTGGTTGTAGGTGATGTCAATAATCTGTTTACCGCTACTCTTTAAAGCCTTTACTACATACTCTCTTTCAAATTCTTCGGTGATGGATGCCAGACAAATAACCACATAATCATCTGCAACACACATCATTACATTGGTATGATAGATGGGACTACCGCTTTCATCATTTGCCGTAAAGGTGATGGGGGTAAAATTCATGGATTTGCTGAACTCGCGCAGCACAAACTTATTGGTTCGTTGCGATAAGCAGGCATAAGCTATCTGGTTGCCCCTGTCCAAAACCATACTTCCTGTTCCCTCTAGGTAAGTCTGGTTAGATTCATACACCGAGAAATCGATCGTGTACTTTACTATATACTTTTGTTGGATGGCTTCCAACACGTTCGGCTTCCTTTCTAATCGTCTGTTGGCGGCAAACATGGGGTACAAACAGATGGTACCATCCGAATGAAAGGAAATCCAGTTATTAGGAAAGATAGAATCGGGAGTATGCGGTTCGGGGGTATCTTGTACTACTGTTACATCTATTCCATGGGCAGTCAGTTTGGCTACAAACGCATCAAACTCCGCCAGTGCTTTGGTTTGTACACTATCACTTTCTGAAGAAGCTACCTGAAAGGCGTTGTTCACAGCCGTCTCTGCATTAAAAGCAAAACGAGAGGGGCGAATCATTAGAATATTATTAGTCATAAGTCTTAATATGTAGTTATGAGTGATAAGTAGTTATGAATCTATTTGCTTTAGCTCATAACTTACAATTCATAATTTATAACTTAATTAGATTAATTCATCTCTCAGCAGCGGCATACTCATACAATGGAAGCCGCCTCTTGCTCTGGACAGTTCTGCAGAGGGCATCAAGATTACTGTATTCTCAATAGTTTCCGGGTCAATAGTGCCTGCTTCCAATCCTTTCACCAGTTCCTTTGCTTTTATTACTTTGAAGCCGTTGGCTGCAAAGGCGTCTGTGGTTTTGTTGTTACGGTCATAGGCCAATACAACGCCTTCCTTTAGGGCTAATAGGTTACAACTGTCCGTCCATTGTTCTCTTGCGCTGTATGGGAATTCGTTGTTGCCACTGAATATGATTTTTATTTCACCTATACAACCAAGGTCAGTCTTGCTAATGTCAATCAACAGTTCTTCCAAGCTTTCAAAGGCTTTGGGTTCTTCAGGATTGTGCTTGGTAAACTGAAGAATCTTAATCTTTTCCTCTTTTTTCACTTCTAATATCCGTTCGATGGCGTCTTCATCTTCGTGCTTTACGGCTTTGGTAGAGAAGTTACCGAGCATCACCCACACATCTCTTTTTACTTGGGTAAACACCGTATCAATATGCATATAATCCCTTTTCTTAGGAATCTTTACAATGGTTACCTTATCTACAATGCCTTTTTCGAACATCGTATTGGTAATTTTAGCAGCTGCTTCCGAACTAGTTCTTTCGCTTACGCCTACCAACAAATGATTACTGCTAACCACCATGATATCTCCACCTTCTAGTGTTACTTTCTTGTCGTCGTCTTCTTTTTGTAATAGAAAGCTGTACTGACTATCTGATAACTCGATGATATTGTTGCTGTAATCTGTAAAGAGTTTGTGATTGAAGAAGATATATTTAGCTAACAATGCCTCTCTTGTCCTTGCTTTCTTGGCGGGTTTATTAAGCAATACATAGTTGTTGATTGTAATGCCAATGTCTCTGGTAAAGATGAAGTTGGGGATTGGCGCAAATAATAATTGTTTATCCTTAGAAGTGCCAGAAACAAAGGTGGTCGCCAATTCTTTTGCCGTGTAAGCCAATAACTCTTTGTGTGTAGAATAAGTACAGCCTTCAATAGCACAGACTGCCGATACCAGTTCTGTTTTGATGCTCGTATCTTCCAACACCTCAGCCAACAGCCACTGTAGTTCTATTACTTTATCACTTTTAAAGAAGTCCTCATGCCCAGGCTTATAGAAGTTACGCTTGTTATCGGTGGCGTCTATATCCTTCAACTTTCCTTTTATCTTTTCAGGATCAAGGAAGTATAATAGTATCTTGGTGTAGTAGTCGTACTCGTATTTGCGTATCGTTTCTAGGTGAACAATATCCTCAAACAACCAGTCTTGTGCTTTGGAGGGCACCACCTTACCTAAGCCACTATCAGGACTATGCACTAATAATCTTCTCAATCTTCCTACTTCGGAAGTAACAGATACTTTATTCATAATTACATTATTAGTTGTGAGTTATGAGTAAGTGTTGAGGAGTAATATTTCATATTTTCTCTAGTTTAACTGGGATAAACCGTACAAACATCTCTTCACTATACCAATCTTCCTTTTTTGTCTTACGAATCACATCTGTGTGTTCATGCATTTTGTAAGCAAAGTTCTTCATGTCTGCTTTACTATTCCAAACACTCAAAGTTGCTTGTTTGAAGAAAGGGACTTCTCCAATGCCCAATGATGTAATTAAGCCCTTTGCATTAGCCATTTGTTTGGCAACTCCATCTACGTTACCCCAAAAGGCTTTTAATTTACTTAGCCTTATAGTCGCCCTTGTAAGTACGGCAATACTTCCTTCATAGTCCGTTTGCTTGGGCAATTTACCAAAAACCTCTTTACCGTCCCACGTACCGTGACCCTCAATGGGCTGTAAAGTAAGGGTAGAAACTTGAGCTTTAAAAAAAAGAATCCAACGATTGATAAAAGGATGTATAATTTGACAGGGGCTTTCGTGTACTAATAATATAGCCCATTGATTCCAATCGGGGTGTTTATCGAAAGTGCCGTTTTTGCCACAGCCCATCAGTTTATAAAAGGAAATGTTTCTGTTGAAGAGTAATGGAAAGTGAAACAATGCCATGGAGAGTATTCCAACAATGCCGCCATACCTTGGATAACGAACGATGGTGAGTGTACAAATCATTAGGTAAAAGTAAGTGTGAATTAACTCTCTTTGATACTATCGCTCAGGAGCTGATATATTTTATGAAGGGTATGATTTTCTTTCAGCAACTGAAGGTGATTGTTTATGGTAGAATAGTCCCTACGAATTGCGGGCCCTGTCTGAACAGATCTCGGAGAATTGGATAATATCCTGTATCCTGTTTCTTGAATAAGTGGGTACAATAATTTAAAATCTAACGCTTCTTTGTGACAATAGTCTTCGGTAAGAGTGTAAAGGTGATTGGTGAAGTTTGATACGAATACTGCAGCAAGGTGAAGTTTTATTCTTTTAGCATCATTTGCACGAAACACAGTATCGCTAATGCTTTTAGTAAATGCTAGTAGGGTGGCATAAGAAGTTTCGCTGTTAGCATCTATCACAATTGGTATTTCGGGAATAGTTTTCATTTCTTTTCTCAACGTTTGTAACGGCCAAAGTACACCATGACTTCCTGAGAGGTGTTGTAGCGTTTGAATGGAGACTGAACCTGCGGTATGTACTACAATCTTGTTTTGTAGGGTAAGTTGTTTGGTAACAGTTTCTATTGCAGTATCAACCACTGCTACAATGTAGATATCGGCAGAATCGTTGATTGTAGCAAAGTTTGTGTTTGGAGAAGCATGGCAGATCCTTGCCAGTGTTTGGGTCGCTAAAGTGTTTCGGCCAACAATCTCAATTATTTTATGTCCTTTGATACTGATTAGTTTTCCTAATACTGTTGCCACATTCCCTGTGCCGATAATCACTACATTCATATATTTGCCTTCTTTGAGAAATGAAATTAACTAAAAAAATAGCACTGCAATATTATAGGATTAAATTTAGGTTGCTTGGATTGTTTGCACCACGAAAAGCTGCAAGCAGTGCATTTGAACTTTTCTGTACACCTTTTAGTGGTAAACCCGAAAGACCTATGCCCTTGATATTTGAAAAAGGGGAACACCTATCTGTTAAAATTGAGGGCAACCTTACACTTCGTGGATGGAAGTGGGAGCCAGAGGCGGACATTGCCACTAATAAAAAGATTTTGATATTGCACGGGTTTGACAGCTACAGTTATCGATTTGAGAAATATATCCGTCCGTTGAAAAAGGAAGGGTTTACAATAATGGCTTTTGATGCACCTGGGCACGGAATAAGTGATGGAAAAACGATAAATTCACTTCAATATAAAAATGCAATACTAAGAATAGAACAAGAATTTGGCACTTTTTATGGTATTATGGCGCATTCTATTGGTGGATTAGCAGCATCATTGGCGTCTGAATTTCTTCCACATTTAAAGAAATTGGTATTAATTGCGCCTGCGGTTGAAATTACAAGGCCAATTGATAAATTTGCTTTAATGGTTTCATTGCCTAAAAGGGTAAAGGAACGCATGTATAAATTGATTATAAGATTGGGGAAGCTGCCTGTAAGTTACTTTGATGCTCGCCGTGCCATAGAACAGATATCTATACCAACACTTTGGTTGCATGACCAAGAAGATGTGATTTGCCCATACAAAGATGTGCTGCCCATTCAGGCATTATCACTGCCTCACGTTACATTTTATATTACCAAAGGATTGGGGCATAGTAATATTTACAGAGATGGTCGAACGGTGAAGACGATAGTAGGATTCTTTTCAAAGTAATTTTAGGGATTCTACATAGTTATTTAATGAAAATATTGCCTATTACTATTCTAATATTTGTTATTCAACCTGAATGATTTTCTGTTTTTAATGATGTTTATGATAAGTGTTGTTTATGAGTTGTAAACAAATAGGCATAAAATTGAATGTAGAAATAAGGTTATTATGAAAGGTTTAATATTTTATTATAGCTTGTTGTAGCTAAATAAATTATGTTTGTGAACTCTTTAGAGGTAACAATGATAAAATTTGTCCGTTTTCTTGTATTTATGTTGGTACTTCTAAGTGCTATGAATACCATCATTGTTGCACAACCCTATTCTACTGTAAACTTGTACGGTAAGAAACCCGCACAGTACTCAGAGCGAATGTTGATTTCAGAAAAGTCGGGAGAGACAGGTTTTTCTAATTCTAAACATTTCTTTCAGAATATGTTTACGCATTTTAACTACGAATTTAATATCAATCAGAAGGTGAATGAGATTATTGACCGCGCCAAGTTGCTTCATAAAGATGATTATTCTCAATTGCTTTCGTTTTATAATTACAGTTTCGATGATACTAAAAATGATAAAATACAGATAGATTCTATTATGTATAAGGTTGCCGCAGGAGTTCTTTTGCACGATTTAAGAAATGACTGGGTAGACAATATCTATATTCTGATGGGAAAAACTTTCCTTTTGAAGCATGATTTTGATTCTGCGGGCTACGTTTTTCAGTATGTGAATTACGCTTGGGCGCCAAAAGATGATGGCTATGATATACCCATTGGTAGCAACATTAGTAATGATAAGGGTATTTTTACAATCTCTACTATTGAAAGAAAGAAGGATATTTACTATAAATTTAGGCTTCAAACAGCTCCAAGTCGTAATGAGAGTTTTCTTTGGCGAACTAGAACATATTTAGAACAAGATAGGATAGCAAAAGCTGATGCTTTGATGGCAATTTTAAAGGCTGATGCCTATTTTCCACAAAGATTGCAAACGCCGTTATATGAAATGGAAGCTTATTCTTATTATAAAAAACATCAGTGGGATAGCTCAGCTTATAACTTGATGAAAGCTTTAGATGATGCGGATGGTCCACTTGAAACTGCCCGTTGGGAATACCTGATTGCGCAGATGTTACATTTAGCTGGTGATAACGATTCCCTTGCGGCAAAGTACTTTGAAAAAAGTATTGTACATACTACCGACCCACTGATGGAAGTATTTGCAAGGCTCAGCCTAGTTGATATAAATAGCCAAGATAAAGGGTATACCCTACAAAATAGCATTGATGAATTGTATAGAATGGCTCGTAAAGACAAGTTTGCCAACTATCGAGATGTAATTTATTATGTTGCTGGCAAGCTGGAGAAACAAAATCATAATAACAAAAGTGCAATTAATGCCTTACAGAAAGGGTTGTATTATTATAACCCAGACAATTCTGACCAAAAGAAAAAGACTTTTTTATTATTAGCAGATACCTACTTTGAAAATAGAGATTACAGGCATGCGCACGATTATTATGATAGTATAGTTGGAATGAGCTGGATGAGTTCTATTGATTCCGGCAGGGTTGCAGAACGAAAACCCGTTCTAAAATTGATAGTCGACAACTTGGATAAAATTGATAAGCAAGATAGTCTACAACACGTTGCAAATTTGAGCGATGCTGACAGAAGATCATTAATAAAAAAGGTATTAAAAAGGTTACGTAAAGAACAAGGCGTTAAAGAGGAAGAAGCAATAGACTTTGGGTTAGAAGATGTGCAGGATAATAGCATCCCTGCAACCTTGTTTAATAGCACCCCCGGAGAGTTTTATTTTAATAATCCGCAATTAGTAGCAACTGGGGTAAGGGAGTTTAAAGCAAAGTGGGGAAGTCGCCCCAATGCTGACAACTGGCGTCGACAAGAAGCATTTACCAAAACACCTCCACCTCCATCTAATCCCGATGCAACTCCGGGTGATATGAATATGGTTGCTGGAAGCGATGTAGTAGATGATATTAAGCCTGCCGACAAGCAAGCAGTTGACAGTGAAAGAGTAGAGTTAACCTACGAAGGAATGATGCGTCTTCTTCCATTACTTCGAAGCCAGAAAGTAAAATCAGATAGCATCATAGCGAATGCAATGTTTAATAACGGCGTTATCTTCCAGAAGAATTTGCGTGAATATCTGGCGGCGATTTATTCCTATGAGCCATTTGTTAAAAGATTTCCTGAACATAAGGATATAGAACAAGCCACTTACAATTTAATATTCTGTTATCACCAGTTAGGATTAGAGTATCTGGCAGATTCTATTGGTAGTTATTTAAAATCTAATTATCCAAAAGGAGCATTTACTGCCGATTTACTGAACCCACATAAAAAAGACTTAGTAGCTGATGATACCACATTAGTTTATCAGAAAATATACGACCAGTTTGTAGAAGAAAAGTATGATGAAGCGAAAGTGGCGAAGGATGCTGCGGATAAAAAGTACGGCTCATCGCATTGGACGCCACAATTATTATTGATTGAATCGGTTCATTACATTAAGCAAGAAGATGATTTTAAAGCAATCAATAAATTAGAACTTGCCAAAGCAAAAGTTCCTAATACTCCTTTGGCGGAAAAAGCGCAGCGCATGATTGATTACTTGCGATTAAGAGGTAAACGAAGGGCAGACAGCCTTGCTGCTATTGTTTATGCACAACACATTAAAGATAGTATATCGCATATAAATTATGATTCACTACGGATGGCCTCCATGTTAGAAGCGGCAAGGAAACAACATATCGCTGACTCACTTTGGAGAATACACGTTGCAGATTCTATTAATAAAGTAAAGTTTGCTGGTGCATTAGAAAAGCAACGTCAACTAGATTCTTTAAGAAAAGCTTACAGCGCCGACTCCTCAAAGAAAGCACATACGCTAGATTCGCTTAACAGACTTAGGATTGCAGAGAACTTGCGAAAGCAGCATATAGCTGATTCATTGAGACAAGCAAGTTTAGCTGAGTCACTAAGAAGGCAACATCTGGAAGACTCTTTACGAAGGGTATCATTAGCAGAATCGTTGCGTAAGAAACATATGGAAGATTCTTTAAGACAGGCTAGTTTAACTGAGTCTTTGAGAAAGCAACATTTGGCAGACTCCTTAAGGAAGGCCTCACTTGCTGAATCATTACGACAAAAACATATAGAAGATTCATTAAGGAAAGCAGGTTTAGCAAACAATAATTTAGGCAAAGACAAGCATACACTCGATTCATTAAATAAGGTACGGATGGCAGAAGCAATCAGGCGTGCTAAGATTGCGGACTCCTTAAGAAGAGTTAATAACAGTGCCGATACAGGATTCATCTACGAACCTAATGAACCACATTATGCTACGTTACATTTAGATGATGTGATGAAAGTATTCATTAACAATGCTACCGACGCCTTTAGTAAGTTTAATAAACGAACTTTTAAAGACGATATCGAGATTTATTCTAACAAGATTAATGATAGGTATTCTTTCATTTACTTTGGACCGTTCAGCAATGCACAAGCTGCTATGGATTATATCCAGAAGATAAATCCTTATGTATCTAAGAGCATCATTCCATGGCTACCAAAAAGCAGATTCAGGTATAGTATTATAGATGAAAGGAATTTGCTATTATTACAGGAAAACAAAAATGTAGATGGTTATAACAAGTTTTTACATAAAGCACTACCTAATAAATTTTAAGTGAAAAAGAAGATTAACAATTTAAGTATGAGCCGTTCGGTATTGATGTTCTGGAGGATATTCTTTGGGTTTATTGGTTTAATATTCCTTATCATTCTGATGGCAGACTTTGGTTTGTTGGGAGAAATGCCTTCTATTGCGGAATTAGAGAATCCTACAGCCAAACAATCTACACAGGTATATGCCCAAGATGGTACATTGATGGGTAAATACTATCTGGAAGACCGTGTAAACGTAGAATATAAAGACATCAGCAAGTTTGTAGTAAATGCATTAGTTGCAACAGAAGATGAACGTTTTTATGACCACAGTGGTATTGATGGCCGCTCCCTGATGCGCGCCTTTGTCTTTCTGGGAAAACAAGGAGGAGCAAGCACCATCACTATGCAAACGGCTAAAAATCTTTTTACCAGTTACAAAAGAAACAAGGTAATCCGTTCCTTACAAAAACTAAAAGAAGCCATTATTGCTATTAAGCTAGAGCAGAACTTTACCAAAGATGAAATTATAACGTTGTATCTGAATACTGTTCCTTTTGGAGATAATGTATATGGTATCAGAAACGCATCCAAAACCTTCTTTCAGAAAGAACCGGATCGGTTAACGGTAGAAGAAGCGGCTGTACTTATTGGAATGTTGAAGGGGTCTAACTTATACAATCCAAGAGTAAATCCTAAGAAAGCATTGGATAGAAGAAATGTTGTTTTAGACCAGATGGTGCGTAATAACTTCTTAGCTGCTGATGAAGCTGCTAAACTTAAAATGAAACCCATCGAATTGAATTACAAGAAGCTTGATGAAACCGCAGGCTTGGGGCCGTACTTCAGAATGATTCTTGGAGAAGAGATGAAGAGATGGTGCAAAGAGCACAAGAAAAGCAATGGCGACAATTATGATTTATATAAAGATGGTCTAAAGATTTATACCACCATCAATCCTCGTATGCAGTTATATGCAGAGGAAGCGGTTGCAAAGCATATGAGTTATATGCAACAGATCATGAATGCGCAATCCTATATTAAAGATGGCACCGTTTGGAATGGTTTCGAGAATGTGTTGCAAGCAGGAATGAGGCAAAGTGATCGTTGGAGAAATCTTACGCAGAAAGGAATGAAGGAGGAAGATATCATCAAGAACTTTAGTATCCCTGTACGAATGAAAGTCTTTGCTTGGAACAGCAAACGTTCTACCGACACTATTATGTCGCCATTAGATTCCATCAAATACCACCGACAAATGATGGAGAGTGGGTTTATGGCAATGGATGCAGCAAGTGGCGAAGTAAGGGCATGGGTTGGAGGAATAGACTTTAAGACCTTTAAATACGACCACGTAAACTTTAATACCAAAAGGCAAGTAGGCTCTACCATGAAGCCTTTGTTATACAGTCTTGCAATCGAAGAAGCAGGGTTTACACCCAATACAATTGTTCAGGATCAGCAACAGAATTTCGGTGCTTATGGCATGGTACCTGCTACTCCAAAATCTTGTACGGGTGCATCTATGGAGATGGCAGAAGCGTTGGCAAGGTCTAAGAATTGTGCAACCGCTTATATTATGAAGCAATTGGACAATGTAGGCAATAACTCTGCAAAACGTTTTGTAGACTTCCTAAATAATAAGTGTGGGCTTCAAACCAAGATTGATCCTAACCCTTCTATTGCATTAGGGGCTTGTGAAATTTCATTGTTCGAGATGATGCAGGCTTACAGTATGTTTCCTGGTAGAGGATTTAATGTAAAACCAATATTCATTTCAAGGATAGAAGATAAAAATGGCAATACGCTACAGAACTTCCTACCACAACGTAAAGAAGTTATCAGTGATGTAACTGCTTATTCTGTTATCAAAATGATGCAAGGTGTTATGCAGTTTGGTACCGGTAGAGGAATTGCTAATTACGATGTACACGGAGAGATTGCTGGTAAAACAGGAACTACCAATGACAATAGCGATGCATGGTTTATTGGTTATACCCCGCAATTGCTTTGTGGTGCCTGGGTGGGTAACGATGATCGTTTTATCCGTATCAAATCTACCACATTAGGTCAGGGTTCAGAAGCTGCAATGCCTATATGGGCATACTTCTATGAGAAGGTTCAAAACGATCGCAACATTATTGGTATTGATCCGAATGCAAGCTTCGTAAAACCTGAAGTAATGAAAGAAGATATTCATTTCGATGAAATTAATAACATTGCTCCTACTTTAGGTGCGGAAGGCGAAGATGTAGGCAATGGAACCTCTAGCGACTATGGTGGTGTTATTCCAAAAGATATTAAACCAGAGAATAATATTCCTACAGAGTCACAGCTTCCTGCCAATAACGACGACACGACTCCTGTTCATAAACCTAAGTCAAAGCTTCCGGTTAGCAACAAACCAAATGCGGCTTTACCTAATGGTAACGAGAAAAAGCCCAAAGCCGTGATGAAGCCTTGATAGATATTTGTTGGTGTGAGTTTGAGCCGTAAACACTTATTAATTTCTTGTTTTTATAGAAAGTGGTTAGTAGTTATTGATAACTTATCAATAACTACTAACCACTTGTAACTCATAACTACCATCTAATATCTCCTTCTGCTATTGCTGTTATTGCTGTTGCTGTTGTTGGTACTTCTGTTGCCGCTGTTACTTGTATTATTTCTGTTGTAACCACCGCTTCTAAAAGGTTGGTTATTGTTTTGCTTTGGAGGGGGAACAGATGGTGTAGCAGGATCCATTGCAAACGGATGTCCGCTTTCAATAGGTATTTGTTTGCCAATTACTTTATGAATATCCCTCAAAAACTCTTTTTCTTCGGGATCACAAAAGGAAAACGCAATACCATTAAACCCTGCACGACCTGTACGACCAATTCGGTGTACATACGTTTCGGGTATATTAGGCAATTCGAAGTTGATAACATGAGATAGCTCATCAATATCAATACCTCTAGAGGCGATATCTGTAGCAACAAGCACACGGTTTCTGCCACTTTTAAAGTTATTCAACGCCTCCTGACGTGCATTCTGTGATTTATTTCCGTGTATCGCTTGAGTTTCAATACCCATTCGCACCAAATGTTCAGCTACTTTGTTTGCACCATGTTTGGTACGGGTAAAAACCAATGCACTATTAATGGCAGGGTCTTTTAGTAGGTGAAACAACAAATCTTTTTTATTATTCTTATCTACATAAAACAGTTTTTGTTGTATGGTGTCTGCTGTAGAAGATACAGGAGATACTTGTACAATGGCAGGGTCTGTCAAGATACTGTTTGCCAACTGTTGAATGTCGTTTGGCATCGTAGCCGAAAAGAACAGTGTTTGTCTTTTAGCAGGGATTTTTGTAATGATGCGTTTTACATCGTTTACGAAGCCCATATCCAGCATACGGTCTGCTTCATCCAATACAAAAGTGGTTAAATGATTCAGGTGCACATAACCTTGGTTCATTAAGTCTAGTAATCTTCCCGGTGTGGCAATCACAATGTCAAGTCCTCTTTGCAATGACAAAACCTGGCTATGTTGATTAACGCCACCAAATATTACAGTGTGTCTATTTCTTAGGTTTTTGCCATAAGCACCAAAGCTTTCATCGATCTGAATGGCCAATTCTCTGGTAGGCGTCAATATCAATACTTTAATACCATTGTTGTTGCTTCCTTTTTTATGTTCTTCCAAACGGTGTTGTTCCAACAATTGGAGAATAGGAATGGCGAATGCAGCCGTTTTGCCTGTTCCTGTTTGTGCGCAACCTAGTAAGTCTTTTCCTGCTAGAATTTGCGGAATTGCTTGCGCCTGAATAGGGGTAGGTGTTGTGTAGCCTTCTGTTTGAAGCGCTTGTAAGATAGGACTGATAAGTCCCATTTCGTTAAATGTCATTATTAATGAATTAAGGCAACAGCAGTCCGTTCAGGGACATAGTATTGCCGATTAAAAAGTTGCTAGAGATCATCTTATGGAAGCTGGGTAGGTGTGTATCATCTTTATTCGCGGAGAAGAGCGTAATAATAGGTTCAATGATAACCCAAGCGAAAATAGTAATGCGCAAAAGCGTGTTTAATTGTTAAGAAACTTACGGATTGTTCCTTTTACAACAGTGCAAAGATGCAGTAAATATTTAACAATTAGATTAAATGTTTTAAAGAAGGCAAAAATACCGGCTTCATTCTATGGTTTGTGCTTGTTAAGTCGTAGCTTGTGAGCCTTTAGGAGTGCCTTTTATGCTCATTATCAATCAAACAATATGTCGCACATCAATTATCCCACCGATTTTACTGGTCAAATGGTTCTTTTTCTTGCTATAAAAAAGAAAGTAGACGAAGATGGGGACGATAGTCCATTAAAAGATATGCTTTTGCATAATGATATTGACTTAGAAAAGGACGCCCTAGATTGTGCAAAAGCCACTGAATACAATACCCTGTTTTTGGCTGCTAAAAAGAACAGTGAAGACCTTCTGGAAAAGCGAAATCTATTGATGAAACCCATAATGAAACACCTTAGAGGCGCATTTCAGTTCTTGAAAAAGTATTACAGTACCAACTACAAAGAAATTGTAGCTTGGGGTGGTACCATTACTATTTCTGGTAAGATAAGTTATGCTTCTGGAACACAAAATAGAGTGCAAATATTGACTCAGTTGAAGAAAAAGAGCGATAGTTATACCGATTTGTCCAATCCGTTGTTACCATTTCTGACCCAAAATACAATCAATTTGGAAACGGATGCAAGTAATGGGGCTTTGGCAGTAATCCGACATAATGATTTTAAGGATGTTAAAAGTCAAGCAGCAGTTTTTTCTGGTAAAAGAGATAAAAAATTTGCAAAATCCTTAACTGACACGTACCCCATTGGTGCTTCATTGATGGCACTCAGTCCAGATAACACAAAATCGCTCTGCGATTATGGTTTTGATATCGTAACTACCGTTAAAATAGTAAAAGAACGCATCATAGAATTAGGTATTGGTAAAAATAGATTGGCTTTCAGGGCAAAAGTGGGTAGTGTTATTTCTAATTTAGGCACGAAAGATCTAAATGTATACAAAGGAAAGCTCATTGTAGGGATTCCTTTGTTGCTAAAAGCTGGTGCAGACCTTATTCTTACCAAGGGATACAGTATTTTCTCGGTAAGTAATCCTTCAGGTACCGATTTCGGCACTTTTTTGTTCAGTCCCGTGTAATTATTTGTGCTTTCTTCCCCTGTTATTACACAAAATGACTTAATTCTTACATAGACTAACCCATTCCTTACATATATCTATCCATTACTTACACAAACCAAGCTGATTCTTACACAAAATTGTTTAAATCTTACATAAACCAAGCTAATTCTTACATAAAACAACCCTTTTTCGACAGGATTTTGGCTTTTTTGTGTAAGAATATGGTCAATCTGTGTAAGAATCGACTAAGTCTGTGTAAGATTTGACTTAGTTTGTGTAAGTAATGGATAGGTCTATGTAAGAATAAGGTCAGTTTGAGAATGAAGTAGGGGGATTAAGGAGACTTAATGGAGTAAATTGAACGGTTTCGGTACTGTTAGGTACAAAATATTCGTAGAAACCGACAACCGAATGTGTATAGACAAGGCAATGCCTTGTCTATACGTGCATAAAAGGCAATAAATGGTTGGTTTGAATGAAAGGTGTACCAATATATCGTCCCAAAAGGGACTTTACGCTATCTTATTCATTATTTGCTACCAATATGTTGTACCTAACGGCACTTATTAAGCAGTAATTAAGGGTAATTTTGATGCCGAATAATAGGATTGGCTTAAGGAAGGCTTCGCTAATAGTGAAACCTTTCTTGATTTAATAAAGAATGATTATTTTTTGTGATGGATGGATAATTATCTTTACTTGCTGGGGGATTCAAGAGTTGCTCGAAGAAAGAAAGTAGATTTGTTTATTAGAAATATCAACTTATTTATATTAAAATGGATAGAAAATATCGTTTAATAACCATTATCATATTTTTTTCCTTTTTGTTTTTCCTTTCTTGTACAACTTTTAAGGTGCCAAAATACATACAACAACACTATACAATAAAGTATCCTCATGGTACCGGTGGTCTCGATAGCCTAATAAACATAAATGGCTATTACTCCTATCAAGAAATTAATCCTAATCATCGATTTATAAAAGGAAAGCTATTTTCATCTGATTATATAGTAGTTTATGATACATTTTATATGAACTATGTTTTCTTTTATGATGGAATGTTTTTATGGAATATGGGGACAACTCAATGTTATAAACCAGAATGTATGGAACAAAGCATAGAACGAGTTAATAAGGATTCATCTAAAAAAGCAGGAGAACTATTATATGGATGTTGGGGAAGTTATAAGTTATCTGGTGACACAATAATAACCCAATATATCCAACAACAACACTCACTAAATGATAGTTGGACTGCATGGCAGGAAGAATTTAAAATTTTAGATAAGAATACTATCATACAAATTAACCGTAAACCTATTGACAATAGATCTGCACAGGATATGCGAGCATGGGAGAATGATTCTGTAAATAGGAAATACCAGACAGCAACATTTATCCATTTAAATACTCTTCCTAAATCAAATTGCTGGTTAAAAAAAGAAAGATGGTTTATGCAAAACGATACAATTAAGAATAGATTTTAAATTTAAATCATGAAATTCTTATTTTTCAACAACTTATTACTTACCACTTACGACTTTATTACTTTTCATCACATATAACTAAACACCTCATTCTCTAAATAAACTGTAACTTCGTTTTATGCAAGCATTAAGACAATTAGTTAGACCTAAAAATGGCAGTATTACCATTGCCATTCCTGAAGAATATGCAAATAAGGAATTAGAAGTAATCATACGACCCTTAATTTCTGATGTTGGAAATAAAAAGAATTATGATTTCTCCGACTTAGTTGGTAAAATGCAATGGAAAGGCGATGCCCTTGCAGAACAAAAAAGACTAAGAGATGAGTGGGAATAGGTATATTTATTTTGTATTCATAATCAAGCATAGGCTTTACCACAATCAACCAATTGTCAACAGTTTGCTCTCTGTTTTTCATCACTCACAACTCACAACTGACCACTCACCACTCAACACTCACTACTCACCACCATGGACAGCTTCAAACAACTAGTAAAAATAATGGATGACCTAAGGGAAAAGTGCCCTTGGGATAAAAAACAAACCATCCATACACTACGCCCCCTAACTATTGAGGAAACGTACGAACTAACCGACGCTATCACCGCCGAAGACTGGCAAGGCATCAAAGAAGAACTAGGCGACGTGATGCTGCACCTCGTTTTTTACAGTAAAATAGGCGAAGAACAAGGGCAGTTTACATTAAACGACGTATTGGAAGGCATTTGTAAGAAGCTGATTCACCGGCACCCTCACATTTATGGCGATGTAACCGTAAACGATGAAGAAGACGTAAAGCGCAACTGGGAACAACTGAAACTAAAGGAAGGAAAAGGCAAGAAGAGTGTGCTGGAAGGGGTGCCTAAGTCGTTGCCATCGATGGTAAAGGCAACAAGAATTCAAGAAAAAGCCATGCAGGTAGGGTTTGAGTGGGAAAATAAAGAAGATGTGTGGAAGAAAGTGGAAGAGGAGATAGGGGAATTGCATGAAGCGATTGCCGAAGACGATAAAGCACATATAGAAGAGGAATTTGGGGATGTTTTGTTTAGCTTGATTAACTATGCACGGTTTTTGAAGATAGATGCAGAGGGGGTTCTGGAGAAAACGAACCTGAAGTTTATCAACAGGTTTCAACAGATGGAAGTGATTGCAGCAGAAAGAGGCACTAACCTGGCAGATTTAACGCTAACAGAAATGGATGATATCTGGAATGAAGTAAAGAGGCGGAGAACGGAAGGGAAGTGAGGGGCTAAAGGCGTTGTTGTTGGAAGTGAGATTTAAATAAAGACCTTTTGTGGCAATCCCCTGTATTATTAGAAACATTTCTCCTCTTTGGAACGTCATTTCGACGATAGGATAAATCTCTTTTTAATTGAGAAGATGTCATATTTGTTAATTGGTTAAAATGTTTCGGGGAGATTTCTCCTTTCGTTACATTGAAGTGGATTATTTTCGATGAGATGTCTCCTATCGTCGACATGACGCTCACAGGACTTAGGGTCGTTTAAACTAATAATATGTCATACTTATTTATTTCAGGCTTGTCTGTTAAACCATTCGAAATGAAGCGAAGATTTTGTGAAAGACCAAAGCGAATTTCAAAATTAATGATAGCTTATTTGGCTCATAAATAAAAAGTATTACTTGATTCGGACATTACAAACAGCATTTTATAAACATGGATACCTGCT
>CAISCV010000088.1 GCA_903883945.1 uncultured Chitinophagaceae bacterium | reverse complement strand
TAATTTGTTTCTTAACAACCCAAAGTCTAACCCTAAATCTCTGGAAAGAGTAGATTCCCATTGTAGTTCAGGATTTGCTAGTTCAGCTACATTTAGTCCGGGGTTTAATAAATCATTTAAAGAATATCCAGAAGCAGGGTCTGAACCGGTGTAGAATGTTCCATACAAGAAAGGAGGTATATGATAATTACCTACTACACCGGCAGATGCCCTTATTTTAAGGTCGGATACATATTGGTTAAACTTGTCCATATAGCGTTCTTTGCTAATTAACCAGGTTGCTGAACCTGATGGAAATACTGCCCAATGCTTTGACGGACTAAACACACTAGCACCATCGGCACGTACGCTTGCTGTAAACACATATTTTTTATCTAGATTATACTTTGCACTTGTAAAGAAGGATAAGATATTATTGGGAATTTGTTTTGAGGTTGGATAGAACTTTACAGGCGGTAAGGATAAATTCATATTTTCCAATGCCTGCTGTGGAGTGATACCTTTAGGCATAAAATAAGTTGTTATCATATTGACATTCTCAACATTTTGATACGTTTCTTCTCCAAATAGTATGGTAAACTGATTCCTAGGAACGAAACCAGTTAAAGGATTCGAATTGGAGTAAGTAAATACGTTTGAATTGTTTACTATCGTTTTCTTATCCCTGTTAATAGAAGCGCCTGGCATTTTACCATTAAATCTTTGTGCCCATGGTGTGATAGTATCATTGAATGCGTTTTGTTGCAAATCGTTAATGTCATACCCAAACGTTGTCCTAAAGGCTATATGACCAGTTAACTGATAGTTTAGGTAGGCACTCAAAACAATATTATCGGTTACATTATTACGGTAAAGTTGGTTATCTAACAAAACTGGATTTAATAGAAATAATCCGTTGGCACTAGTTGCAGCATCGAGGTTAGGGTCATAACCATCTACGGTTTCGCCCGGTCTCAGGAAAGGTCTGTAACGGATTACCTGGCGTAAAAAGCTAAATGATTGGTCGCCATTTGGATCTGTTGTTCCACTGCCATCTATTACTTGATGGTTATAACGTACATTGAAACCTATTTTAACCTTATCATTTACTTTATGATCAAGTTTAAATGTTACTAATTTTCTATTGTACTCGGAATTGAGAAAGATTCCATCTTGAGAATTATCAGTAAAGCTTAAGTAATACTGTGTTTGTTGGTTTCCGCCCGACAGACTTACGTTATGTGTTTGTTGTAACGCATTTCTCCCAAACATTTTATGCTGCCAATCAAAGTTTGGAACGCTCTTATATTTCTGTACAGTATCCCAACTGTTGCCATAAGGAGAGATGCCACTAGAGTCATTGGCATATTTCCCTCTTTCATACTGATACAACATAAAGTTGTAAGGATCCATCACGCCCAACTCATTTCGTAATTTATTTACTCCAAAAGTTCCGTTGTAGCTTACTACAGTCTTTCCTTGTAAGTTCTTCCCACTTTTTGTAGTTACAACAACTACCCCATTGGCACCTCTTGCACCATAAATAGCGGTTGCAGCAGCATCCTTTAATACATCTATAGATTCAATATCCTGAGGAGCAATCAAAGAAAGGCCTTCTTCAGATTCTATTCCATCTATTACATATAGCGGGGCATTACTTTGTGTGATAGAACCACCTCCTCGAATCTGAATTTGCACCTGCGAGCCTGGTGCACCTTCGGAAGTAGTTACCTGCACACCTGCTAATTTACCAGTAATTGCTTCTTCTGCAGAATTCACAACTACATCCTTTAAATCTCTTGCACCAATAGAGGAAACAGAACCGGCAATATCTTTTCTTTTAATAGACTGATATCCAATAACCACTACTTCTTCTTGGTTATTATCCAGACTTTGTTCTAGTTTAACGGTAATTAATTCGTTCTTTTTTGCCACAACCGACTGGGTTTTATAGCCTACATAGCTAACATTAAGGCTCACAGGATTATTTCCCACAGTTGTATTGAGGGTAAATTCTCCTCTGACATTTGTTTTAACACCTTTACCAGTACCCTTAACCACAACACCAGCACCTTCTAAGGGACTACCTTTAGCATCGGTTACAATACCTTTAATTTCTCGATTTTGAGCTAGCAGAATGGTAATACTAAGCAGGCAGAACACACAGAGGAACAACAATTTTTTCATATTTAACAAGCATTAAAACGATTTCAGGCTTACTTACATGGCTTGAAATACTATAATTTAAATTTATGCGAAAGTAGGGCAAGCGTATCAACAACTGTCCTGCCCCATCCCGTATTTATTGAGGTTCTTTTGTTTTAATTTCATGACAATGATTTTATTTAAAGAAGGAATTAAATAAAACAAAAAGCCCCGACAGTTGATTACTGTCGGGACTTTTAAATTGGTTAGAATTAGAAGTTTATCTAAAACTAGAAAGTATATCTTAAACCCATTTGCATTTGGTAACGAGATGCAAATTGATCTATTGCATAAGGAGTTCCAGGATCTGTCCAAGAATAAACAGGATTGGCTGTTGGAGAACCATTCTTGGCTATTTTCAAACCAACTGCAGACATTGAGTTGTAAGTGTCTGGTGAATAATAATAATAACCCCAATTGCTGTTAAGCAAGTTTGATAGATTAACTATGTCATATGTAAAAGTGAAACTACGTGGCTTACCATTTACTTTAAAGTTAACATCTAGTGCATAACGGAAATCTAATTGATTATTCCAAGGGGTACGTGCACCATTACGCTCAGTATATTGACCACGACGAGAACTTAAGTATTTGTTTGCATCAATATAGTTATTAAATGCAACAGCTTGACCTTGGGAAGTGACATCAGAAGCAAAGAAACTTGACATTTCAGCCTTAGTAGGAATATATACTAAACTTGTTTGTTGACCAGTACCATCGTATGCAGCTATGATTCCAAAAGAGTAAGGATTACCAGAAGCTGCACTGAAGAACATAGTGAAGTTGTGTATATATTTACCTTTAGCTGAAGATAATCGGTAATTCCAGGTAGAAACTATCCTGTTACGAATATCGAAGTTTGAATTAGCTAAGCCAGGATTGTTAGGGCTTAAAGCAGGATTTAACTGCCAGTTTGATTCCATTGAGTTACGAATACCATTTGCAATATCCTTTGAATGGCCAAAAGTATATGCTACTGTTGAAGTTAACCCAAAATCGAATATTTTGCTAACTTGTGCTGTTATGTTATAACGATAACCTTCTGTTGTGTTAGACAATAAATAAGCATTGGTAAAATTGCTGTTTATCTTATTCCCAGAATAAATAGGTTGTTGGTGTTTAGTATCATTTAACCAATAAGTAGGATTATCTACATAGTTAACTTGTTGGAATTTTAAATCTTCTAAAACTTTGGTATAAATACCTTCCAAAGTAAATTTCCATTTGTTTGGTGTTGTATAATCTACTGCTAAGCTACTTCTCCATGCTTCTGGCATTTTAAAGTTGTTGTCTATCATGTCAACTTGGGTAGCACCCGTAGAACTCGTGTTAGCACCATTTAATTTCGCAAAATTTTCTTCACCTATATTGCTGCTAATTGCGTCTTTGATTGGGTTAGTACCTACAACAAATTTTTTAGAGCTGCTCTTTTGGTCGTAAGCACCATACGTAACACCGTTGTTGTAGTAAGCATAACCTAACCATGCAAAAGGAATACGACCAGTGAATATACCAGTACCACCTCTTATGATAATACTTTGGTCACCTTTTAAATCGTAGTTAAATCCAATACGAGGAGATATTTCAACGTTACCCAAGAACTTGTTTTGAATGTTTCTAGGTTGTGTATAATTATAAGTTGTACCATAATGTGCAGTATCAAAAGCAGCACCTGTAGTTTTCACGCTCAATGGTTGCTTGTTTGGCATATCTGCGATATCGAAACGTATACCAGGAGTAATTTTTAATTTACCCAAACGGATTTCATCTTCTGCATAAGCACTATACATATTTACTTTGAACTTAGCTGGTGGGTTTGCCATAATACCAGCTCTAGTGTTGTCTGTATAGTTGTAGTTTGTACGAACACGGTTAGGGTTATTATTTAAGAAATCATTTACACTGCTGTATGCAACACGACCATTCCAACTATTCACAAAACCATAAGTAATGTCATATAACTCATTGTGTGTACCCAAAGTAATCGTATTATTTCCTTTAGCTATACTAACATTATCTGTAAACTCAAAGGTTTTTTGTTTCATATCAAAAATAGAACCTTCACGGTCAGTACCCAAGAAGATGGTTCCACCATTTGAAGCAGCAATTTCTATTTGAGGTATTGAAGGATTAGAAAGCGGGTTTCTGCTATCATGAATAGCCGAGTAACCAACCACTACACTATTGGATACTGTACTAGAGAGCCTTGTTTTCAATTCAGCAACAGTAGAAGTGTGGTTATTTGTTTGTTTGTAGTCAATACCACCAAAACGGAAAGTTTTGTTATCACGCTCCAAAGTTGTTGCTTCAGAAGTTACGGTGTTATTTCTAAGAGACAATTTATTCTTGTCGTTGATAACCCAATCTAAACGATTGAAAAACTTATTAGAGTTAGAATATTTTGTTGTGTTACCAAAAGCACCAGCACTTCCTGCGCCCCATGCTTGCATAGTAGAATCAACACTATAAGCTTGGGCAGCAGTTATTAATCCAGGAACAGTACCAGCACCACCAACTACTGGATCTACACGACGTGTAATTTCTTCATTAGAAAAGAAGAACAATTTGTCTTTTATGATTGGAAAACCTACACGTGCACCTGCTTGAAAATTATAAAAGCTAGATGGCTCTGAACTCTTATCACCACCTACTTCAGATGGGATATTATTTGGCCCAATCAATGCTGGTAATGACCCATAAGTATAAAAAGAACCAGCAACAGTATTAGTACCACCTCGTGTAACCGCATTTACGCTACCCCCTAAAAAGTTCCCAATCTTTACATCATAAGGAGTTAAATAAACTTGTACATCTTGTATCGCATCTAATGAAAATGGTGCAGTACGAGTACTACTACCTGGTTGACCAGAAACGGCAGTCTGACCGCCAATTGAAGGACTAAAACCAATAGCATCATTATTAATGGCACCATCAACGGTTACATTATTATAACGGAAATTAGTGCCCCCAAAGGAGTTATTATTGCTTTGTGGTGTTAAACGTGTAATGTCTTGTAAACTTCTGTTGATTGCAGGCATGGTCTTAATTTGATTTTGACCAATCTGAATACCTGCACCAGTTCTTAACCCACCACCTTTACTTTTCACAACTACCTCACTTAATGTAGCTGTACTTTCTACTAAACGCATGTTCAAGGAATTAGAACCTAGAGAAAGGTTATAATCACTTTTTTCTTCTGTCTTTAAACCAATGTGGCTAAAAGTTACATCATAAGGACCACCAGACTGAAGGTTAGACACATAGAAGCTACCCTTGTTATTAGTTTGGGTTGAAGTTGTTGCTCCAGTAGGAATGTGTTTTACAACTACCGTTACGCCACTAAGTAATGTACCTTTACTGTCTTTAACCTGACCACCCAATGTAGCAGTTGTTTCTTGTGCAAAACTGTACACTGAAAAGCAAACGAAAATGATAGCTTGAAATACAAGAATCAAATTTTTCTTCATAATAAAAGTTATTGTTTATAGCGCAAACATAGAAGCCTTATGTTACCTTAATGTTAACTTTTACTATAAGAGACTAGCAAAAAAATACACCCTAAACTTCCAACTAATTATTGCCTTCGATTCTAAAATCTTTGCAGAAAGCTACTAAGAAAAAGTTATTTTTTATTATTCTTGCCCTTTTTGGCTTCTTTTCTTTTTATGAAAGTATCGTCGAAGTAACAGTCCATCCCTCTTCTATTGCCACAACTACCCTTTTCTTTCAAGGTTACTTCATTGCCTTCAAAGTTGAAATCTATAATGCACGGGTCACCAGCCTGGCTGTAGATACCCGTTGCCGCATCCACCATTTTCATTTGTCCTTTCAGCTCACCCACACAAGCGCCATCTTTCTTTTCAAAATGAATAAAGAACATATAGGTATTGGCATCTTTCCCATCACGAATGCTCATAAAATTCTGCTTATCAGTTGCATATTCCCCACTCAATTTATTCTTTCTAGGCAATGTATCAATGGGGTTCAACACTATACCCACTTTCTTAGGATCCTCATTTGTGTCATTTACCACCACCATAAAAACTCCTGCGGTATTATATACCCATCCGACTTTTGTAAACTGCAATTGTTTTGTCTCTTTGTTAATTCGCTCTTTAATAACTGTAAAAGTTGGCTCTTTATTAATTGATAAAGAGTGAATGTATCCATCTTCATCTGCATCATTACTCAATAATACTTTGGCAGCCAAAAAAGTGTTTTGCTTATTAAATACAACTGCAACCTCTTGAACCTGCTCGTGTTGAACAACGTTAAACAACAAATAAATCTCATTTTCTTTTTCAATTCGACCTACAGGATGAATAATATATTTCTCTTTAGTATCTATTAATACATCTAAAACACTATCAGGAATAAACTGACTCAATACTTTATGACCAATCTTTAGGGTATCAGCAAAGGCATTGATGTTGGTATCAGCCACCGTGTAAGGCAAGGTAAGGGGAACGAATGCGGCGACGAAATCATTCACTTTCACAAGAGTATCGCCGGCCAAATCGGTTTTTTTATGTTTACAACTAAAAGTAGTTACTGCTAACCCTATAAAAAAGAAGTATTGAATACTCCGTACTACCTTATTATATATCATAGTATTTTTTTGACGCGATAAAAGTAGGGGTATTCATTAAACAAGTAGTAAAATCCAAATGATTGGGTATATAAATAACAGATAGTAGTAAATAATTTGTTACTAGATTTTCGCCTCAAAGAAGCAAGATCTCTAAATGGTCCAATGGGAAGAAAGAAAAAAAAATACTTATTACCTATACGATACCTATTTATTGCTACAGCGAAATCTTCAATTTACCCATTCTTTTAAGGGCCGCGTAAATACAAGTGGTATGCATAGCTTGCACAAAAGCTCCCTTATCCAATAATTGCAATAACTCTTCCATCGATACAAACAATACTTCCAAATCTTCTCCATGATCCAATTCCTGACCTTGTACCAACTCGCCTTCAAACGCAATAAACATGTGCATCATATTGGTATTGGTCGATGGATTGGCAGACGTTCTGCCTAAGTATTCAAATTTTTCAAATTGATAACCTGTTTCCTCCAGAAGTTCCCGTGCAATAGCAGCTTCGTAATCTTTATCACTTTTATCAACACATCCACCAGGTATCTCATAAATTGTTTCATTCAAAGCATGCCTGTATTGTTTTTCCAATATTATCTTTCCATCTTTGGTAAACGCCAATGCCGTTACCCAATCTGGGAATTCATATACATAATAAGGTTCAACAATTACACCATCTGGTTTTTCACAAACATCTACACGGATGGTTGCCCAAGTATCTTTCAGCAGGTATTCGGATGATAATTTCTTCCAGGTTAAGTCTCTGTGTTCGTGCATATTTACCAATTGTTTTTTTCTCTTAATGTTGTAATATGTGCTACATGATGTTTACTGTGCCACGCATACATACCCAATAGAAACCAAAGTGTCATTTGACTGCCATGTTCGGGATGCACGACGGTACGCTGTAATTGTTCTTCGGTTATATCTTTGATGGCCGCAGACCAACGGGTATGTACTGCTTCTAACAATGTTAATGAAACAGAGATTGGCACCGTTTGATTATCGGGTAATAGTGCCCATTCCTTTTCCTCGTATGGTTTAATGGATGGATTGTCTTCTGTAAGTCCCAGTTTGAACCGGATATAGGCATTCATGTGGCTATCTGCAATATGGTGCACTAATTGAACAACTGTCCAACCTCCTTCCCGATAAGGTGTCTGTAATTGATCCTCCGCTAACCCTGCGACTGCACTATTCAAAGTCTCTGGCAGCGATTTTATTGTATTTAACCAATCTTCTTTCTGTTCAATACTAAATACCTTTGATTCATATTTCCCAATGGGATAACGAGGATCTATCATACTTTTATATTTTTACGTTAATAAACTAGCCAAATATAAAAGAAATACAACTCCAATGGACATTACTTACATTTTAGCGCGTTAACTGCCATTGTAAGGAACAAAAAATTTAAACGGATACCGTAAATCATATTCCGTTCCACTATTCAATATCAAATGTTCATTAAACTACAATTACATGATTTTTTTGTATATGCAGTGCGCTGGAGAAGGATAATCTTCTGTCTTAAAATTAGACCAATTATATAACTTATTCAGCCACCTTTACCTATCAAAATAAAAGCTCTAGGTAGAAACATAAACTTGCTATTTATTGGAATCAAACACTTATTTCTACTTGGCTAAAATCTCAAATTTCCGAGTAATGGCATTCCCATCTTCATCAATTACGGTAAGGGTATGTTTTCCTTGAGCAGGATTGAGTGACAATTGGTGAAACTGTTGGGTGGTGCCCATAAAGTTATTATCCAAATGCCAGAATAGCTTTGCCATATTATTCCGATGAGTAGCTGTAAATACGGTCTTCCCTTTTTCTCCGCTTGCTTCAATAGGTACATAAATTTTAGCATCCTCTTCAGGATAAATAACATCTAATGCCCTAGCAGCCCCAATTGTACATCCATTTTTGTATGGAGGCAATAGTTTATAGTCTGGATGCTTTTCGCGGTAGTAATATTCTATGGTAGGAGGCAACACAAACCAAGAAGGATGCTGCATATTCGAAGGACTTTCGCAATTATCATTTACGCGATAAGTTCCTGTCTTATCCAGATTAATCTTTCTGCAATAAGGACAAACGGGCGCATTCTTGGCAGATTCCGATACCATTATAGTGTCAGTAGCACTACAATCAACAGATGCCTTGTAGCCAGATTGCCTGCAAACGGCTATATAGTTAAAGCCCGTATTGGGTGGTTGAAACCAAACACTCTTAGGCAATACCCTAAATATATCGAATAAGATTGGCCCTGCGGTATTAATGCCCGTAAGCTCTGGCCTTCCCACTCCTGTAGTATTGCCTACCCATACTACCACACCATATTTAGGCGTAAGTCCTACAGCCCAACCATCTCTGAAACCAAAGCTAGTACCTGTTTTCCAAGCAATTCTTTGTGCCGATGAAAACAAATTCCACAAGCCTTCTTCGCCGGGACGCATTACTTCATTCATCGCGTTGAACGTGTGCCAAAGGGCAGGATAGTTGAAGAGAGGTTGTCCGTTTACCGTTGACCGATTACCGTTAACCGAAGCGAGTTCTTTGCTATGGTCATCGGTTGACGGTAAACGGTTGGCGGTTAACGGATCACGGTCAACGGAAAGCGCATAATGCGGCATAAACCAATCTTCCTCATTCCATGCTCCTCTGTTTTTTGCTTCATGATTATACATTCTTGCCATGCTGCTATACACGCCTGCCAACTCAAAAGGGGATATTTCACATCCACCCAATATCATACTCATACCATAAAAGTCGGCTGGACGAGTGAGGGTAGTAATGCCACATTGTTTAAGTACTTCATAAAACCGCTGGTATTTATATTGTTGCAACAGGCGCACAGCAGGAATATTCAGGCTTCGGCTCAATGCCTTGTTGGCGGGTACGGCCCCATCATAAGTAAGGTCGAAATTTTGTGGTGTATATCCGCCAATCTGTGTGGGAATATCGGGCACTAATTGCCGTGGCAATAACGTTCCTTCCGTTAATAAGCTGGCAAATAGTAATGGTTTTAAGGTACTACCCGGGCTACGTACCGAACTCAACACATCAACATTACTCTCCATTTCAGGGTTGGTAGGTTCAGACACATTCCCAATATATGCCAGTATATTCCC
This sequence comes from uncultured Chitinophagaceae bacterium, assembly GCA_903883945.1. GTDB lineage: Bacteria > Bacteroidota > Bacteroidia > Chitinophagales > Chitinophagaceae > Parasediminibacterium. The sequence goes on along the minus strand of CAISCV010000088.1, from coordinate 8,529 downwards.
CGTTTCTATCTCTACCACCATTGCAGCGGCATTGTTAATCTGGTTGCCTTTCAGTTGCTCATGGTGTTGTAGAATAATGTTATTGATGGTCTGTTGCAGGCTACCATCTATTGTTGTCCTGATACTGGTACTCACACCTTCTGCCCTACTAATTGTAAGATATTCTTTCTTAAACCTTTCCAACAAATGAGGTGCAAATTGTGGCAATATCTTCGGTTCTCCGGGTAAAGGCTCCAGTTTGGCTAAGTAAGCGGTTGTTTTATCGATGGTTTTATTTGCCAGAAGCTTATCAATTAATTCATTTCGCTTGCGCAATAAAGTCTCCCTATTCTTTCCCGGATGCACCAAGGCAGGCGCATTTGGCAATACGGCCAATGCTGCCATCTCGCCCCAACTAAGCTGGTGGGCATCCCGCCCAAAGTAACGCCAAGCTGCAGCATCCAACCCTACCACATTGCTACCAAAAGGCGCATTAGAAGCATATAATGCCAATATCGACTTCTTTCTATAATTACACTCGAGCCTGATAGCTATAATGCTTTCGGATAATTTATTCCAGAGGCTTCTACGTACATGTGTTTTAAACAGCCTAACCGTTTGCATGGTAAGGGTACTGCCACCACTCACCGTTCGTTTATTGCGGCTATTTTGCCAGACAGCCCGGCACATTGCTATTGGATCTACGCCGGGATGGTAGTAAAAGCGTTTATCCTCAAAAGTAGTAATACACTGAGCAAACTTATCTGGCACATCGCCATTATAAGGAAACCGCCACTGACCATCAGCCGCAATACAGGCATTGAGGAGATTGCCTTTACTATCGGTGATGACAAAAGAAGTGGGTGCGTTGAATAACTTAGAAGGAAGTAACAAACAAAACCACAACAGCAATCCCATAGAAATACCCAGCAAGGTTTTCTTTTTGAGTGACCATTGTTTGAAGTAGAGTTTAAGTTTGAGCATTCGGAGCGTTTATGTAAACGGTCAACTACCCTCAAATGGTTGTTGACCGTATTCAATATGTAATATGTTATCGATTAGAAGATGTGTCAGGATGTCTCTTTGTGTGCAATATAGCAATGATAAATACAGTATCATTTTCACTATTTATAAAGAAATGGGCTGCATAAGGGAATGTTTTAAAGTTAGCCAATCTTAAGTTTAGTCTTCGTATTGCAAATGAAGTAGGGTTATTTGCTACTTCAAGTAAAGTAGTTTTCATGTCATCTGCAAATCTATTGCCCAAACCTATTAGTTGCGTATCATACCATTTATGAGCTTCTTTTACATCCACTTTGGCTATGTTAAGCACCACAACCTTATAAGTTTTCATTAGTGAACGCTTCTATCTCGGTTAAAAAACTATCCAGACTACAAACCTCTGTAGGATTATTTGCCAGCAACTCTAACCGTTTGTTAAGAATATCTTCTTGCCATAATGGAAGTTCTTCTTGTGCCAGTTCTTTGTATTTGTTTTTTAACTTATTCCATTCATCAATAGGAATAAATACACCAATTGGGTTACCTGTATTATCGTAATTATATTGAAGGTTCATTCTTGTTGTTTTATTTTATTCTTTTCAAAGGTATGGAATGAAGCGATTAATAACCCAACTTCAAGATTTTCGAGCAGTACTTTACAAAATAGAAGTGAGTAGCCTAGATTGCGTTTACCCCAACCAGCTACAATCTTCTCGTCTACCGCAAGTAAATTCAAAGTAGGTTCTCCATAATAAATAGCTAACTAAAGAAATGAGGTTACAAAACATTGGAAAGTAACCTTAGCGAACCCACACGTGAGGACATCTGCGGTAGCCCTTGTAGATTGTAGCGAGTGACTAGCGGGGGCATTAGATTTAGCCCACACTTCCCCGAATTCAATAATCATTAGTTACCAACATCTGATATATTGGTATATTGCGGGATTATGTTAAACAAAAAACAGGCTAAAGAATATGCCCGACTATTGAAACAGACTTTTGAGATGGTAAAGATTACCACCGATGGAATGCATGAATTAAATGTTTTTAATCAAGATTGCGAGATGCTCTTTAACACATTGACGACAGAATTTGGTTTTTGGTTAGATAATAAAGATGTGCTTTCATTAGCCGACCCCAAACTAAAAGATATACGTACATTGTTAAAGCAAATGGGTGTTTTGATCCACGAACAAACAGCCTATCAAACAACAACAATGTCACTTAGCTACAGGTTTAACGATTACATGAGGGAGTTTTTGGAATATCAGGTTGCTGTAGCGGCTCCAGATGCCACCAAAACCTTTATTGATGAAGCTACCCTAAAAATAGCGAAAACACTTGAAGGGATAAGTGAAGAGATTACGCTTAATAATTATAATTATATTGATCACTGCAACAAACTTGCCGCATATAAAAATATACATAGCCGCAATAAAAACTAAAAAAAGCTTTTTTCTCGTTCATCCCCCGCCAGAGTTCGTCAAATCAGCCTGACTCACTCACTTGCCCTACAGCATCCGTCTGTCTTTCTTCGCTGCAATAAAATATCTACTACAATATACTCAACCCACGTATTGCACCTCAACACGCCAAAGACGTTCACTAGCCGCGAGTGACTAGGACTAGCAGGAATATCTTAAATATGCTACCCAATTTCAATCTGAATATTTACTTTGCCACCCAGCCCTTTTTCTACTATTTCAAATAGTGTTTTAAGGGTAAGGTTACTATTATTGTTCTCTATCCGTGAAATAAATTCACGCTTTTTCTCAAGCATTTTTGCTAGTTCTGCTTGTGTAAGTTTTTTTTCTTCCCTGGCTTTCTTTAATTGCAAGCCAATTTTAAAGCTTTCAAAATCCCTGTCCAGATTATCACGTCTAGCTATTCCTCTAGTACCATAAACAGTATCTTTAATTTCAGTCCAACTTTTAGTTTCCATTATTACTATTTTTTTCTTTAAAGTATTCCTTCATCAACTTTTCGGCTTTACTAATTTCATCCTTTGGTGTTTTCTGTGTCTTTTTCTGAAAACCATTCAGAAGGATCACTAGTTTATCTTCATCAAAAAAACAAAATACGCGCCATATATTAGACCCCAATTGTATCCTTACCTCATATAAATCTTTTATACCAACCAGCGACTTTAGATAATTTGCAGGAACTCTTTCCAAGGTTTCTATTGCTTCAATTATCTTAAATATCTTATCCTGAACCTTTGTTGGTTGTTGTAGTAAGAAGTTCTCGAAGTATTGTTTGTATGCAATAACCTTTCTTACTTTCATTCAGGCAAATGTAACTTAAATGTTACATTCAGATTATTTATATTAGTTCCTACAATATAAATAATCTAGAATGGGCCCTTAACAATAAATAGCTACCTAAAGAAATAACATTACAAAACATTGACAAGTAACCTTAGCGAACCCACACGTGAGGACACGTGCTGTAGCCCTAGTAGATAGTTACGAGTATCGCGAACTAGCAAGGGACTTTCATTTGGAAGGTTAATGTTCAACTTAAAATAGTATCCATCTAAAAAAGAAGTAGATTTGTCCCTAATAAAATTAAGCAGAATGAAATCTTCATTAAAAGAAAAAGTAATACAGATGATTGGCGGGATTGAAGATGAGCAGGTACTTGAGTTGATTAAAAGTGATTTAGAATATTTCAGTTCGGAAGTAACGGATATTACAGATGGATTAAATGCACGCCAACTGAATGAACTGAATAACCTTGCACAAGAACCAGATACAGATTACACACTATCGGAAGATGAATTCATTAAAGCAACAGCAAAGTGGCGCTCTCAATAATCTATAAAAAGCAATTCTTTAAAAGCCTAAATAAAGTATTGCAATACCTCGAAAAAGAATGGGATCACGAAATAGCACTTGCCTTACGTACGTATTCTCCATAATAAATTAGCTAACTAAAGAAATGAGGTTACAAAACATTGGCAAGTAACCTTAGCAAACCCACACATAAAAACACGTGCAGTAGCCCTAGTAGATAGTAGCGAGTGACGCGAAATAGCTGAGAATTAAGAGTTTGTTTTATTAGCAAAGTTGAAGTTATATTTTTTTCTTAAACCTTCCATATCCTGTTTAAGAATGTTGTTACGTTGCCAATATTTTTCACTTAGCTTCTCACGTATCTCACGCATCATTTCAACTGTATGAAAGCCCTCTATTGGTTGAGGAGGAGTTATATTGTTATTATTATTCATTGTTATTCAAATTTAAAATTTCTCTTGGCGTTCTTATTTCTATCAACCTGTATCCAAGTCGCAAGTTAATGGAATTATACAACCTTATTCTATCCAAGTTTACAATATGCTTAAAATTCCAACTTGCCAACACATCTGCATTGTTCAATGTCGCCAATGCAATATGTAGTGCATCATTATAGCTTTTACTAGTCAATGCGCCTTCAATAATATACGTTTCTGCCAACAAAATGGCTTCATCAGTAATACCAATGTCTATCCTATTTTTTAGCGGAATTTCCAATATAAGGACTCTTATTTCTTCTTTCGCAAACTCAAGTTCTTGTGCGGTAAGTTCGGAAAACATAATATGTTTTGTGCCTTGCAGAAATTCATTGAATAAAGCAACACTCCATTCTTGAAATTCTTTATCGTAGTAGCCACCTATAACGGATGTGTCTGTGTAAACTTTCATTTGATGCAAAGTAAGTCCAAAATAATGTTGTACCATTAGTTATTCTATAAATGAGGTTACAAAACATTGACAAGTAACCTTAGCGAACCCACACGTGAGGACACGTGCAGTAGCCCTAGTAGATAGTAGCGAGTGACGCGGACTAGCTGAGTTTTTGATCGTAGGCTACCGTGTATCCTAACGTACCTGTGTTCTCCATAACAAATAGCAAACTAAAGAAATGAGGTTACAAAACATTGGCAAGTAACCTTAGCGAACCCACACGTGAGGACGCGTGCGGTAGCCCTAGTAGATAGTAGCGAGTTTGACATGGACTAGCTGAGATTCCCACTAATTTTAAACGTTACTATTTGCACTCATAGTCTTTAGCACTTTATTATCAATATGTCTTTTGATCAATAAAGAAATAAATATTGATACTCCTATTAATAGAAAAGGATAAGAAGTGAGTCTTTTTATTAGAAGGATAGAATCAATCAATATCAATATACCGATAAGAACTAATAGGATTAATCCTTTTTTTGACACTAAAAAGCCTCCAGTTAATACTATTTTATTTTCACTTTCCTTATCAGAATTATAAGCCTTTACAAACGTATTAAAAATGCTAAATATACTTTCTTCTTTATTAGATTCTTCAAAATCTTTATTATCTCTAAACCCAAATTCTTTACATGATCCATTACGTAAATAAATATCCAAATAAGTGAGTTTACTCGGTGTAAAATAGATTTTATACTGACCTATTTCTCTCCATTTATATTGCCTTTCCTTTAATAAGGAATCTTTTCTTAAACTTCTGATTATAATTGAAAACCCTTCATCATTAAATTCTAAAATTGCTTTTTTGGTATTCCATTGCTTTACCTTTTTCACAAATAAAATAGGCGATAAGAATAACAAAGTTATCCCAACAGCTACAATCAAATCGTTATCAAAAGTAAGTGCCGACCAAAAGATAGTAGCAAATCCAATTACGAAAAAAACTAAAACTATTAAAAATGCTCCCCATGCATTATAGATTTCTGTTTTATATTGTTTGCTCATACTTGATTTTTTCAGCCCTTTTTGAATAGGAACTTTATTTTTCAAATATAGGACTTGCGTTTTATAAATGTTGGTCAAGAATACCTCACATCAGCGAGTAATTCAATCTTCCTCCTTTCCAACAAAACAAATCCCCTTCCCTCCCACAAATATCACTTCTATTTTACAATCAATCATCAATAACTCAAAAACACTAGCACCAATATGGATTGTTTGGGGTTATTGTGCGTTGTACCAACACCAAATACTTTCAATTTATGTATAATCTATTGCAACTAATAGGATTTAACACTCTTTCATGTTAACTGCAATGCGCTTTACATGAAATGACAGTCAATCATGTTAAATGATTTGCGCTTTACATGAATGAACGTTCATCCATGTTAGTTTCTGTGCGTTTTAGATGAATAGGCGTTCATTCATGCTAAATGATTTGCGCTTTACATGAATGAACGTTCATCCATGTTAGTTTCTGTGCGTTTTAGATGAATAGGCATTCATTCATGTTAAATGATTTGCGCTTTACATGAATGAACCTTCATTCATGTGTGTAGGATACAGACATGCGTATATTAACCTTCATTCATGTGTGTAGGATACAGACATGTGTATATTAACCTTCATTCATGTGTGTAGGATAGAGATTAGTTCAGAAAGAAAGAAGGACATTAAATATAAATAAGAAAGGCTTTCACATTGGGTTGTGAAAGCCTTTCTTGTTGGTACCATTTAAATATAAATGTGAAACTTATTCCACCACTTCCACCCATTTACCACCCACACCACCACTGATGGTATTGTCGTACATGGCTTCGCAATACACGCCTGGCCAGAAGTATTTGCCCAGATAGGCGGCATTCAGTTGCACATAATAGGTAAGCGTTTCGCCTTGTTTGATGTCGAAGTATTGGTTCACCCGATCATCTTTTATGTCCATATAATCACTCGGCGACGACTTAAATTGTCCTTCACTGTTAAACAACCGTGTGTTCAATATCTCCCATCCACTCGGGAACACCTGCGTTAATGCCATCTTACTATACAATCCCCTCGTGCCGGGGTTTTTGATGGTCACCTTAGCCACGAAGTCGGTGCCCTGTTTCAGTTTGGTAATGTCAATGGCTTGCCCACTTGTAGAGGTATAGCTGGCAGACACCTGCAATATATGTGGGTTATTTACAATCACAGTAGGAGAAGTACTAACAGGCCGCCCCTTATTAATTACCCGCACATACAATACATTAGTGCCCTTATTACTCAACTGCACATTGCCTTTGCCACCTTGCCAAACAATAGCGGTTTGCGAGATAGAACTATTGCTATTGAGACTAAACGACTTACCCGTAACGGTTCCATTTACAATCAACTTCTTATCGCCCTTATTGCTGCCACAATATTTGGCAATTGCCAGCAAGGCATACGCCGTTGTTTGGGTACTGTACCATTGTTCTTGTGCTAAGTTGTTGGCAACGGTCTTTACCAATTCAGTCGCCTCACCTTGTCTGCCCATTACAGTCAGGGTTTCCAATACCATCGCTTCATCGCGTAGGTCACTGCCAAACGTAAAGCCCGGAAATGGATGCCTGCTAAAAGTTTTGGGTAAGCCACTGATGAGGTTCAACGCCACCTGATTCTGACCTATCAGGTAATAAGCAGCAGCCAAACGCCACTTACCTTCTATCGTTAGAAACTTATATTCCTTCAATCGGTTCATCGCGCCAAGGTCGGCCGATTTAGTCAATGCCAACAGGTATAACCGGTAAGCTTGCATCAGGTCGGAACCATAATAGGGCGGTGCGGTCATGTTCCATTCGGATACTTTCTTGCGCTCGTAACCCTTCCATTGTTGCAACAGATAGGTGGGTACAATATAGCCTTTGGCAGACGCTTCTATTAAGAAATGACCCGCATAGTTAGATCCCCATTCATCGCTTCCGGTCGATTCAAAGCCCGGCCAATAGCTAAAGCCGCCATCTGTTTGCTGGAAGTTTTGTATTTTAATGATGGCTGCTTTTACATTCATATCTATCTGACGTTTACGTTCATCACTCAGATCCATCAGGTTATTTAATGTTATTTGAGGGAACACCGCAGAAGTAGTTTGCTCGATGCAGCCATACGGATAACTGATCAGATAATCCAATCGCTTGTCCAGATTGATGGCTGGGATAGACGAGATTTCCAGCGTAGCCTTACTGCTTTTATCCTCACCAATCATCGCAACAGATGTATTATATTGTTGACCGGGCTGTAAGGTGGCCTCACTTGTACGAGTAATAACCGGATTGGGATTGCGGATATCTATCTCTGTTTCATACACTGCTTTTTCATCGCCACTCGTGGCAACAATCTTCACTTTGCCAATGCCTGTATTGTTTTTAACAGTGGCATTAAAGTAAACAGTCTGTTCATCAGGTTTATTGAATGTAATGGTTTGAGAAGAAGCCGCAGAGATAAAGGGATTGGTTTGCAAACTAAGATTCACCGTCTTAATCTTACTATCGGTGGCAAACACGGTAACTGGAATCTTGAATAATTCGGACAACCCCAATACTCTTGGCATGGTTGCCAACATCATCAATGGCTTTTTCACCTTCACTGCTTTCTCTGCCATACCATACGCCCCATTACCGCCGGCTATTACCATCACACGCACACTACCCATATAAGGAGGCAGACTAAACGTATGCGTCTGGCTACCACCGCTTGTTTTAAACGGCCCCATAAAGCGCACCACAGGCTTGAATCTATTTGCTTTTCTTGCTTTGGCTGCCTCCGCTTCGGCATCACCACCAATGGTGAGTATCCTTTCTAGTTCG
>CAISCV010000087.1 GCA_903883945.1 uncultured Chitinophagaceae bacterium | reverse complement strand
CGATTAAATGTTTGGCGTACAGAAGGAGCAGATAAACCCCACGGCAAATATGCTATAGCCGGAGCACTTGCTGGACATAAATTTGGTAAAGAAAATGCTGGAGATTTATATACTTTATCTAAGATAAATGATGACGACTTTATTAAAAAAACTTTTAATAATATTGTATCAAAAAAGTTTTAAATTTTCATTAATGGCCAATGATTTAGGCTGTTATATTAATTTATCACTAAATAATGCACTATTAGGAGTTTTAAAATGACAATTACCGTTACTATTACTACAACAATACGACCGTGGCAGCAAAGAGTCTTGCTTACTGTCACAACAATACGACCGTGACAGCAAAGAGTCTTGCTTATTGTCACAACAATACGACCGTGACAGCAAAGAGTCTTGCTTATTGTCACAACAATACGACCGTGGCAGCAAAGAGCCTTGCTTACTGTCACAACAATACGACCGTGGCAGCAAAGAGCCTTGCTTATTGGCATGGTAGTTCTTCCGGGGTAGCAAATAGTCTAATTTGCCTAAACGGAAGTTCTTCCGTTTAGGCAAATGTTTTTTATTATCATTAAATAATAATATTAAGAAATTGGCTGAATTGATTATTAGAACTACTATATATGTTATGCAACCTCCTTTGGTTTAGCTAGTAGGTATAATTACCATTTACCCCGTATACCCCCTACTAGTAAAGAGTTCCTTCAACTAGAATATACTTCAAAGGCTTTTCTATAAAAACAAATATATCAAGGTCTCTAGGCCTTAAACATTCCTGCCGTATTTACCTTGCAATCTGTTGCTAGTACTTTCAAGCAATAAGCACGCTGCTAACCAACTAATCGTATAATAGGTTTAGACAGCAAGAACTTATTAAAATTTCCTTATTGCACGTACATAGGCATTATTACTTTTCCAATACCCATACATACTGTTGTTACCAAAGTCTTTCACCCAAGCCTGGTGTGCCCCATCCACCGAGTACTCGGAGGATGACCAATATACTTTACTTCTAGAAAGATTGCCTAGTCCGGTGGCAGCCAAATTGATAAACATCAGTTGTAATTCGCCCAAGGATGGTAAATACCAATTGTCATATCCATTTGCTGTTTGAGCAGCCATATATGCAGCATAGGAAGTACCCGAAAGAACCGATTTGATAGTGGCTGTATTAGTAGCTCCCGCACCATTCGTAGTATCAGTAGCACCGGTAACTACAAAAGTTCCATCAGTCTTTTTATTTAAATCCCATTGAATAAACCCTTGATCGCTTAGTGCTGCAATCAACCCATGTCCAGTTCCATCTACATAAAACACCGTTCCGCCTCCAAAGCTTTCGCCAATTTTATGGGAGCCTGTAGTACCCGATGAAGTGGTAATCGATAGTTGGTTGCCATAAGCAGTACCTGCACTATTGGTAGCATACGCCCTTACAAAATAGGTAGTATTAGGGGTGAGATTAGCTAAGTTGGCATAAAAAGTATCCGTAGCAGGTGTAGCGAAGGTTCCACTAATGTTGTTATCCGACAATGTAGGATTGGAATTGGTAGACCAACAAAAACCTCTTGCAGTAACATTTGCCCCACCAATGAGCGTTACCAAAGCCGAAGTAGACGCAGTTGTAGTACTGGTAGCAGTGGCGGTAACAGTTGTTACACTTGGAGTAGTAATACCACTTACATAGCCGGGTACTTGCAAAATAATCTGGTTGCTATAGCTAATGCCCACACTATTTGTAGCAAAAGCCCTGAGGTAATAGGTAGTGGGTGATGATGGATTCATTCCATTAAAAGTAGTATTAAAAGTATCATTTGTAGCCACGAAGGTACCTGTAATGTAGAAGTTGGACAAGGTTGGGTTGGGTGATAAAGACCAACATACACCTTGAGAGGTAACTGGTGCACCTCCATTAGAAACAATCAGACTTGCACCATATCCAGAAATAAAGAATCCGGGACTAAATACTGGCGCAACAGCGGAAAGCAAGGTAACAGTTGGAGCACTGATGGCTGCTGCTGTTGTAAAACTAAGTGTGGCGCCATAAGCAGTACCAGAACTGTTAGTAGCATAAGACCGAATATAGTAGGTTGTATTTGCAGAGAGGCTAGATAAATTAACAAAGAAAGTATCGGCAGCAACAGATTTAAAAGTACCAGTTGTATTATTGTCCGACAAAGATGGATTGGTATTGGTAGCAGACCAACAAAAGCCTCTGGCAGAAACGGTTGCTCCCCCATTGGAAGTAACAATACCATTCACGGTAGCAGTTGTAGCACCAGTGGCTGTAGCAGAAATAGTGGCTACAGTAGGGGCTAAAACGGTAGTAGTAGGAGGAGGAGTTGCCCAAGTGGGTATGCCATTAGCCATTGTAAGAACATTACCATTAACCCCAGCTGGTAAAATAACCCATTTACTTCCATCCCAATATTGCAAATCACCTTTGTTTCTCCCAGAAGGGTTTCCATTAGCAGCATATAAAGCATACGGCACGCTTAACAACTGGCTTGTACCTGTGATAGAGAAGTTGATGCCTCCATTAGGATCAATTTGCGATTTGATGTAGTATACGCCAACACCCCAGTTGATTGCTGCAATACTTCCACTTGCAAAAAGACCATTACCAATAATAATACTGAAAAGCCCGTTTGCATTGGTTGTTGCAGTTTGCAGTTCGCTATAAACAATGGCGCCATTTGCAGAGTCCTTTACAATACTGATAGACACCCCCACGGTTGAATTGGTAACAAGCACGTTGCTGCTATTACGAACAACTGCTTGGTAACTTATCTGCTGAGGTGCTTGTGCCTGAACTCGAATGGTTATGAAGAGAATGGCAATGAGGTAGATTATTTGTTTCATACTTATTAATTAATTAATTCTTTATTATTTTGAATGATTTTACCAGAATTCCCTTGTCTTTTACGTGTAATAAGTAGGTGCCATTGGCAAGACTAGAGGTAGTAATAGTAGTGGTGGTATTATTTATGTTTTGTTGCACAATTAACCTTCCATCGATAGTATATAATGCATACACCAGTTTGCGGGTAGCCGCATTATCAATTTGCAAATTCAAAATAGAGGTAGTTGGATTGGGAAAGGCTTTCAGCTCACTTTCCGATGAAATAATCGTAACTGTGATAGTTTTGGAATAAGTAGTTTTTCCATCAATATCTGTTTGTTTTAGGCGATAATAAGCAATACCGATGTAGGGGTCATTATCTTCTGCAGTATAGGCTTGTATACTGGTGCTATTTCCCTTACTATTTTCAGTAAGGATGCTACTGAAAGAAACCCCGTTGACAGAACGCTCCACATCGAAGAATTTATTATTTTGTTCTGAGGAGGTTTCCCATGAGAGTTGTACTTGTGATTTATTGGATACGGTGGCTGAAAATGCCAAAAGTGAAATGGGCAATTCGGATGAAGTATACCCTTGTTGAATTCCTTCAATTACGAAACCACTTGTAGACTTTTTGGTGGTGTATACCACCTCTCCCACGGAGTAGCTTACTGTTCCTCCACTCCCTTTAGCATCACCACCGGCTGACACAGGAGTACCTTGCGCAGAAGCATTTTGTGTAAGCACAGTAAGGATTAAGAAGGCGAACCCAAACCGAAATATATTTTTCATTGTCTTGTTTGCTTTCAGGTTCATATATACGGTGGTACAAATGATTAGATGCAATAATAATAAACTATTACATATTTTGACTATTAAATTATTGATACTTCCTCAAAAGGGCATCAAAACGGTAAGATAGCCTTGGTTCTATTGAAATATTGAATCTGGGTATGAAGGATGCAGGCATATTTTGGTAAAATATGTACTTAGACTTTAAAAAAGGTTCTACTGAATAAATCTAAAGAAGAGACCACTATTAGGGTCTGGGATTATCATCTGGCGGTGGGGGAGGAAAGCCTTCACCATCTGGTGGTGGTGGGTGATGCCCCTCCCTTGAACTAGGATTTCCTTCATGAGGAGGTTGGTGTGGCCCATTTTGAGGTCCCATCATTGCCACAAGTTCTTTAATGATGCTATCAAACTTTTTCTTTTGTACGGGCGTACACAATGCTCGAACCTGTTGAAAATGGTGAAATGTTATGATTGCTATTTGATACTCGCCTTCAAATACCTTCATTGCTTGAGCCTTGATGGTTTCATCAGAGATAGTTGTATCTGATACTAAAGAAAAAAAAGTTCCCTTAGACTCCTTTGCTTGCTCCTTGATATCTCTTATATCCTGTTGATGCTGTTGAACAAGTAGCAAATATTTTTCTTTTTGAATACTATCAAACGCTAGTTGTTTTATGAGAAAGTTTGAAGCACTTTTTCCATTTTTAGGTGGGTGGTGTTCATTTACGGTGTGCCAGATTGTAAACAAGGTGGTTATATTGATAATTACCAATATCAATATAGTTATTATCCAGCCTGTTCTAGAATTAGTGTTTTTCATTATTCATTCGTTTTTATATCGCTGTATAGCGTAGAAACAGATAAATCATACTCCTTTACAAAAGATTGCAGTGCCCCATCACTACTTATTGCACGATTGGCTACTACCCTACTATCTTTCAAGACAGAGGTAATTGCAACTGCATTTAGTAATACAAACAAGGAGAGGGTGCTTATTGCAAATACAGGTCTTGTAATTATTCCAAGAAGTTGTAACATAAAAGTCTGCTCTTCTGTCTTTAGCATTCTTGCCTGCAAACGGGTATAGAAAAAAGGTGGCGCTTCAGCCCTCGAAATATGCTGGATGCTATTGATAACCTCTTCTATTTGTAGCTCCTGATTGTGTAAATGTTCCATCAGAATTTATTTATGTTTATGATAATAATTGCCTAGTTCCTTTCTTAAATTTTGTTTTGCCCTATGCAACAAAGCTTCTACAGAAGCTTCTGTTACTTGCATTACTTCTGCCACTTCCATATAACTCAACCCCTCTACCTTATTGAGGGTAAAAGCAACCTTTTGATTTTCTGGCAAAGATTTGATTGCCCTGAAAAGCAAACTGGCTTTCTCTTTGTTTTCAATAACTACACCTGGATGGTTAAACTCTGGTGGATCATGTTTGATGCTGTCATCTGCGCCAAACAATCCCTCGATAAAAGCAAAACGTTTCTTTCTATTCTTACGTCTTTGCCAATCGAGCGACTTGGAAACTGCAATCCGATACAACCAAGTAGAAAGTTTAGACTCTCCTTTAAATTGACCAATAGACTGATACATTTGAATAAATACTTCCTGTGACACGTCTTCTGCCTCATCCTTATTCTGCAAAAGGCTTAAAACAGTATTATAAACCAAGTGCTTATATGCATCGACCACTTGGGCAAACGCTTGCTCTATACCTTGTTGTAGTTGTTGTATGAGTAATTGCTCGTTCAAATGGTTATTGCTTTGTTTTAACAGCTATATGATAAACCATTAAACAAGTGAGACGCTGGATGTTTGAAATACCTTCGGCGATGGAAAAATATATTTAAACAAGTCCTATTGATGGGAATTATACTAAAGATTCAAATTGTGTAGGTAGTCAGAATGTTTTACTCCTCTACAGGATACAGCTTATAGATGGCCCAATTTTCTGTTTGATATACCAATTCGGTTATAAATTGCCCCTTTGCTTGCATCATAGCAAGGTTATACGAGTTAAGTACAGTAAAGTTTTTATATTTATTTTCCAATTTTGCCACACACATATACTTTACGCCAACCAATGGATTTTCTACTACCGTACCAAAACTTTTATTAGCTGGCAACTCAATACCTTCTAAAGATTTTAGTTGCGCGACAATTTTAAACGCTGCAGCATCGTCGACCAATACCTTATTGTTAACATCCGCAATTTCATTAATGTATCTAGCCACTTTAAAATCTTCATCTGTTTCTTTTTTTCTACCCCAATTCTTATAATGTCTAAGTGTAGAGAAAAATTTCTTTTCTTCTTCATCATTGGTTCGTTTGAAATAATAAATTCCCATAAAAACATTCAGCAGACCTACAATAAAAAAAATGAACCAAGTAACCTTTTTGGTAAACTGTCTGCCTGCATAAAAAGTTAGACCAACAATTCCTAATATCAAAAAGATTAGATAGTACTCTATTAGAAAATAAAATTGTGTATTAATAATTAAAATTGCGACCAATATGAAAGGGGCTACAATTGTAAAGAACTCATACAATTTGCCTTTAAAGTAGTAAAAAGTTAATAGCAACAAAGGATTAAGCAGAAGAACATACGCTTGAAAAACAATCTGTGATTGTAAGGTGGCATTAGTTCCCTTTTGACTAATTACATCCCCAAGTGGAATATTGCCAAGCACATGCCAGTTTGCATATTGACTCGTTAGGTAATAAGTGGGGTTACCTGCGTGACTATCATTTAAGTAGCCAAATAAAAGTAATGCGCCCCCTGGCAACAAGAATATGATTATATATATTGCTACAGCTCTGTTTGTGAGCTTACGTCGTTGGGAAGAATTATTAACCGACTCAAAATACTGGGCAACAGGAGCCTGTTCTTTATTGATTTTTAATCCTTCTAAAGAAACAAATACTATAAATGGAAAGAATGCCAACAACAACCAGATAAAATTGAAATCGCAGAAAACAAGACCTGTAAGGTAAATGCTTGCCATTGAAAGATAGAAAGTAGTTTGGGTTCTGTAGTACCTGAATAGACTTCTGAATAAATAATAAAAGAAAAGAAGTATGGCTGCAACACCTCTTCCGGAAATTGCAGCATAAATTAAACCAGGGTGCATGAAGAAAAGTAAAGACACCAATGGTATATAAACAAAGTCAGGTAGTTTCGACGTTTCCTTAAAATCTTTTAATATAGAATAATACAGCAATACAGTTAGAGATATTGAAGCTAAAACCGTTGCGAACAAAGGTCCAAAAGGGGTAAATAATAAGGAAGATAAAAATACAACAGTTGGAAAGGTTGTACCTACAGTAACAAGGTTATTTTCATTCGTGTCAAACAATATTTTTATTTTCTCAGCAATAAATAAATTTTCAGAATGGTCATACCCAGCCCTGTGTATTATCCAAGATAATAGCAGATAAAACACAAGTAGAACAAGTGCCAGAAATCCATTTATATATTTCTCAATAAATCTATTCATTATTCAGGAGTTACAACTGCACTTGTAGATGACAATTTACTTAATCCATGGTTTGTTTTTTCCCAATAAAACGGCTTAGTAATTAACTGCCACAATCCCATATAAGCTGCCCTTGAGTGCATTAACCAATAAATAGGATTCAGTATCGAAAACAATATCAACTCATAATAACGCCTCTTAAACACCGCTAACATGTTTACATAAATCATTAGTACATTTCCTGCAACAAAATTAAAAATAGAAATATACAATACCCAGTCTGGGAATATGCTTCGAATGAATGCGAACTTGAAAATCATGTAAATAACAAAGAAGAGTAGTAATATCGGATACAACAAGAAAGTAAAAGAAGTACCCCCAATAAAGAAGTTGAATCCAAAGAACCCTCTCCAACCTACCTGTCTCACCAATCTTGCAGGATCACGCATGTGAACCAGGTATGTTTGCATATATCCTTTAATCCAACGACTACGCTGACGAATCCAATTAAAAAATTCATTGTTTGCTTCTTCCAATGTCGTACTATTTACAACCCCTACCTTCATCCCATTGTCAAATACCCTTAACCCCAAATCGGCATCCTCGGTAACATTGAATGGATCCCAAGCCCCTAACTCCAGAAGGGTTGCCAACTTAAAATGATTTGAAGTGCCCCCTAGTGGTATAGGAACATCTAAGGTCTCCAACCCACTAAGCATATAATCGAACCAATAAGAATATTCTAAAGTGAACATTCTTGTCAAAAGATTTTCATTTTTATTGAAGTAATTCAATGCACCCTGAAGTACCACAAACTCTTCTGGCAGTTTTCTAAACTGACATACCACTTTCTTAAGTTGATCACTATCCGGAACATCTTCTGCATCATAAATTGCTAGATATTCTCCTCTAGAAAAGTGTAACCCGTAATTACAAGCTTTTGGTTTTGTTTTTGGCATATGAAACGGAACTACGATTACCTCGAAATTGGCAGGGAAGTCAAGGTTTCTTACTGCATTCAACGTTTTATCATCGTCTTCTTCAATAAGTAGCTTTACATCCAACTTCTCTTTAGGATAATCAAGGCTTCTTAAGTTCCAAATAAGTTTACGAATCAATTTATCCTCTTTATAAACCGGAAGTAGGATTGTGTAAACTGGTAGTGTAGATTCATTTACTCCCTTTATCTCACTTTTAGAAACTACAGAATGCAACTCAGATTTAGACCCTGTTAGCGCTAGATATAGTTTAAAAAGAATTGAAAAGAGAAAGAACAGTGAGGAAAGTAAATTCAACACTATGAACGTAGGCTTGAAGAAAAGAATGATTAGCGCAAACGTAAGCCCAATTGAACCAAAAATAAAGTAAAGCTGAGCATCGGTAAAAGTTATTAGTGCAGAGCTCTCCGGATGTGTTTTCATCAAACTAAAAACCGCTTCCTTCACAAAAAACTCGCCTCTTAGTTTATGTCCGAGCCATGTAATATCCAAATCTGAGGCAGCTAGTAATATAATTTTACATTTGAATTTAATTACCAGACTAGTTATAAGCTTTTCATCGAAAGGATCAGCCGCAGCTACTAATAACTCCCCACTACTATTTTTTCTTAATGGCAGATATAGAAAAGAGTTCATGTGGGATATATCACATTGATTGATATACACTTCATCTAATTCCTCATTTCTGATATCAATGATACTCTGATTATGCTTTTCTAGGAAGTCCAAATAATCCCGTCTTACCAGAAATCCAAAGTTTAGTGCTGCTTTGATGGGAGCATAGCTATAAACATCCGAAATATGTAATACAGTTTCGAGCTTTTCATCCGAAAATGAACCTTCTGATGTCATTTTATGCAATACACACTGAGCCATATTTCTTTTTAATTAAGGCAACTTACAGTTCCTTAAATGTTTCTTGAGATTCTTTCACTTTATTGCGAACAAATAAGAAGGCTAATAGTACTAGTACGAGAAGTAAGCCTAACAATATCCATTTGTATTTTTCGTAGAAAATCTGGAAGCCATTAGTTTCACCACGATAAGTAACTAAGTCATTATCTTCAGGAAGTTTAAAGAAATAATTACTCTTTCCCCCACTATTAGCAATACAAACATTACTTTCAATTTCAGTTAGCTGTGTACTAAAGTTCTTTACTACACTTTCGAACGCAGATTTATTGGCACTGTCACCACCCAACGAAGTAACCATCAATATAGTACTACCTCTTTCTTTAAATATTTCTGCCAAACCACTATTAGAAAAATCATTGATAGAATAGGTCAACTTGCCTTGGTCATCTTTGTATAATTGAAAGTCCTTTTTAAAATTTACGGGCAACTGTTTGAAATTGTCTACAAACTTATCATTTTTGTTAAGAAGTGCAATGACGTTGAATCCCTTTAAGTCATCCATCTTTGTATTATCAGCAGATACAAGTGGTGGTACAATAATTCTACTGTAGTTAGGATTGAACGGTGCATTTAATTGATAAAATAGTTCCCCAATTGAAGAAATAATGTTAGAATTATATAACATTGGTGAAACTACTATTTTAGTTGGCACCTTTCTAAACTCAGCAGGGAAGTTGAAGAAACTATAAAACTTATTTTCCTGCTCACCTACAAAAGTTAACGTTGAAGTTTTTACGTTGGTAAAGGCAAAGAAACTACTAAACCCACTTTCACAAGCCTTTGTGTAAGGGTGGAATCTAAACTCAACTTCGAGCGTATTGAATTTGCTCAACATATACGGCTTCAGGTCTATATCTTCTATGAAACTAGTTCTATTAACCAAATTAGAGCTGTAAACTAAGTTTTGATTCAGGTAAATATTGATAAAGCCTCTATCATCTTGTCTCAAGTTAGAAAAGTAACTTTCTAAGTGGAAAGTTAATTTGGTAGGAATTGCATTGAACTCTGTGAGCGAGAAAATATATTTACTCTTTAACGAACCTATACCTTCTAGCAACGAAGGTGTAGCCCCTAAACTTTCCAAGCTTGTAATTAAAGGGGACTTATTTTCGATATTTGCATAACTGGGAACAGCCTCATCGATCAACATCTTTTCAGAGAAGGTACTATTTAACCTTTTATTACTCGTTAGTGCATTAATTGCTTTCTTATATCCTTCTATATCTGCACCGGTGACTACCATAATCGTTCTTAACCCCATGCCAGTATTTACCCTAGCCAGAGAGATAAGCCCTTGTCCTTTCCCCATTGAAGGAATTACTTGGCGAACAGAATAAGGAAGCTTGTCTGCAACCCCAGTTACAACCCCATAAGGTAATGAATCGGATGTATTGTAAACCCCTGTATAAATTTCCTTTTGGGTAGCCTGCTTCAATATGGTATACAACACTCCTCCAGATGTCATATCATTTAAATCTGCAACTGCTGGAGTGTAAACAGAAGTAAATTCTTGAATCCACTCTTTCAAACTCCTTTGATAGCCTACAATATCTTGGCTAACTACATTCATGTAGGAGCTATTTTTTACACTCAGCCAAAGAGAAATGTTGTCAATATCTTTACACTGCTCTTCGTGTATACTCATTGTTACAGATATCTTGACTTTAATATACCTACCATCTGGTTGAACCTCTGTTTGGTTTAAAGGAACTTCAATTCTAAATAATGTATCTGTAGGAGAAACGGCTATTCGTTGGGTAAATACAGGCAAATCTTTTATACTTACCACTATAAACGAGGAAACGGGGTTTAGAACCTGCGAAGCAGAGAAGTTTAATACAAGCCTACTTTTATTAACATCATCATCCGGCTTTACTTTTATAAAATACGTCAACGAACCGTTTATCCCAGTAATTGCGGCATCCTCATACCCCATAGACTCAAAAGAACGAATAGATTGTGCATTCACACCAATCGCACCAAGCACTAGGGCTGCCAATAAAATAAATTTGAATTTCATTTTCATTTATTTATAAATATTAAACTCCAGCCGATAAAAATTTCCAGTCATTTCATCGCTGTTGTACGTTAATTTACCTCCCATTTGTTCTGCCAAATTTCTTGACACAGCAAACCCAGAGGTGTTATCAGAATATGAATTTGTTGAAGAATCCTTTTTACTTTCAATGTCGTTGAATAATTCGTCCAATTTCTGACGACCTAACAATTTCCCCTTATTAGCAATATCTACAATAGCTTTAGTGTCAGTCTTGTGTAAATGCACACTAACTATGGTTCCACTACTCGCATACCTGATTACATTAGATAATAATTTTGCTAAGACCTGATCTAAGAATATCTCATCCAGAAAAACAGTCATGGACGAAGGATCAATATTCAATTGAAGATTAATCTGCTTCATCGTTGCAGCATCTGATAAATCAATGACAGCCTGTTCTACTTTCTTGCCCAAATCGATCTGAGTAAAACTATAATCGATTTTCTCAGAATCGTCAATTGCTGAAGCTGTTAACTTTTGAGATAAATAATTCAGCTTATCATTCCCTATACCTATATAACCCAAGATCTCCTTTTGTTCCTCGGTGAGGTTTTCATTAGTTTGTCCCAACAAGTCTAATGACATCTGTATAGATCCTGTAAAATTTCTAAAATCATGGAGCATCATATTAAGCGTATCATATCTGTATTGACTCAACTTAGTTAGCTTTCTATTTGCCTCATTTATTTGCTTTTGTTGATCTACTATCTTTTCATACTGATCTATCTGTCGATTATTGGCCATCTCTATCATTACGTTTTTAGCAATCTCTTTCTTAGCTAATTGGTATCTGTTAAATCCAATGAGACATGAAAAAGATGATATTACAAAGAAAAGCCCCCCTCCATTGGAAATGAGTACCGCATATCCGTCATACCTATTTATTAACCTGAAGACTACAATAATCAAAAAATAAGCTACCCCACATTGTATGATTGAATATACAGGTTTCCAAAAAATAGAAATATTCAGCAACAAAAAGTACACTGAGAACATCAAAAAATAAGGTAATACAGATGAAATAGAAATTACAGAACAAACCACTGCATAGAAGACAGTGTTGAGTCCTATGATGAAAGACATTGTAATCTCTGTATCCCAATTATTCTTTGGCATTCCGCCATACAAATAAATACTATGACACAATATAACCAATACAATCCTAGTACCGAATAGTGGCAGCCAGTCCGTAGACAAAAAAGAATAATCCAATAACCAAAACAGTGGCAAAGAATATATTAATGTCCAATGTATAACATTGGCATAATATTTTACTTTAGCCCCAAGTTCATTGGATAGACTTTCTTGGTCTATATTTACAAAAGAGAACTTCAAATCACTTAGCATGACACGGGTTAAAGAGACAAATTCAAATTATTTTGTGAAAATAGCTGTAATTAGTACAAATATGATATTATTAGTGCTATTACATGCCATTACCTTCCCACTTTTTGCTAACAGTGTGGATAACTGCGGCAGTAAAAATTATAACTGTGCCCAAATACCCCCAAATATGGGCGCTGGAGTGAATTTGTCTCTACTGGAACATACTTGGGAGCCTCCCGACAGCTTGTTGAATGTAGACATTAACCACAAATTAACAGCTATCAAAAATGCCGGCTTCAAAACAGTAAGACTGCCAGTTGCTTTTGATATGTACCTGCAACCAAACTCGTCCAATTTTCAGGTTGCCTTGCTAGATAAACTTGGAGATGCATACAATACCTGTGAAAAATTGGGTCTAAAACTCATCATTACCTATCACTACGGCAAGGTATATTATGGTAGCGACAACCGCATGTTGGAAAGAGATCGAATCATGTGGATGTGGAAACAAATGCAGAATAAATTCCGGGGTATGGGCTATCAATCTTTATTTTTTGAACTGTATAATGAACCCACAGAGGAACGAACTTCCTGGAAAGAAGACATCAATTACATTGTTAAAGGATTACGCTGGGAAGAAAAAGAGCGATATTATATTATAGGTGGTACCAACTACAACAATGCCGATGAACTATTGGATTTAGGCAAAATTGATGACGACAAAATACTTTACACCATCCATTTTTATGAGCCCTACATTTTTACACATCAGGGGGCTGAATGGGTTAAAGACCATACTTATGTGACGAATATACCCTATCCCTATGAAAAAAGAAGAATGCCCAACCTGGATAAAGCCTACACCGGCACAGATATAGAACAAGATTACGCTAAATACCCTGCCGAAGGCACCAAAGAATATATTACAGTGAGACTACGCCGAATAGCAGAGGAATGCAAAAAAAGAAGTATGCCTTTAATATGTACTGAAGCAGGCGTAATTAACCAAGCAGACGAAAAGTATCGTCGCAATTATTTAGAAGATATTACAAACATAATGGATGAATTGAATATCCCTCTAACTCTGTGGGATTACGACCAGAAGTTTAGTATAGTCATTCGTAATGAAAAAGTGATGAGAGAAGTAAGGCTTTGGCTAGAACGTAAAAACAAAGAATAAAACCCACTTATCCCCAAACTAAATTGACTGGCCGTTGTAAGTATTCCTACTTATAATTTTGCTTACGATCGTACATACAACTTAATTAATGAATAAACACAAAGCTTTCTCAGCAATACAATTTCCAGAATTCAGAAACTTTCTATTGGGCAGGTTTTCCTTCATTATGGCTTTAAGAATGCTAGGCACATTGGTGGGATGGTGGGTTTTCGAATTAACACACGAACCCTTTGCCATCGGATTGATAGGACTAAGCGAAGTGATACCTGCGCTTTCGCTTGCATTGTATGCAGGGCACGTTATAGACATCAGCGAAAAAAGAAAGCTAATGCTAATAGGGGTAGCCTTTTATTTTCTGGCTGTCTTAGCACTTATTGCGCTTTCCTCCAAAGTTTCATTTGCAATGTTTAGCACCCACATTGTTGTGTTTTGTATCTATATCATAATATTCCTGACAGGCATTTTACGCTCATTTGTTAGTCCGGTTTTCAATACCATCCTGCCCACCACAGTTCCAAAGGAAGTCTTACAAAATGCCATTACCTGGAACCAGGGCTGCTGGTTATCAGCTTCAGTAATTGGTCATGCGGGTGCAGGCTTCCTGATTGCCGGTTTCGGGAACACAGGCGCTTTGATAGTGGTTGCTGTATTAGCGGCATTAGGTTTCTGCCTGTTATTTAGTTTACCAAAAAAGCCTGCTTTGAATCTAAGTACCGAAAAGAAAACTTGGGAAAGTGTAAAAGAAGGCTTACACTTTGTATTTAAAACTAAAGAATTACTCTGTGCATTATCACTCGATTTGTTTGCGGTTTTCTTTGGTGGTGCCGTGGCCATGATTCCTGTTTTTGCACAAGACATTTTACATTG
This sequence comes from uncultured Chitinophagaceae bacterium, assembly GCA_903883945.1. Classification (GTDB taxonomy): domain Bacteria; phylum Bacteroidota; class Bacteroidia; order Chitinophagales; family Chitinophagaceae; genus Parasediminibacterium. Next base: position 50,583 of record CAISCV010000087.1, on the reverse strand, counting down.
TGGACCTGTTGGTTATGGCTGGCTCAATGCAGCTTCTGATATTGGTTCGGTAACTATCATCATTACCCTTACCTTCTTTCCTATCAATGGTGCTCAAGGCAGAAAGCTCATGTATGCCATTGCAGGTTTTGGCATTTGTATCATAACTTTCGCCCTCTCCAAAATTTTTTGGCTGTCCTTTGCCGCCTTGGTCATTAGTGGCTTGCTAGATGGCATAAGTGTCGTAATCCGTGGTACCATCTTACAATTAAAAACCCCCGACAATATGCGGGGCCGCGTAATGAGTGTAAACTCCATGTTCATTAACAGCAGCAACGAGTTTGGGCAGTTTGAAAGTGGTGTGGCTGCAAAGCTGTTGGGCGTAATTCCCTCAGTGGTATTTGGCGGCTGCATGACTTTATTGGTAGTAACCACCACTTGGTTCAAAGCCCCTTCGTTGAAAGAAATGGAATATTAGGAATACCCAATCTAGTGATACGCTATATTAGCAGGAATTTTTTCTTAGCATATTCCAGTTAAAAACTGGTTTGACTAATAGGAACAAGTGACCAGCTATCGCTGAACACTTGCTCCAGTGGGAACCGGCAGGGAATTTCATTTCTTACAATTGTTGTATCAACTTTATAAATTCATCAAGCTTATATGCCCCAATAACTTCTTTCTTATCAAATACCATAAAGTACTTAAAGTTGCTACCTGCCTTATTTGCCCAAGCTGTACCAAGCCTAATCTTCATTTCACTGTCACTATTATCTCTGTCATCTCCTTTTGTTTCTACTATTATGGTCTTTCCACTTTTTGTTTGAATGATAAAATCTGGATAATGATTAATGAAGCCATTAATGCAAAAGCCTATGCCTTTTTTATCCGTGTTCCTTGTCCAGAATTGGATATTTTGTAGATTGGCAATGTCATTAATCACCCTTTCTTCAAACCCATTCATACTGCCTTCTTTTTCATACAATGACTTAGCAATGTCTTTGGAAGTCTCTCCAGGTGCAATTTGTGTTAGTAAACTATATGTAGGCTTGATGAATATCTTATCTATATCCAACAACTTTCTAAATTGCTCTTCGGCAAATACTTCTGATAGCGCATTTATTTTGTCCTTAATCTTTTTACATAGCTGTATTCGTTATTGGCAAGATCAGTAAACTGTTCATCGCTAAAGTCTGATAAGATGGCTACTATATATTTTTCTATTTCCCTGTCATCAATCGGGTACATATTACCTATTAAATCCATCACCCTTTTCGATAGGTTCTTTATCCTAGTATCCTTCTTTGCCGGGTCAAGAATATAGGCTAACACCTTTTCTCTTACTGTGCCGTCTATCTTTAGAAAAGTAGGAGTAGCAAACAAAGCTGTATTCTTGCATAAGTAATAACCCAAATTACGGTAAACAAATAGTAATATTAACACCAAAAACTGTCAAGTAATTTCAGGAGGGGTCAAATCAATGGCAAACATTTCCGGTGTCCCCGAAATGTTTTCCGGTGTCCCCGAAATGTTTTCCGGTGTCCCCGAAATGTTTTCCGGTGTCCCCGGAATGTTTTCCGGTGTCCCCGAAATGTTTTCTGGTGCCCCCGGAATGTTTTCTGGTGCCCCCGGAATGTTTTCTGGTGTACAGGAAATGTTTTCCCGCCCACTAGTCAAACCCTATTTCACCCTTTCATAGCAAAAAATGAAGCTGAAAAGGGGCTTCTAGCGGTAATTAACTCATAAATTATTACGCCTTCATATTATTTAACGGCTAACGCCTATTTTTACCAAATGAAAGTTGTTTCTGTTATACTGTTGGCTATTCTCATTATGGCATCTGTTTCTTCGTGTAAGAAAGATACTTTTATTACGAGCAAAAATGCGTCTCTTAGTCTGTCTTCCGACACCCTTTACTTCGATACTGTCTTTACCACAACAGGTTCTATTACTGGTTCTTTCAGGATATTTAATAACAACAACCAGAAACTTTTACTAAGTAATGTACAACTGATGGGCGGTGCCAACTCCTTTTTTAAACTCAATTTAGATGGTTCGCCTGGTGCATCCTTTAACAATCAAACCATTGATGCCAATGATAGTCTATGGGGTTATGTGAGTGTGTCTATCAGTGCAACAAACGAGGATACTTTTTTTATCCGAAGAGACAGTATTCGCATCACTTACAACGGAGATACCACCTGGCTGCAACTGGTTGCGTATGGTCATAATGCTAATTTTATTAAAAAAACCGAGATTAAAAACGATACCACCTGGACCAATAAGTTACCCATTGTATTGCTAGGTGATGTAACGGTAGATTCTGGCAAAACGCTCACCATACAAAAAGGCACAAAAGTGTATGCCAACGCAAAAGCATCACTCATCATCAAAGGAACTTTGAATGCAGTGGGCGATACCACCAACCGCATTAGTTTTAGGTGCGACAGGCTCGATGCGCCCTACAATGGCTTTCCTGGGTCGTGGCCAGGCATCTATTTCACAGCAAGCAGCAGCAACAATTTCCTGCAATATTGTACAATCCTAAATGGATACAATGGCGTATCGGTGGTTGGGCCCGCTGCCACCACTAATCCGGTACTTACGCTGGATAAATGTATTTTTAGCAATATCTACAACATCGCAATCGGTGCCGCTTACAGCAGTATCAATGCAACCAATTGTTTGATTACCAACAGTGGCAGCAACATCAACATAACCGAAGGGGGTAGCTACACATTCGACCAATGTACGGTAACTAGCTACGACAACAGCTACGTATCACACACCAATCCGGTGGTGAGTATCAGTAATACCGATAGCTACAACCTTTCTTTTCCGCTTAATTGCACCTTCAATAACAGCATTTTGTATGGGTTGGGGAGCTTGGTAACGAATGAAGTGGTTTTTGCCAAAACAGTTACCAGTGCCAATGTAAACTTCAACAATGTGCTATACAAGGATAAGGACGACATAGCCCCTTATGTAAAACTTAACTTTTATTGTCAGGTAAATGTAATTCCAACCTTTACTAACATAGATTTGGGCAATCTATTCTTCGACTTTCATTTAGCCAATACCAATACGAATCCTGCCCTTAAAGCAGGTGCAAATACAAACTTGTTAACCGATCTGGACGGGCATTCACGCCCGGCAACTAAACCGGATCTGGGTTGCTATCAAACATCTAAATAGCCCCATTAAAGATAAAAGTTAAGCATATAACCCAAATGATGATTATTAACTAAGCGCATAGATATGAGTGTATCGGAATTAAAAATAGAATTAAAAAGGCAATATAAGCTGTTGTCTGTCGATACAAAACGATTTGCCGTAAAGGCTTTTATACTAGCAATCCTATTTAATATAGTTTATATCTTTTACCTAAGCCCAACCCGGTTATTTGACAGACCTTTAACCAATTTCACCGCAGAAATTACCCATTACTTGCTCAATCATCTATACAAAACAGGCTTTAGTTTAAAAGGAATCCACAGAGGCGAATTGATCCTTTTTAATAAAAAGGGCTTATTACTAATAGGGGATGCCTGCAACGCCTTCAAATTGTATGTTTTATATATTGGCTTTCTTTTAAGTGTTCCAGGAGAGATAGCGAAGAAACTTATTTATTTTGCAATAGGTATTGTACTGATTTTAGTCCTCAATCTCGTAAGACTTTTTGCATTGATCTGGTTACTTTTCAACAAGCCCGAATGGACCAATGTTGCACATCATTATATATTTACCACAATTGTTTATGCCTGTATGTTTATGCTTTGGGTGAAGTTTTTAAAAGATAGAAAGCTCATATAAATAACCCCAGATTATTATCAATTGCCAAAGAAGAAAGCACTTCGTTATGAAATATTATCATTTACTACTTACTGTCAGCCTGATTATAGTTAATGATATTCTTTGCAACTTGTTTTTAAATAAATTACAATTTATACATTACAACGACCTGATTATATTCATTCAATTACTACTTACAAGCATTGTAGGGTGGCTTTATTGGCGAAAGGCGTCGAATATTTTACTATTATATCTGTGGACAGTCTTATATGGGTTCTTTTTACTAAATTATCTCATTCGATGGATATTTAGTATTGAAGGGTTTATAAAGGGGCATTTTATTGTTCATAGTTATGCAGGTTTTGGCATGTCTCCGCTAACATTCGGTATCTTTTATCTGTTGTATAAACTACTAAAACCTGCACAAAAGTAAGATTTGAAGTAAAAATAAATACTTCCTGACAATTCTACTTATTTAAATTAGATTAAAAGTGCCTATTAATAAATCCATTCTTATTAAACCAACTTAGATCATTTATTGTATTGATGAATATGAAATTACTAATTGCTTTTGTTTTCTTTTTAATAACAGGAAAAATAGCTTCCGCCCAAGATAATTACGAAATACAAGTATACGGATCAGAAACAATGACCAAAAACTACACAATGATCGAGTTGCACAGCAACTTTACGGGCGAGGGGTCTACTAGCATGGACAAAGGCGTTCTTCCCACCAACCAGGTCGTGCACGAAACTGTTGAAATTACACATGGTTGGAATGATTGGCTAGAGACGGGTTTCTACTTTTTTAATTCAATTGGAAGCGACAACCGTACTGCTTATTTGGGCAGCCATATAAGACCGAGAGTAATGCTGCCAACCAGATATCATTTTCCTGTTGGACTAAGCCTTTCAATGGAAGTAGGGTATCAGAAACTACAGTTTAGTGCGGATGACTGGACTCTGGAAATACGCCCAATTATCGATAAAAAGATTAATAAACTATACCTGTGCTTTAATCCTGTATTTGACAAATCATTGCACGGTGCAAATGCTTCTTCTGGTTATGACTTCTCTCCAAATGCCAAAATTAGTTATGATGTTTCGAAAACCCTGTCGCCTGGAATAGAATACTATGGAGCGGTAGGGGGGCTGAATAACCCGCTGCCCCAACAGCAGCAGCAACACAATTTATTCCTTTCCTTAGATGCCGATTTCGACCCCAATTGGGAATTTAATATCGGTTACGGCTTTGGATTAACCCATAGCACGGATAATAATATCTTTAAATGTATTGTGGGCTATCGGTTCAAGTAGGGCTTTTTTATAAGACAAGTTGCCAACGAAATATCCCTTTTAGTAACTGACAAAAAATTCAACGCTTATTTAATGACAAGAAATTACTTTGCCCATATCATTGCCTAAATAAGGGCTAATAAAGGGAATACCTAAGTTTAAGCCACGAAGTATTAACAGCACACCCATAAAACCAATGAATACAGGCACTAGTCTGCGTGCTTTGCTACGGAAGGATAGGGTGAGATAGCCTGTTCCTAGAAAATGAACGGAGAGCATGAGTGGTAAAGTGCCCAACCCAAAAAATCCCATAAAGAAGATGCTTCCTGTAATAGAGTCATTACTTAATGCACCCGCCAAAGCGAAATAAACCATTCCGCAAGGGAGCAAACCATTGGTCATCCCTAACAGAAAAGCGCTTAAGGAAGAGTGCTTTCCCCATAGCTTCCGCATGATATCCTGCAACATATTGGTGAAAGATTGGATGAACGGCGGGGTATAGCTGTTGCGGGAAAGTCGTTGGTAGACTACCACCGCGAGGATGATGCTTCCCAATATCAACGAGGCTTTCTGCTGAAAACCTGCAATGAAGATGTGTCGGCCTAGGAGTCCGAATAGTAGTCCCAACAAGGTATAAGTGAGGATGCGCCCTGTATGATACAGGATAATGGCGAACTTCTTTGCTGTAACCGACAAATGCTGCACGGGCACGGCCATAGCCAATGGTCCGCACATTCCCACACAATGGAAACTACTGATTAAACCAAGAAGGAAGGCAGGGAGAAGCATTTTTAAAGATTAATGTTTAATGATTAATGATTAATGATTAATGTTTCGCTTGAGTATTAATCATTAAACATTAATCACTAATCATTGAAATTAAAGAATCGTTAGAGGTCGTTCGGTATAAAAGTGTGTGGTGGCGTCTTGCCAGTCAATCTTTACTGTATAGTTTCCTTTACTGAACTTTTTTAGTTCAATAGTTTGTTTTCCGTCGGCATCTGTTGCAAGGGTGAGGTGTCTGTCATTATCCATATTAGATGGACAGTAAAACAACACTGTTCCTTTCACAGAATGGTTCTTCATCTCTTCGGGCAATTGAATAACAACATCCGTAGCACTTTCTTTGACGGTTGCCTTTGCGTGCAAGGCATTGGCATTTTTAGTGCCATCAATTACTTCCTGGTAGGCTATTTCATCTTTGTAATATTCATTACTTACCAAATCTACTGGTACGCTGAAACAGCGATAGACCATATAAGACATTAAGCCTGCAAAGACTGCAAATACGAGTAATAATTTGTTTCCGAAGTTCATGTTATTAATGTTTAGTGATTAATGTTTAATGATTAATGATTAATGTGTAGCAAATAGCGATTATTAAGTGTATTAATCATTAATCACTAAACGTTAATCGTTAACTAGTTTACGATTGGGCCCAAAAAGTTAGTACTAATTACATCAATCCTTTCCGTTCCTTGGTAGAGCCCTATTTTTATTTTTGTTTTTCTATTGTGCAACATTTCTTTTGGGAGAGTTACAAAGAAATTGCCAGAGCTTTCATCTTCCTTTTTAACATCTATTTTCTGTCCTCCAATGATATCTACTTTTCCTTGTTGATCTTCCATACGTAAACTCAACGGAATTCCCTTAATGGTTTTATTTGCTATTTTGATATTATATAGATTAGAAATACTATCCTTCCCAATCTCCTGATATAACATGCCTGGTGTACGCATAATGGTTGCATCCACATCTTTTTGGTTCATCAAAAGCGTAATTAGAATAATAAGCAAAGTACTTAACAACCCCGTGTACAGTTTCATACGGGTGGTATAATGGAGTGGCTCCTTGTTGGTGATATTATTTTCAGACACATATCTAACCAACCCCAATGGCCTGTTTGTTTTCTCCATCATAAAATTACATGCATCAATACAAGCAGTACAACCCACACACTCCATTTGGGTACCGTTACGTATATCTATACCGGTAGGACAAACCTTTACACACTGAAAACAATCTATACAATCACCTAGGTTGGCATGTTCCTGTTTGGTGAACTTACCTCTTGGTTCGCCACGGTTATAGTCGTAAGCGACAATCATAGAATTCTTATCTAATAGTACACTCTGCAACCTGCCATAAGGGCAAACGACTGTACAAACCTGCTCTCTGAAGAAGGCATATACCCCATAGAATACACTAGAGAAAATGATGAGAGACGTAAATCCTCCGACGTGGGCGCTAATAGGTTCTACCATTATCTTCCACAATTCTTTTAGACCAATAATATAAGAGAGGAAGAAGTTGGCAATTATAAATGCGAGGAGGTAGAACACTACATGCTTTAATCCAACCTTAAAAATCTTTTGCGTTGTCCAAGGTGCCTCTTTTAATGCTTTCTGTTTGGCGGCATCACCTAATATCAAGTATTCGACTTTACGAAAGAGCATCTCCATAAAAACAGTCTGTGGGCATACCCATCCACAAAACAGTCGCCCAAAAGCAGCCGTAAAAAGGATGATGAACACGACGAAAGTGATCATGGTGAGTCCGAATATAAAGAAGTCCTGCGGCCAGAATATCTTACCAAATATTATAAACTTAGCATTGGGAATATTGAATAGAAACAAAGGTTGCCCATTGTACTCAATAAACGGCAGTCCAAAGAATATCAGGAAAAAGACCCAGCTTACATAGGTTCTGTAATTATAGAAATTACCTTGAGGCCTTTGTGCAAATACCCATTTCCGTTTACCACTTTTATCAACAGTAGCCAAGCTGTTGCGAAACGATTCTGTTTCTAATACTCCGCTATAATTGATGTGTGTACTCATTTTATTTTTTTTACCACAAAGAACACAATGGAAAGAAACACAAGGGACACAAAGAATTTGTAATTATATTATATCAACACTTTGCATCTCTTATCAAAATCCTTTGTGAGCCAAGTTCTTAACTCATTTATTTTTTTTCAGTAGCTGTAGCACTACTGTCTTTTTTGGTTGAATCTACTACTGCTTTGCCTGCCGTTTCCTCTACATATAAAGTTCCTTGTGGAGCCTTTGGATTTGGCGGATTGGTACCATGCAATGATTTTACGTAGCTAGCTAATTGTGCAATCTGTACAGGAGAAAAATCATCTTTCCAACTCTTCATTCCTTTATCAGGCCATCCATATTTGATTGTTTTAAAAACATCCTTGATGCTGCCGCCATGCAACCAATAATCATCCGTTAGATTTGGTCCTACATTTCCAGCACCTGTAGCGGTATGACAAGCGGCACAAGTAGTTTCAAATATTTTCTTTGCAGGCTCTAGTTCGGCTTTATCAACAATTAACTTCACGGTATTTTCGTCTACATTATTAGCAGCCTTCTCTAGGTATGCCGCTTTCTCCGCTTCGCCTTGTGCCACCGAAATTTCATATTCTTGCTTGCTTAAAGGAGCAGTTTGCGCAACATGATAACGCCATAAATAGATACCAGCAAACACAATACACATATAAAAACCATATAACCACCAAGGAGGTAGACGATTATCTAACTCACGTATACCATCATAATCATGACCTAAATCGATATCAGCTTCTTGATGGATAGGTTTAAAACTATTTACTTTTTCCCACCAGTCATATTGTGGTTTAGCAGGAACGGGAGCATCAGCAGTTTCTGTAACTACAGCTTTTTTCTCAACAGCCAAAAACGCTCTTAGCATCATAAGAAGTGCAGCAATAATTACCACTTCCAAAATTACCACACTACCAAGCAGGTAGTAAGCTGTCTCGGATACACCTGCCAATCCACTTGCAAAAGTTTTGTCTGCTACATTAGCTGTAGAATCGGATACTGCTTTGTCTTGTGCAAAAAGATTCATCGACAAGCCAATGAAAAACAGAGTCAGAAAGGTTGTAAGACCTTTGCCTTTATCACTTTTCTCCTTTTGTAATTTTAAAAAGGCAGACCCAATAACAAGCTTTGCTAATATTCCGATAACAACAGCCAACAAAACGATAATAATTGCCAGAAGTGTCACAAACGGATTAGTTAATGAAGAAGGTGGTTTGGGACCATCTGCAAATGCGCTAAACGTACCAAGAATAACCAAGGCAAATGGTAGTACTATTTTTTTAAATAAATTGCTCATATTGATAGATTAATAGTTTGAATAATGTTAGAGGTTTAGCGGTATTTGTTTGATTTCTTCTATCATGTTCTTATCGGCTTTGAGTGCCCAAATAAGCATACCAATAAAGAAGGAACTAAAAATTACAAATGCTGCAACGCCATAGATACTGACACTAGTTATTTTTTCGAGATAATGAATGAACTTCATGATAATTAATAATTGAAAATTGAAAATTGTTAGTTACCTGGAACGGATGCGTCGCCTGTTACAGTTGTTTCTTGCTTAGGTGCCGCTTTTATGTCTTTACCTAACCTTTGTAAATAAGCGATGAGTGCCACAATTTCTTTTTGAGGTTTAATATCCAGCTTATCGCCTTTTAACCGATCAGCAATCTCATTTGCTTGTTTTTGCAAGTCGGCATTACATTTATCTTCATATCCTTCTGGATAAGGTACGCCCAATTTGCGCATAGCCCATATCTTCTTAGGGGTAGTGAAAGCATTAATGTCATCTTCGTACAACCAAGGATAAGAAGGCATAATGGAACCTGGAGACATAGACTGGGGATCTTGCATGTGATTGAAATGCCAACTGTCGGGATACTTACCTCCTACCCTAGCTAAATCTGGACCTGTTCTTTTTGAACCCCATTGGAAAGGGTGATCATATATAAACTCACCGGCTTTGGAGTATTCGCCATAACGGGCTACTTCATCACGGAAAGGTCTGATCATTTGAGAGTGGCACAAGTAACAACCTTCACGGATGTAGATATCACGTCCTTGTAACTCCAATGGTGTATAAGGTTTCACGCTACTGATGGTAGGAATGTTTGATTTGATTAAGAAGGTAGGAACAATTTCTATAGCACCACCTATGGCAACTGCTATTAAGCTAAACACCAACATTTGCATAGGTCTTCTTTCGATCCATCTGTGCCAGTATTCGTTGCTATGTGTTTTTATTTCTTTAGGGAAAGGTGCTGCTTCGGCTGCTTCATCAGCAACAAAACTTCCTTTACCAATTGTTTTAATCAGGTTGTAAGTCATTACAACCACACCTGCTATGTAGATAGCCCCACCCACACTTCTTGCGATGTACATAGGTAGAATGTGTGTAACAGTTTCTAAAAACTGGAATTTCAACTGTCCTTCTGGTGTGAAAGTCTTCCACATCATTGCTTGTGTAAAACCTGCCCAATACAAAGGAATGGCATATAATACAATACCGATGGTTCCTAACCAGAAGTGTGTGTTTGCTAGTTTCTTAGAGTACAATGGTGTATTCCACATTTTAGGAATCAAGAAATAGAGTACACCAAAGGTCATAAATCCATTCCATCCCAATGCACCGATGTGTACGTGAGCGATGGTCCAGTCGGTAAAGTGAGAGATAGCGTTTACATTCTTCAAACTCAACATAGGGCCTTCGAAGGTTGCCATACCATAGCAGGTAACTGCTACTACCAGGAACTTCAATACCGGTTCTTCACGAACTTTATCCCAAGCACCACGGAGTGTAAATAAACCATTCAGCATACCACCCCAACTTGGAGCAATCAACATAATAGAGAATACTGTACCTAGAGACTGTGCCCAATCTGGCAAAGCAGTATATAACAAGTGGTGAGGACCGGCCCAGATATAGATAAATATCAATGCCCAGAAGTGAATGATAGATAGTCTGTAAGAATACACAGGACGATTGGCTGCCTTAGGAAGGAAGTAATACATCAACCCCAAATAAGGAGTTGTAAGGAAAAATGCTACTGCATTGTGACCATACCACCATTGCACCAAGGCATCTTGTACCCCGGCATACATACTATAACTCTTAAGGAATGAAATTGGCAACTCCATTGAATTTACAATGTGCAACATGGCAACTGTAACCCAGGTGGCGATATAAAACCAGATGGCAACATAGATATGGCTTTCTCTACGTTTGATGATGGTTCCAAACATATTGACACCAAAAAGTACCCAAACTAAAGCAATGGCAATATCAATTGGCCACTCCAATTCGGCATATTCTTTACCTGAAGTACACCCTGCCCAAAGGGTGAGTGCAGCAGCAACGATAATCAGTTGCCATCCCCAAAAGTGAATCTTACTAAGTGTATCGCTGAACATCCTTGCTTTACACAAGCGTTGCAAGGAGTAATACACTCCCATAAAAATACCGTTACCCACAAAGGCAAAAATGACGGCATTAGTGTGTACCGGTCTCATTCTACCAAAAGTGGTGGGAGCGAAACCCATACTTAGTGGGGGATAATACATTTCGATAGCAATCCAAAGGCCGGCCAACATACCTACCAGTCCCCATACCATCACGGCATAAGCAAACCATTTAACCGTTTTGTTGTCGTAATAAAATTTCTCTACCTGCATATAGTCGTTGTTTTAGTAATGAAAAAAGATGTTATGAATTATTTGATTGAAAAAAAGGTTAGTTATCTATTTATTTCTCGTCTGTTGATGATATTGTAGGTTTATCATCGAAGAGAATACGATATGGAGGAGCGTAATTGTCATCAAATTGTTTATTTTTCACGCCCCATAAGAAGGCAAACAAAAAGGTAACGGCAACGCCAATACTAGCAATCAGTAAAATGATTAATACACCCATAGTTGTTTTATTATGGGGCAAAAGTATTTTTTGGCACTTCCACCATTGGTGACATTGATTAGTTTAAAAACTGATTATTCTCATATTTCATGGAATGATTAATTAAAAAAGGGGTTGGCGAATGGAAATATAAGTTATCAAAGGAGCAATGTGAGGGGAAGTACATGCCCGCTTTTGGCGTGCTGATGGTTATCGGCAACTCCGTTTTGCTGTATATAGCGGTCAATTTGTTGATAGCTTCCATCGAAGCCTTCCTGTTTGGGCAGATGGCGCATAGCTATTATAAATTTTTTAAAAGTTGTAATAGCAACAAACAACCAACTAGCCCATCAAAGCTGCCACTTGCCAAAAAGTACCAGCAATCCCTCCTCCAATAAATAGTGAATAGGAATATATTTGCAAAGTAGTAGACCAATCTTTATTTTCTTAATCTGGCCTTTACAAATTGGAGCTGTTCCATTTTGTTTGTCTTACACATCAGCAATCATTGTATTACGACCTATTTTATAATGCGGGACAAATTGCCGCTATTGCACGGCATTAGTATCTGTAACCCCAATGGATTCCCTTACATATTATGCTCCACATATCGGCAACGGATTAAATAAGGAAAGAACCAACATTCAGGAAATCTAGAATAGTACAAATAACGTTATGGGTGGCATCCCAAAAAACAGGAATAAGGCAAATAATGTTATGGATGGTATTCCCAAAAAAGGGAATAGGGCAAATAACGTTATGGATGGCATTCCCCAAAAAAGGAGTAGGGCAAGTAACATTATGGGTGGCATTCCTAAAAATGGGAATAGGGCGAATAACGTTATGGGTGGCATTCCCCAAAAAAGGAGTAGGGCAAGTAACGTTTTAGATGACACCTTCAGGAAAAAAGATAGGGCAAATAACAAAAAATGACGCTCTGGTAAGTATTACAATTTTTAAAAAAATAAACCTCTTCGAAAATTTAATCTGTTCAAAATTAGTAAACGTCTTTTTAGGTCACGAATCAGCCTTTTTTTGTATTATAAGTGACTTATATTATTAGAAAAAGATTGCTTAGTGCCTCGCAAGGCCTTCATTTTGAACGAGCTAGCTCAAAATAGAAACCATTCTGTTTCAATTTCAGAGTAGGTTCATTGTAAGTTCTACAATCAACTAAATAGTAGTTGTAAGCTAGATAATTTAACAGACCAAAATAAAACTAAAAGTGCAGCCCCACCCTTAAGGTAGTAGCTGCACTTTCTATATTGTAATTTGAAGCGTTTTCTACTCACCACTTACTTACTCACTTTCTCACCACTCATTTCTCACCACTCACTATTATTCCTTCACAATACCCAAATTACTAAACTTACCATCCGTTGTTTGTACCCTTAAATGATAGGCACCTGCTTGTAGATTACTTACAGATATAGTTGGGTTTGTAGCATCTTTCAAAGAAACAATCCTAACAACTCTTCCCAGATTATCAATAACCTGAACTGAAGCTATATGACTTCCTTTTACTGTAACCACGTTCTTTGCAGGGTTTGGATAAGTAGTGAGGTTGTTTGTGGTGAATGAAGTAAGGTTCGAGAATACAATACTGTATCTTCCACTTGTTTCCTTAGCACTTGTAGTGATAGTGGTTGCAGCCGATAAATCGGTGTATGTTCCAGTTACCGCATCCTTTAAGTAAACGGGCAAGCTGATGTTCTTAGTACTTAAACTTAAAGTATAAGTACCTGCCTTTGGTGTAAGAACCGTAACAGGCAACTCCGTCTTGCTGTCTATCGCTGTCAAAACATTGATAGCCGCTTTTGAACCTTTTACTTCAAAGGCTATCGTTGCATTGGTAGCCCCAGTTGGTTGCGGAATCTTTTTGGAGAATCTAGCTTTATTACTTGTATATGCCACTGCTTCATCGGTTGTTCCATTGATGGCATCTTTTATAGATAGTCGTAGCATGTTGCTAGAAGCAGTTTTAGTACCAAATACCTCAGGAGAATTAAATGAGTAAGTCCTTACGGTATTATCAAATTTCAGAGTACCACTTTTATCAACATATATAAAGAAGCCCAAAGAAGAATTGATCACATCACCTGCACCATTTACACCCGCAACACCATCGTAAGTAGACCAGCTTCCATTAAGACCACCTGAGGTCTTCCAGATATAACAGGCAGCATCACTGCTAAACAAATCGGGGTTTAATGCTTTCAGCGCAGTCCAGCTGATAGGTGACGGGTAAGGATTACCCACAAAATTCCAACCCTTAGGGTCGTTTGTACCGGCACTATGTGTTACATTAATACCAATACCTCCATTGTTTGGTGTACCAAACGTATTTAGCGTAGGCAAGCTATTTAACCAAGCCGTATAGCCTTGTGCAGGTGTAAGCGGATTGGTTAAAACGGTGTAGTTGTAATAGCTGGAATCTAAAACAGAAGTGGTATTATCTACTTCATTATATATTTGCAAAGCACCTCTGTTACTTCCCAAAGCAACAACCCCGTCGTCGCCAAACATCGGAAATGCTACGTTGCCCCACATATTCACAATACCATCACTTACAGGGCTACTAAAATGGTGGTAACCAAATGAGCCTGAAGTAAAGTGTTGGATATACGCTTTTCCGCTTAACGCACCTGTTTCATCTTTAATCATCCCAGATTGGGTTGCAGTGCTAACTATAACCAGGTGATCGTTGGTTTGAAGGGCTGCATTTACAGTTAGTAAACCAGTAACAGATAATTTATTGGTAATCTCTGGGGCAATACTTGTACCCCCAGTATTATCTAGGGTAAGATTATTTACCGTACCTGTTCCACTAATTGTTGCTGCTGTTGTACCAACTACATCCACGGTTCCGGCATCGCTTACAACACCATCATTTTGAATATTACCATTTACTTGTAAAACACCTGTTAGGGTAACAGTTGCACCACTGTTTATCGTAATGTTTTTCACCGCTTGGGTTCCTGCAATAGCAGGTGGATTTTTACCACCTGGTATAACTACATCATCGGTAGCAGTTGGAACTACATTGTTTGACCAGTTGCTAACATCGGTCCAGTCAGACGAGGTAACACCCGTCCAGGTATTGACAGCAGTTGCAGTTGAACTTATCGTGAAATCGGAATTAGAAATATCAAAGAAAATATTTCCAATAGCTTCTACTTTTATTCTAGCCGAATTCGTAGTAAGGTTGGGTAGGGTTACACTTGCGGAACCATTATTGGGAGTAGACTCTAACAATACGGTACCAAAGGTTTGCCCACCATCAGTGGATAAGGAAATTTTTACATTAGGAACATTCACTGTACTTCCATTACTACCATCTGTGTTATTTACATTCCAGGTGATAGTTTGGTTTGAGCTTGGCTGAAGAATGCCCGTTAAATCATTGGTAATCAGGAATGGCCCAGCGTTTCCATCAACGGTAAGAACCACATCCGATGTAGCAATCGCTCCTACTTCCGAATTATTGTCTCTTACTGTTAACCCATAGGTTAAGGTAGTGCTTATGGAGGGAAGTTTATCGCCTTTTGCTTGATTAGTGCCATCTAAAATGGAACTTAAAATAGGGAAAACCCTATCTCCTGAAGCAGATGCCTCATAACTTCTGGAGTAGGGAGGAATTGCGGTATTGTCTATATCTCCAGGTACAGGTGTTGCTTCTAGCCCAACATTTTTACCATCCCAGGTATACGTTAGGTTATCACCATTCTCATCTGAAGCTGTTGCTGACAAAGAGAAGGGAGTAGATTTTGGAATCGTTGTTCCTTGAGTAACAGCCGTAATAACAGGTGCAATGTTAGACGACGGAGTAGAAACGTAACAGCTATTAGCATTTATGGTTGCAAGAGCCTGATCAATATTTAGCGTGTGAAAGTGAAGAATAGGACCGAAAGTTGTAGAATTTTGAAGATAGTCATCACTCCCACAAGTAAACCCATAACTCATAATGGTAGCACCCGAACCTGGTTCTGCTGCTGTTTTTTGTTCTCTTGTAGTACATACAGGAATGTTGCTGTTGTAAGAATGGCTCATGCCAAACTGATGCCCCATTTCATGAAAGAATGTTTGGTCAAAAAACAATTGTACCCAAGGAGCTCCTCCTGTTCCACTCACCCCTTCCGCTTTTGAGGACGCATTACAAATGGCTGGGCTTACAGCCAATCCGCCACCAGAAGTACCTACCCCATCAAAAGTATGCGAATGACCTACATCATATTTATCAGAACCAATCACATTGTCCAAAAGTGTTTGATTTTGTGCCAATAAAGCACTTTGATCGCCATTACTTAGGGTTTTAGTATCTGTTAAAATTGTATTGGTACCACTTACCAACGTAAAAGTTACCCCCAAATCAGTTTTATAAACAGCGCACATTCTGTTTACTTCTGCAACGATATATTCAAAAGCCGCTTGTTGTTTGTCGGCAATAGTAGCCCCAGGAAAGTTATTTGTATACTCTCCAGTAGCAGACATAGCCAATCTGAATGTTCTTAATGAAACACCAAAATTAGGCGTATATAATCCTTTGCCAGATGAAGAACGCTGAAAATCTAATAATGACCTCACAGGCATACTAGGTTCTATATGCAGCATTGTGTGACCTTTATCTCCACAAGAATTATTCGTTTTCCTGAAATCTTTAGGTGTAACAATGTCTTTTACATAATAACTGATATAATTTGCAACCCTTGTCTTGTTGTCGGTTTGCCTTTCGATGTAGAAATCATTTTTGCTACCAAGTACAATTGCATTAAAACCGCTATTTGACACTGTAAAATGAATAATTAAACCTTTGTTGGTCTTACCAGTACCGTTATAGGTTTTAATAGAAGGAAATTGCTTAGCAATTTCTGGAGATAATACTTGAGAGTTTACAACTTCAAATGTTTCTATTTCTCCATTTGGCATCGGAACTTGCAAATCGAGCTTATTCTTACCAATATTGTTTTCAAGAGGAGCTTGTGCCAAATATTGCTTCAATGCATTTTCATCAATTGAATAAAGCTTAAAGTTCTTTAAAGTTTCTTTGGCTTTCATCATTTGTGGCGTTTGAAGCACAGCTTTCAACGTCTTAACTTGGAGAGCAGCTTGGCTAACTGTTGTAAAGAAGTTGTTTTTTGCATTTCCATTCGAACGAATAGAAGCTTGTGGCGACTGCGCCTGGGCAAACGTTGTGACAAGGAACAAAAGAACAGTTAATGCTTGTTTGTAATGTTTGAACATAAATTGCGTTTTTTAGTACTGATAATAATTTTTTGAAACTTACACAAGCACTTAATTTACTTGCAAAGTGAGTGCAATAAAGCGATTATTATTTACATAACAAAATAATAGTGAATAAAACATTACACAATACGACTAATTAATGCTAGTTTGAACATATGCCAATATTATTAACATAAAGTGAGGGTTGTTGTGGTTATTCCAAGTGATGCTGTTTCTTAATATATTATTTTCATAAATTACATCATCATAAGGAGTCTATGACCAACAAGCTTGGCAATAAAAAAGTGCGACCCTACCAATTGATAGTTGTCGCACTCTAGCTATATTAAGAATAGCCTGAATCAAGACCCATATTCAGGTTATTCTTTTGAGGAAGTTTGAACTCGATAATCTCTAGGGAAAACTAACGATAGTGGAGGCACCACATTTAACAGTCACATTATTAAATATTTCATCATTGGGTAACCCTATATATCCACTAAACTGTATTACTTCAACGGTATGCGTACCTGCTGGCATCTCATAAAAAGTGGCTGACTTCATTGCAGGAAGATTGTCAAGATATACTTGCCCGTCAATAAGTATCTTGTATGGATAGGAAAAACTACTTTGAACAACAATGTTGCCTACCGATGAAACAACAACTGGTTCTATCGCATTCACGGTATTGGGTTCTAAGGTATAAGACAAATGATTAACATTATTAAAATTATCCTGACACCCATCCTGTACATAGAAATAATAGTCCACCTGTGTTGAAAGATTCGTAAAGTATATGTACCCATTCGCATCGGTAGTTCCTTTGGCTACTACATTTATATCCTTATAAAAATCATTATTTGTTGCATACAAATACACACTCGCACCAGGTACCGTATACCCTTGTCCATCAATTACCTGCATCTTTAATTGTGTAGGTATCACTTCTGTTTTTATACAAGAACTCAATGCAGTACAAAACAATAGGGTAATAATAATAAGGTTTCTTTTCATGAAAAAGTATTTTGCGCAACATTACAATATTAGTGCCGAGTGATTATTGTAAGTTGCTAACGTATTCGAAAAATAGTTTTTATCTCCGTTTAGCTATTTGGGGCTAATAGTTCCCTTAACATTGGCATTGGATATATAGTAAACACTATCCACTACATAGTCGGTATTGCCTCGCCAAGGAAGCACGCCAAAATAATGCTTGTAGTGCAGTTCCATTTCCTTACCCGAATTCTCCTCTAGTAGCTTGGCAACCTCTTCTTTCTGTACACTGAACTCGAATTCATTACTCTGTACATTCGCCTTAAAACCACTTTGTATGAGTATACCTTCCCAAGTTTTAAAGACATATCCCTTATGCTGAAAAGTATTAAGCTGCCCTGCCTTTGTTCCTTCTGCGAATACAAAGTAATAGCGTGCATAAACAACTACAGCCAAAACAAGTACAACAATTACAAGCGTTGTAAACCCTATTTTCTTTATACTCATAATTTTATAGTTAGTACTAGCAGATAATAGATAGTAGATAATAGATTGATTTTAATTAGAGACAACAAGTAACTCATAGCTACTATCTACTCTCTCCCTACATTCCATATTTATCTACCAAATAAATCAGGGCAGCAATGTTTACTGCACCCAACAACAATTCCCTACGATTCACATTCTCAAAAACATCTGCACGAGAATGATGGATATCAAAATATCGCTGACTATCAGGGTTTAACTCTGCAACGGGTGTATTGAATGCTTCCGCTAGCGGTTCGGTATCAGCACCACCGCCACCAACTACAAAACGGCTTCCACCATAGGGTTCAAATAATACTTTCCACTCATTTAACTTACTCCACGCAGCCGGAGGAACCTTAAAGCTAAATCCACGAGGAGTAAAGCCGCCTGCATCACTTTCAAAGCCAAAAATATGCTTCTCACCTTTTGCCTTTGCTTCATCGGCATACTTTTGAGCACCATTCCCACTCTTTTCTTCATCAGCAAACAATACAAAACGAATCGTGCGTTTAGGTTGATATCCCAATGCTTTAAATACTCGAAGTACTTCCATCGTATGTACGACCCCAGCACCGTCATCGGTTGCTCCTTCATTCACATCCCAACTATCCAAATGACCGCCAACAGTAATAATCTCATCAGCAAATTCACTTCCCTTTATTTCCGCAATTACGTTTGCTGCG
The DNA here is from genome assembly GCA_903883945.1 of uncultured Chitinophagaceae bacterium. Classification (GTDB taxonomy): domain Bacteria; phylum Bacteroidota; class Bacteroidia; order Chitinophagales; family Chitinophagaceae; genus Parasediminibacterium. The sequence goes on along the minus strand of CAISCV010000087.1, from coordinate 31,348 downwards.
GTCGCATCTGGCAGTTTTTTACCATGGGTAGTAATATTCAACATCACAGACGTAGACAACTGACATAGTCTCCACAACTTATCTGCATCCTGCAATCCAATAGCCATAGCTGGTATTTTAGGAAAAGAGTCGTTATATTCCATATCTCCTGTATGTGGATTATTATCAGTAGACTCACTCATCGAACGTACAATCATACCCACTGCGCCATACTTGGCGGCTCTGCTTGCACCTCCCCCCCTATACCTAACTGCATCTGCATACGATGTGAAGGTGGAGATATTGGTAGGGTTGAAATGATAATTATAAAAAACAATCTTTCCCTTCAGGTGATCCTTATATTTCTCCAACTGTTCAAAATCGTTTATTGCAAACACTTCCGCAGTGATCCCTTTTTCGGTTGGCGTTCCCAATGAGTTGCCCAAAGCAAGTGCATCCAACGGTTTAAACAAAGGCTTGTTGTTTACAGAAACTACCGCTACCTTGTCTGTTTTACCATTCCGCACCCACCGAGGCACCATGCAAGGTTGCAAATAAACCTTATCGGCGCCTAGCGTACCCATTGTTTTTTTCCCCCATTGGATCGCCTTCGCAAATTCGGGCGAACCTCCCAACCGGCCCCCAATACTCTTGGTAAGATCGTGCAACAACACGTAGGCACGACCGTTTTGTAATACATCATCACTAATCTTTTTAATGAAGATAGAATCATCATTTGTTTGCGCCAACCCCAATACTGGCAGCGCGGATAGCAGTACTATTAACTTTTTCATAAGCATAAAAGTAAAGGGAAATGTACAATTAGCAAATAATTAAATACTTTTAAATCTTTGGTTGTCATTCAGAACTAAGAAGTTTGTGTAAAAACATTCGGATTGAATTCAATTTCAAACAAACTGGTAACCCAACAGCATCTAATTGATATCTTCCGAATGAAATAAATCAATCAAAACTGCTTTGTAATTTAAAACTAGATATATTGCACACCTACGTCACTAAAAAGTAACTTATGAAGAAACATCACTTGTTTATAGCTGTAATCCTTGTAACATTAGGACTATCGGCCTATGGTCAACAAACAGAAAAGAGGCATGCTTTTATTGAGAAAGCAAATATTGACAGCTCTGTAAAGCCTGGAGATAATTTCTATTTGTATGTAAATGGAAAATGGATAAAAAACACTACTATACCACCTACCGAAACAAGGATTGGATCTTTTTTGGATGTATATAACGTAACTAAAGAACATGTAAAAGGGATATTGGTAGATGTGTCGAAGGGTGGCACACCGGCTGGTAGTATCGAACAAAAAGTAGGCGACTTTTATGCCGCAGGGATGGATTCTGCTACTATAGAAAAACGTGGATACGACCCCATTAAGCCTACTTTAAAAGAAATTGATGACCTTACAGATGTAAAGGGAATAGTTGCTTTCATTGCAAAACAACAAACCAAAAACAATGACATTCTCTATGCCCCTTACGTTGGTTCTGACGATAAGAATAGCAGCATGAACATCTTGGGTTTCTATCAATCGGGCATTGGATTGCCTGACAGGGACTACTATTTTAAGACAGATGCAGCCACTCTCAAGATACAAGCCGCTTATAAAAGGAGACTTAAAAAATTGTTTGTTCTTACAGGAAGTGACACTATTACTGCCGCAAAGAATACAGACGCCATCTATGAATTGGAAAAACAACTTGCTGGTAGTCATCGTACCAAAGTAGAACTACGTGATCCTCAAAGCAATTATAACAAACTGGCTGTAGCAGACCTTCAGAAACAAATGCCTACGTTTGATTGGTTGACTGTTTTGAGTACACTTGGTGTAAAAGTGGACTCAGTGAATGTAAATCAACCTGCATTCTATAAAAAAATTGATGAATTATTGCAAGCTACTCCAATAGCAACCTGGAAAGTTTACCTTAAAGCAGCCATCATTAAGGGAGCATCTTCGGCATTAAGCAGCGACTTTGTAAATACCTCTTTCGAGTACCAGAAAGCATTAAGTGGTCAGCAAAAAATTAAGCCAAGATGGGAAAGAATGTATCGTTCTACCGACGCTAATCTGGGCGAAGCACTTGGACAATTGTACGTAAAACAATATTTTACCGAAGATGCTAAATTGCGTATGAAGGAATTGGTGAACAACCTAAGCATTGCCTTCGAAGCAAGAATTAATAAAGTAGACTGGATGAGCGACAGCACCAAAACGAAAGCAAAAGACAAACTGCATGCCTTTTTAAGGAAGATTGGTTATCCCGAAAAATGGAAAGATTACAGCAAGGTAACCATTAACAGAAATACCTACTTTGAAAACCTACAAGCTTGTAGTCAGTTCGAATTTAATCGTTCTATTAATAAGGTGGGTAAACCAGTCGATAAAACAGAATGGGATATGACGCCTCCAACCATTAATGCATATTACAATCCATCTTTTAATGAAATAGTATTTCCTGCTGGAATATTGCAATTTCCTTTCTTCGATCCCAAGGCAGATGATGCCATCAACTATGGTGGTATAGGTTTGGTAATTGGGCATGAAATGACACACGGTTTTGATGACCAGGGTGCACAATATGACAAAGAGGGTAACCTCAGCAATTGGTGGTCTACCAATGACAGTGCGCAATTTGTAGCAAGAAGCAAAAAAGTAATTGAGCAATACAACTCCTTTACCGTATTGGATACCCTACATGTAAATGGAGCTTTAACAACAGGCGAGAATATGGCAGACAATGGCGGATTGGCAATAGCGTATGATGCCTTTAAAATGACCAAGCAAGGTAAAGGAAATACAAAGATTGATGGCTTTACGCCTGATCAACGCTTTTTTATTTCATTTGCGCAAGTATGGCGCGCCAAACAAAAAGATGAAAGCCTGAGACAGTTGGTTCTCACCAATCCACACTCACCAGAAAACTGGAGGGTCTTGGGACCATTGAGTAATTTTACTCCTTTCTACAAAGCATTCGATGTAAAGCCAGGCGATAAGATGTATAAACCCGAAAGTGAAAGAATAAAAATCTGGTAGGAATAAAAAATGGTTGAACACCAGTGGTATATCTTACCCTTGATGGAATTTATTGAGCCTTAGATGTGGTTTATCTAACCCTTGATAGGGGTTATTTAACCTTCGATACGCTAAATCTTTAGTTTGATGGGGTTTATTTCCTTCATCTTAACCCTGACGGGGTTTATCTGTCCTTTGATATGCTATGTCATCAGTTGGGTGGGGTTTATCCGAGGTTGGGTGGGGTTTATTGTAGCTTTGATACGCCACATCGTAAGTCGGGTAGGGTTTATATTATGTTGGCTACCCTTTATCTTAACACGAATGGGGTTTATTAACCATCGATACGTTATATCCTTACTATGATTGGGTTTATTTAGTTGCCTGCCTGTAATCTGTGCAATTTTGACTATTACTACACACCTGCAACATATTTGGGTTCAATACACAAGATGCGTATTTTTCAGTAGGGTTTTACTGTATCGAAGCCACACCTGAAAAGCGTGCGATAGCAGCGAAGATTGTAACTAATTTGAAGTGGGCTGACTAGGCAAGCCCAAAAAGCTATTAGTTAATATTGTAAAATACTACACTTCACACAAATAACTTATAACTTTTAACTTACAACTATACCTTATCCTCTTTCTTAGAAGTCCCTAATATCAATACAGGCAATAAAATTAAGTTAGTCAATGTACCTACGACCAAGGTAAGAGAGGTGAGCCATCCGAGAGAGGTGGTACCCCCGAAACTACTAAAACAAAAGATAATGAAACCTGCTATTAAGACCAGAGAGGTATAGATGATACTGATGCCTGTATGACGAATCGTTTGCTCGAGCGTAGGTGTTACTTTTCCTTTATAATAGGGTAGTTCTTGCTTGTAATTGATGAGAAATCTTATGGTGACATCTATGGCAATGCCAAGTGCTACACTAAAAACTAATACCGTTGATGGCTTGAGTGTTATACCTGCCCACCCCATTACACCTGCCGTAATTACTAACGGAATGATGTTGGGAATGAGTGAGCAAATTAGTATTTTGAAAGATTTGAACAGATAGAGCATACAGAGGGTAATAAGTAGAAATGCCCAACAAATACTATCTCGCAAGCCTTTGATAATGAAAGAAGACCCTTCCAAAAAGGTAACGCTACTACCCGTAAAGGTTACTTTATAAGCTGTTGTATCAAATATCTGGTTGCTTTTGTTCTCTAAATCCTTCAAGAACACAGGCAATTCATAACTGCCAATGTCTTTCATATTTACACTGATCCTAGCTACTTGTTTGTTGCTATCTACAAACCTACTCATCAGTTTGAGGGCAGCATTACTTTTGGTGGTAAGCTTTGCACTACTATCTTGTTTGGGAGCCAGATAAGCACCAAGGAAAGCCATATCTACATCCGCAGGAACATTATAGCTCATACTATCCCCATCGAAATAGGCTTGTTTGGCAAACTTTAGTCCTTCAACCAAACTTAATGGGCGACCGGCTTCGGGCTTGCCGGCAATATATTCGGAAAATTCATCTATCTTAGCCAATGGGCGGGTACTTCGAATCAGTCCTTTTTTCTTTTTTGTATCTACCATAATCTCCAAAGGCATAACACCCTTAAAGTTGGTTTCGAACCATTTGAGGTCTATATACAATTTATCGGTCTTTGGCATATCATCTACCACAAATCCTTCACTTTTAAGTCTGAAAAGTCCTACTATGGCAAAGACAGTAATAGCCGCTGTTACGGCATAAACCCAACGTGAATGATTGAAGACCCAATAATCTATCTTAACTAAAATATCTTCAAGGAATTTGTTGTTCAGGTAGCGGACGTGCTTTGCTTCTGGCGCAGGCAAATAGCTCAGCACAGATGGAATAAAGATGAGGGAGATAACAAACAGCAGCATGATATTGATTCCACTAACCACTCCGAACTCTTGCAGCAAAGCACTACTCGTAAAGGAGAACACCGCAAACCCAATGGCAGCAGCTATGTTACAGAACAGCGTAACAATACCCATACGCCCTACCATTGTTTTGAGGGCTTCTTCCTTATTGCCGGTATCTAAATAGGATGTGTGGTATTTATTGAGAAAATAGATACAGTTGGGAATTCCAATCACCACTATCAATGGTGGGATAAGGGCTGTTAACAAGGTAATTTTATAGCCACAGAGAACCATTGTAGCTACACTGAAAATAACACCCATACCTACAACCAATAGGCTCATGATAGTAGCACTTACACTTCGGAAGAAGAGGAATAAAGTGAAAGCAGATAAGAGTAAAGAGCCGATGAGGAAGAACTTCATTTCTTCTTTTATCTTATCACCAATGACTACACGTAGGTAGGGCAAACCACTAATTTTTGTAGTGATGCCCGTTTCTTTCTCGAACTTCCTTATAGGTTCAAGCATGGTATTGATTAGATAAGTACGCCTAGGACTATTAACTGTATCCTGATTTAAAGTTATTGCTAGGATATAACTATTAGTTTGGGGATTGTACAACAAGCTTCTATAGAAAGGTAATCCTTCGAAAGTTCTCCTATCACTATCTAAAACAGCTTGGGATGTATAGTTGGATTGGAAGATAGATTTAGACTTGAAATTCTTATTTAGGGTATCATTGATGAGATTTAAGGTTACTGGCACACTTAATACATCTTGCACATTAGGGACAGTCTTTAGCTCCTTACCCAACTGACTTACCGCATTAAATACTTTGGGAGTAAAGAAGTCTTTACTTTCTATGCCAACCACAACCGCAGCAGCATCTTCGCCAAACTTATCTTTAAAAGCTTGAAACTCCATTAATTTGGGATTATCAGAAGGCACAGCACGAGAGAAATCATAGCTCATCTTAACCTGAGATGCCTCATAAATCGCAAATACATTAGCTATCAATAAACCAATTAATAACGCTATTCTATTTTTTAAAACAAACGCTCCTAAACGATACCACATATTAGTTATTAGTTATTAGTTACACTTATAAGTGGTAAGTCTAAAAAAAGGAGTCTAAACAACTTTAACCACAAATACATTCTTGTAACCTTTTCTACCAAATTCTGTTGCTTACTTATTACCAATTACCTACTACTTAGTATTCACTACTTATGTCTTAAACTTACAACCTAAGACTTATGACACAAACCAATACCCTATTAATTGACAAACAATTCCTAGTAATACGCCTGAATAGATTTCTAGTCTTGTATGATTACTTACTAAAAAGCGAGCGGTACATACAACACCAGTGAGTATAACCACTGCTGTAATAGCATAACCTGTTGCTGCTTGATAGATGAATGCAAACATAATGATTGCTGCCATTGCCCCTCCCATTGCGATGCCATGTAAGCTAATCTTGATGTAATTATTAATGAACACCCCAAAGCAAGTTGCTGCAAATATGCCAAAATAAAAGAACTTTAATACATCAGGCTGGTCGGTAAAGGTTCTGCTTAAGTAATACATCCACCAATAAAAAAACATAGAAATGAAGTAGGGGATAATTCTTTCCTTTTGTGTCCGAAGAAAGATACTCTCGCTAAACTGAAGCTTCCATAATAGAAACACTGCAAAAGCGGGGAAGAATGCCGTCATCCAGAAAACACTGAATATCTTCATTTTTAATTGCCAATCCGTTATCCCTGCAAATTCGAAACGAAACTGATGCACCAGATACATAAAAACATAAGTAGGGATGAAAAGTGGGTGAAGGACGTAGGAAATAACTTTAGCAATTATAGTAATAAGACGAGAGGCGAAAGTCATTTATTTATGAGTTATGAGTTATAAATTATGAGTTATAGAAAAGAGAAGAAACAAAGAGTATTAGATAACTCATGAGCTATAATTCCTTGCGAAGTCTTGCGACCGATATATTTAATTGTTCTCTGTATTTTGCTACTGTTCTCCGGGCGATATTGTAGCCTTTTTCGTTGAGCATATCAGTCAGAAACTCATCGCTAAGTGGTTTGTGTTTGTCTTCTGCATCAATCATATTACTTAATATCTCTTTTACTTCTCTGGTACTCACCTCTTCGCCACTGTCTGTACTAAGGCTTTCGCTAAAGAAATATTTTAGCCGATAGGTACCAAATTCTGTTTGAACAAACTTGCTGTTTGCAACACGACTAACGGTACTGATATCCAGCCCGGTTCTTTCGGCAACATCTTTAAGTATCATCGGTTTCATATTCAATACATCCCCTGTAAGGAAAAACTCCTCTTGATGTCGCATAATTGCTCCCATTGTAGAGAGCAATGTCTGCTGTCTTTGCTGAATCATTTCTATAAACCATTTGGCACTATCTATTTTTTGTTTAATAAATATCACTGCCTCCTTTTGCCGCTTGTCTTTCTTGCTACCACGGTCGTACTGCTTCATCATTTCTCGATACCCTTCACTAATTTTTAGTTCGGGGGCATTCCGTGAGTTAAGTGAAAGTTCAAGTATACCACCATTGTTTACAATATAAAAATCTGGAATTATGTATGTTTCACCCTTGTTCATTTCACCAATTGTTCCCCCTGGTTTGGGATTTAGCTTAATGATCTGGTGTATAACCTCCTTTAGTTGATCGTCGGTAAGACTTAACCCACGTTGTATTTTTTCATAGTGCTTTTTGATGAACTCTTCGTAATATTTTGTCAAGACTTCAATCGCCACCTGAACGCTGATACCTTCACCTTGCTTGCGTTTCAGTTGCAGAATTAAACATTCCTGTAAATCTCTGGCGGCAATTCCGGGCGGGTCGAAGTGTTGGATTTCTCTGATGATGCTTTCTATTTCCTTTTCATCCGTCAACACATTTTGCCTGAATGCTAGGTCATCGGCTATTGAGCTGAGCTCACGCCGCAGATAACCATCATCATCTAGACTCCCCACAATCTGTTCGGCTATTTTAAATTGACGTTCATCTAGTTCCAACATACCCAACTGATCCAATACCAAATCGAAGAAGCTATTCTCTAGTTTGATGGGCAGTGTTTGCTTGTCGTCCATTTCGGGATAGTTATCATCCTTCATTTTATAGTCTGCAATTTCGCCATCATCATCTACCACATATTCGCTCACATCAGGGTTTTCATATTCATCTTCGCTTCCATCCAAATCAAAGTTTTCCTCTTCTTCTTCCTCAAATTCGTCTTTTATTTCATCTTCCGTTTCTTTAGTATCCTCATCCTCTCCCATTTCTAAAGCAGGATTCTCTTCTAATTCTTCCTTGATACGTTCCTCCAGATTAGCCGTAGGTACCTGAAGCAATTTCATCAACTGTATTTGCTGAGGAGATAATTTCTGAAGAAGCTTTTGTTGTAATGATTGTCCTAATGCCATAATCTAGTACCCTGATACGATAATAATTGGGCGTAAAAATATGGTAATTTATAAATGCAACTATACAATGAAGGCAAAAGGTTTACTAAGAAAACCAAAAGCATTGTTTAATAGTAGTTAAATACCGATAAGAATGATATCCCGAAAGTTGTTTCAAAGCTCTTTCTAACTAATTTATAGTACTTGCAACTTTTTTTAGGCCCTATAAATTAGTTGGCTGGTATACTTAGCGAAACTTCTAAGCGCTTTCTCACTTTGTTAAACACACCTAGCGTTTGTGGCCACATACTCAGATCATTAGAAAAAGGACATTTGAGGCTGTTTAATAAATTCAAGAGTCCTATTTTCTAAAATATATCTGGCATCCAATGGACTTAGTTTCTTTCGGATTAATTTCTTTTCCTTTTAATAAAGCATCCACCGCATCCGACAAATAATGCTTTTGCACCAACTCGGGATGAGCACCGTTATCGTCGATGGCGCCATTATATTTAATGGTCCAGCTATCGCTTTCTTTCCAGATTAAGAAAGCGTGGGGTGTTCTTTGCGCAGCAAAATCTTTGGCAACAGTCTGTGAACCATCATACAAATAAGGGAAGTTGAAATGCTCTTTAGTAGCTTTTGCAACCATCGACTCATAAGTATCCTCTTCATAAGAAACGGTATCGGTACTACTGATGGCAATAACCGGAATGCCCAACGGCTTATATTTTGTATTGAGTGCATTGAGCCGTGGCGGATACAACTTAGCAAAAGGACAATGATTGCTCGTAAAAACAATCATAAACCCTTTTGCGTGGGGATAATCCTTTAGAGAAATGTATTTGCCTTCAATGTTTAACAGCCTGAAGTCAGTAATCTTCTTTTCGCTCTGGCAATTACCTGCCAAAACAAATCCTATCAAACAAATGAATAATGCAATGCCTCTTTTCATTATCAATTAGAATTATCAATTAACAATGAACTCCTTCGTTACCGTTTTCTTCGTTTTCTCATCCGTTACTTGAAGAAAATAAGTTCCTTTGGCAAGAGTACTGATATCCAATCCACTTTGCAATTGCGGACGAGGCAACATAAAGATTGTTTTGCCTAATTGATTAACCACTCGCATATAATAAACTTCATAAGTAGGATCCGTGAAGTTGAAGTAGAGCCTACTCTTCGCAGGATTTGGATATACTTTGAACTGAAAGGCATTGCTAGTTGTCTCTACAGATTGTACATTGGAATAAGTGAAGTTTGCGTTGTTGTCTACCATCTTTAACCGATAATAGTTGATACCAAAAAGCGGTGCTACATCCGTGTAAGAATAGGTGTTTATGCTAGCAGAATTGTTGGAAGAAACAGTGCCTATTTGAGACCAGTTAATGCCGTCTGCACTTCTTTCAATGGCAAAAGACTTAGTACTAATCAAGTTGGCAGTCGTCCACTTTACCGAAACTTCTTTATCAGCCAATACGGTGGTGAAGCTAAGTAAACTCAGGGGCAAACTACTCGTGTTCTTAACCACAAACTGCCCCATCATTCCGCCATCTTCATGATTGGAAAAATGGCAGTGATACATATAGGGATGGATACTATCGGAATAATCATCAAACTTGGCTACAAAAGAAACAGACTCGCCTTTAGGCAGATAGAGTACATCTTTCCAGCCAGTTTCCCAACTATAAATGCTGCTGGCACTACCATTTCTTGCAACAACTTTAAACTCTACATCGTGAATATGAAAGGCGTGTGTAAATATCTGACTATTGGTAATTGTCCACTTTTCTATATTATTTAAGATTACCGTTTTGTTGATGGTATTATACACAAAAGCAGTATTGTCAAAATAAAACTCTGATAACCCAACACCAGAACCAGCAGTAACTGTTAGAGATCGGCTAACAGTTGCATCACTTGCACTCCAGTAAGTATTGTTAGCCAGTTTTGTAGGCACCGAAGTAATGGCATTTGCAGTGGCGGCAACCACATTTATATGTAATATATTAAAATTTAGGTTGTTTAGATAACTACCATTTAACCCCGATTTGTTGGGCTCTGCACCAGGGAATCCGAAGGCAAGACCATTATTGTAACTCATCAGGTTCAAGCTACTACCTACTGCATCATTACCGAGGTTTACCATAATTTCTACCCTTTCACCCACCATTAAGGTAACTCTAGTGAGGGCAACAGGCGTATTTAATAATCCGCCATCCGTGCCAATTACATAGAAAATTCTGTTGTCACTAAAGCCAATATTATACCCTCTTTCTATTTCGGCATTCAGTATTCTAAAGCGTACATACTGTTTAGGTAAACTGATTTGTGCACGCGTTACGCCATTGGTTAAGAGGGTATCACCATATTCGCTAATGGTTTTATTGTCGGTCATTGTAAAAGCATTGGAAGCATCAAAGCTGCGGCTAGTTACCACCAATGGAATATCGTCTACACCATAAGTTCTCGGCAAAGCAAGCGCGGCTTCTTCAGCATCCCTTACTATAATTAGCCCCCCAATTCCTTTTGTGAGGTGAGACATGGTCATGTTGTGCAAATGGGGATGATACCAATAAGTAGATGCTTTATTTACCACCTTCCAGTAGGGTTGCCAAGTAGTGCCTGCTGGAATTACCTGATGCGGGCCACCATCCATAACAGCAGGCAAGTGCATTCCATGCCAGTGAATAGTGGTAGAATCATTTAGTTTATTTGTTACAGACATGTGAACGGTATCGCCTTGATTGAAAATAAGGGTGGGCCCCCAGAACTTATTGTTATTAATGGCACCTGTAATTGTTTGATTGCCTTTTTTGAACTGTGCAAAAGTGTCTTTGATTGTTAAATTAAAAGTTGTACCAGAGAGTGTATCTGGTATCCAAAGGGTATTGTACTGACTGATTGCTTTACTATTACAAAGCAATAAAATGAATAGGATAGATACTGAAATGCTGTGTCTGAGTTTGAATAATTGCATAAATCTAGTTGTTTATTTATCCTTAGACGGCAGGGAAAAGAAAAACCTTTGTGTCGGGAGATTATTATTATTGAAGATAAGATATGAAAGCGCAGATTATACTAACCCTTCACAAATACGCTTGGCAATACCAGGCCCTTCATACACAAAGCCAGTCCACACTTGAATTAATGTGGCACCTGCGTCCAACTTTTCCTTGGCATCATCACCCGTAAATATGCCACCACTAGCTATAATAGGTATTTGACCATTCAATTGTTTAGCAAGATAAGCAACAACTTCTGTACTGCGCTTCTGTACAGGCTTCCCACTCAGCCCACCCATCCCAATGGCTTCTACTTCGGTGGAAGGTGTAACTAAATTGTTTCGACTTATAGTTGTATTCGTTGCAACCAATCCAGCTAATTTTACTTCAAGGGCAAGATCTACAATATCATCCAATTGTTCGTTGGTTAAATCTGGTGCTATCTTTAACAATAAAGGTTTAGGATTTTCTTTTTGTTGATTGATGGCTTGTAGGTTCGCCAATATTTTCCTCAACGCATCCTTCTCCTGCAACGCTCTAAGCCCAGGCGTATTAGGGCTACTCACATTCACCACAAAATAATCAACCACATCAAACAAGGCATTAAAGCATATTTCATAATCTTTCCAAGCATCCTCATTGGGGGTTAATTTATTCTTTCCAATGTTTCCTCCAACGGTCAACGGCAAACGGTCATCGGTTAACTGTTGCTTCCTCCATTCCTCCAAACGCTGTGCAATCACTTCTACTCCATCATTATTAAAGCCCATCCTATTAATCAAAGCCTTGTCTTTTGGCAAACGGAAAAGACGAGGTTGATCATTACCCGATTGAGGCTTTGGAGTCACAGTGCCTATTTCTACAAATCCGAACCCTAATGCTTCTAGTTCAGTCAGGTATAGTGCATTCTTATCGAATCCAGCACCCAAACCAACAGGATTACTAAACTTCAATCCAAAGACTTCCCTTTTTAGTTTTGGATGCTGATAAGAAAAATGATTACTGATTATCTTCTTCAACCAACCAATTTTACAGGCAAAAGAAAGACTGCCCATACTAAAATGATGAACAGCCTCTGTATTGAAATTAAATAAAACAGATCTGAGTAGTTTGTACATGTCTGCAAAGAACCACGTTTTGTAGGAAATATAAAAGAAGATTTTTGTTAACCCTAAACAGATTCTTCCGAGAAGTTATCTTATCCAAAAATAAACCATAGTATTCTTTTTAATGAATACTTACAAGAAAAGATTGAAGAAATAGTAAATTAAGGCAGCCATTAAAGCAGAAATAGGTATGGTAACTATCCAAGCCCACAATAGATTGATTGTTACGCCCCACCTTACAGCACTCAAACGCTTAGTTGCCCCAACGCCAATGATAGAACCAGTAATGGTATGAGTAGTAGATACGGGTATTTTGAAATGCTCGGTTAGAAACAAGGTAATTGCTCCGGCTGTTTCAGCGGCAACGCCTTCTAAAGGAGTTACTTTGGTAATCTTTGTTCCCATTGTTTTCACAATCTTCCAACCACCACTCAAGGTACCCAATGCAATAGCGAGAAAGCTACAGAATGGAACCCATGGATATTCGTCGGCAAACTGATTGAAAGTTAATTTATGCCCTAGCTTACCTTGATAGAAAATAATAGCTGCACCAATAATACCCATCACCTTTTGAGCATCGTTGCCCCCATGCCCCAAACTAAAGGCAGCACTAGACAACAACTGTAGCTTTTTAAACCATTTATCTGCTTTATAAGGATTACTTTTCTTGCATATATGCACAATCATTATCGTAATGAAGAAGGCAATAATCATCCCTATCAACGGAGCCAAAAATATGAACAAGAAGGTAGGAACAACTTTAGCATAGTTGATAACGGTAGTGGTACCATTTGTAAACCCGCCGGCGTGCGCCAAAGCAGCACCCACAAAACCACCCATTAAAGTATGAGAGGAACTTGACGGAATACCAAACCACCACGTAATTAAGTTCCAGATGATGGCTGCAACTATTCCCGAAAGAATTACCTGAAGATTAATAAAGTCTGCGTTTACCCACTTGGCAACGGTATTACCGATACCAAACTCATGATATACATACTTGGAAATGAAGAAGGCAGCAAAGTTGAAGAAGGCAGCCCATATAACAGCCTGAAACGGCGTAAGTACTTTGGTGGATACTATAGTTGCGATGGAATTGGCTGAATCGTGAAACCCGTTGATAAAATCGAAAATGTAAGAAAGTACTATAATTACGATTAGTAAAGTAAACATAAGGTAGCTAATTTTTGAATTGCCTTCAATAAACGTTTAATTGTTTATACATGAGCAATTTGATGCCCTTGGAAAAATCAATTAAGAGTATTTGATGATAATACTTTCTATAACATTGGCAGCATCTTCGCACTTATCAGTCGCAATTTCCATTGCCTGATAAATTTCTCTTTTCTTAATTACCTCTTTAGCATCATCTTCGGTTTCAAATAAACGCTCTATACACATATCAAATACATCGTCGGCCTGATTCTCTACACTGTTTACTTTTACCAAAGCTTCGGTCATTCTACGTAGGTTGTTCATGTCGCGCAATCCATATACCGCTACTTTTATTTCGCTACATCCTTGCGCAATCAGGTCTGCCATCTTCTGGATACCTGTATCGTTTGGATTGATGTTGTAGAAATTAATCTTTTTAGCAGAACTATATATCAAATCGCAGATGTCGTCCAAGGCGGTAGCGAGGTAGTGTATATCTTCTCTGTCGAAAGGGGTGATGAAGTTTCTGCCAAGCTCAGTAAATAGTTTATGGGTATGGTCATCGTTTTTATGCTCAAGGTCTTCCACATACTTTATGAGGGGGGCTCTTTTATCTCGATCGGGTTCTGCTACTACTTTCTTTAATTGTTCCCCCATTTCTTCAACAGTGTCTGCAACTTGTTCGAACAATTCGTAGAAGATTTTATTCTTGGGCATAAAGAAACTGCCGATTGTGTTAAGTCCCATTTATAATAAAATTTGTGACGCAAAAATAGAGGTATGACTTCGTATAGCTCTAATTATTTTATTAGTTAACAATAAGATAATATTGATTTAAATAAAAATTCCTTAAAGATTTTTATAATGCTAACAATAACATCACATTGCTTTAATAATTTGTTAACACTACTCCGTCACATTTGCAGCGGTTCATTAAATAGCAAAAAAGTACAGTAGGATTTTCTCATGTTCCGGCCCTTGTCTCTACAAGGGCTTTTTTTTAAACCCTTACATCCTATTTTATAGTAACAGTAACAATTTTTTCAGCACATTTTATTGCAAAAACAAATTTTATTACTACATTGTCCTCCAAAAACAAATTGCTACCATTATGATTAAGTTTCAAGACATTCAAATCGGCGACTACCTTCAGGCCGAGTACGAAGGGAAGGTATGGGACGGAGAAGTTATCGGACTTCAAAAAGACCAACAATTGGTTCAGGTTTTAACCAATGTTCAGGACTTTTGGTTCGAACCCAATCATCTGCTACCCATTCCTTTATCAACCAAAGCAATGCTCGACCTCAACTTTACCCCCTTGAGAGATGAACAAGGCAATATAAAGTTTACAAAAGGAGCATTCAGACTCGTGACGCCCGACTCTGGCAATTTCTCTCATTTCGAGATGTGGTATAGAGAAGACAAGCGCCACAACCCACATGTACAATATGTACACGAGTTACAGAACCAGTATTTTGAAATGACTAAGGTTCATTTAACCAAGGATTAATTAACTCAAACAGCTTTTAAATCAATAAAGGGCAGCTTGGTAGTATATAACCATCTGCCCTTTGATTTTTATTACGTGTTGTAAACAAAATTCTTTTACAATATTAATTTAAACCTGCATCTTGCATTCATTAATCATCTAAAAAAACAACAAAATGACAGAACAAAATTTTAAGAACCATGCTCGATTCGTTATTGGATACCACGTAATCTCTTTTGTGGCTATTTTGGCTTTACTGGTTGGTTCCTTTATAAACCTGGCACATTCTGCCAAAGAGAATCTTTATTCGGCTTCCCTTATTTGTTTAATTGCAGTAATTCTAGGCTTATTTTTTGTTTTCCTAAGAACTTTTCCGCTTAGAGCGCAGGATAGGGCTATCCGTGCCGAAGAAAGTTTGCGTCACTTTATACTTACAGGAAAACCTTTAAGTGACAAACTAACTATCAATCAGGTAATTGCTCTTCGCTTTGCATCGGATAATGAGTATTTAGATTTAATTTCTAAGACATTAAATCAAAATCTCACTCCCAAACAAATAAAAGAATCAATCAAAAACTGGCGCGCCGATTATCACAGAGCATAGATATAATTGATAATGGGTAATTGACAATTGACAATTACCCATTAAATTTCTGTGTTAACTTATAACCTAGTACTCTTTCCTTACACATTAAACCTAAAGTGCATTACGTCGCCATCCTTCACAATATATTCTTTCCCTTCTATTCTTAGTTTCCCATTGTCTCTGCAAGCTGCTTCGCTTCCGTACTTTACAAAGTCTTCAAATGCAATTACTTCCGCTTTGATGAACCCTTTTTCGAAATCGGTATGTATCACACTTGCAGCTTGTGGTGCTTTCCAGCCCTTATGAATGGTCCAGGCGCGTACTTCTTGTACACCAGCTGTAAAGTAAGTTTCCAACCCTAATAGATTGTAAGCGGAGAGAATCAATCGATTTAAGGCAGGTTGTGTCATTTTATATTCTTCCATAAACATCGCCTTGTCATCAGAACCTTCCAGTTCTGCAATCTGTGCTTCGATACTATTGTTCATCACTATCACTTGTGCACCTTCTTCTGCTACAGCCGCCTTTAAAGCTTCCGAATATTTGTTGCCGGTATGCATACTTGCTTCGTCTACATTTGCAACATATAAAACAGGTTTATCCGTCAACAAAAACAAATCAGCAACTGCTAGTTTTTCTTCTTTATCTAGGTTAAGGGTACGAATGCTTTTTCCTTGCAATAAACAATCTTTACAACGGTTCAGTATGTCAAACTCGGCTTTAGCTTTGGTATCGCTTCCTACTCTTGCCATCTTTTCTACCTTACTCCACTTCCTTTCTACGCTATCCAGATCTTTCAGTTGCAGCTCGGTATCTATTATCTCTTTATCACTCACCGGGTTGATGGCACCTTCTTCCCGCAACACGTTTTCATCTTCAAAACACCTGATTACATGTATAATAGCATCTACTTCCCGAATATTTCCTAAGAATTTATTACCCAATCCCTCTCCCTTGCTTGCACCTTTTACGAGGCCTGCAATATCTACTATTTCTAATTGAGTAGGAACAGTACGATTAGGTTTTACCAATTCTGCCAGTTTATCAATGCGGGTATCTGGCACGTCTACCAATCCTACATTTGGTTCAATAGTACAGAAGCGATAGTTGCTTGCCTGTGCTTTGGCACTGTTACTAACTGCATTAAACAAAGTAGATTTACCCACATTTGGCAACCCCACAATTCCTGCTTGCAAACTCATTACAATTATATTTTTTGAGGTGCAAATGTAATAGCCAAGCAGTTATGAAACATGAATTGTGAAATATGAGTTATAAGCAGGGCTATTCTAATAATGGTAGCTTGTTATACATAAAATGAAAACCACAACAACTAATTGGCCCCGCCTGAGTTCCTTATTTCAAAATACTCATGCATCAGTTTGGGAAACTTACCTTTGAAAACTTAACAAATAAATAAATGACAGAAAAGATAATTAACCTTTTGGAAGGTGTCGGTGTAGGAATTAGAATTTTATCATTCTCGGCTTTAAGTATAATGGGTAAGTCTACACCATTCTTGGCATTATGGATTGCCAATACCCTAAGTGCATTACTACTTACCTATTGTGCGTCAGAAAGAAAAAACAAATCATACATCGTACTTAATTCCTTTTGGATATTGGTAGGCTTGATAGGTATTTACAATAGTATCAAATAAACCCTTTCTCAAAATTCCAAGCTTAGATGTATAAAGTAATACGCTCCTCATCTTGCTAATCAAGGTGTATAATTCACTCACAACTAACCACTCACCGCTATCTTGTTGTATTTTGCACGATAATCAATAGGGGTGAGACCTGTAACCTTCTTAAAAATAGTCCTAAAAGCTTTTGCATCGGCATAGCCTACCTCATACATCACTTCATTAATGTTTTTACGACTTACCTCCAGGTTACGCTTGGCCAACTCCACTTTCACCCTATTGATGTATTCCAGAACAGAGTTGTTGGTGGCAAGCTTAAACCGTCTTTCAAAACTACGCCTGCCCACTGCTACTAAACCTGCCAGCTCATCAATAGAAATTCTTTCTTTAATATTGGTATCAATAAAGTCCTGCGCCTTTTTCACTGCTTCATCTGCATGATTCTTCTGTCCTTGAAACATGGCAAATGCGGCTTGGCTTTCCCTGTCTATATCTATCGCAAAATACTTGGAAGCCAATACAGCCGTTTGCCTATCCGTATATTTCTCTACCAGATAAAGTAATAAGTTCCAGTAACTCATGGCACCACCGCTCGAATAGAGTCTCCCTT
Organism: uncultured Chitinophagaceae bacterium; assembly: GCA_903883945.1. GTDB lineage: Bacteria > Bacteroidota > Bacteroidia > Chitinophagales > Chitinophagaceae > Parasediminibacterium. The sequence continues at coordinate 13,410 of CAISCV010000087.1, read as the reverse complement.
GCTCTGTAACAATACTTCCATCTATTACGTCAACCTTTGGAAACATTGTCCTGAACAAGTTTTGAAAACCCCAATGTGTAGAACACTTTTTTCCATCGAGTAACCCCGTTGAAGCCAACAAAAAAGCACCCACACAAAGGGAGGCCACTTCTGCACCGTTATCATATTGCTCCCTGATCCAAGGCAACATTTGTTTGTTTGCTTCAATGGCAGTGGGCATATCACCAAACAACGCAGGAATAATGACCAGATCGGTTTGGGTTGTGTCTCCCAGCAGTTGCGAAACATTAATGGAGAATAACCCATTATTAATTTTTACTTCTTTTGTAATTCCAACTAACTGCACATCAAACAAAGGCTCCTTGCCAGCAGCTACCATAAATTGATTAACTGCTGAAAACAGATATTGTGGATCGGCAATCGCCTGCATAACCGAACTTTCAGGGACAAGAATACTTACGTGCATTTTTTAATATTTTCTTGGTGGCGAAGATAAATAACAAGTTTGTCGTAAAACACCCTTAATTTGTCTTTTTAAACAAGTGGTTTATTTAAACAGAGGTTGCACTTTTGCATGAGTAGTTAACCATTTGTATTTTTAAACGATGAAACAGGTTTTTATCAATTTGCCAGTTGAAGATTTGGATAAATCATTGCACTTTTATACAGAATTAGGATTTACTATCAATCCACTATTTACCTTTCATGATCAGAAATGTATGGTTTGGAGTGAATCCATTTATGTGATGCTGCAATCGAAACATTTTTTTAATACGGGTAAGAAGAAAGGATTGTCAGACACAAAAAACTACTTATCCTCCTCTTTTACATTACCCGTGGCAAGCATTGACAGCGTAAATGAAATAGTGGCGAATGGATTGAAAGCAGGTGGCACAGAACCCACCCCCATGATTGATGAAGGATTTATGCAGGTGAGAACGATTGAAGATTTTGATGGGCATGCCTGGGGTATCCTATATTTGGATATGGAAGCATTTAAAAATAAAAAAAATAAATAGTATAACAATGAGCAATTCAAAGATCACAGTTGCAGTATCAGTGAGCGCAGGCGTAAAGAAAGTTTGGGATTATTATACCAACCCCAATCATATAATCCATTGGAACTTTGCAGACCCTAGCTGGCATTGTCCTGAAGCCAAAAACGATATGAAGGTAGGCGGTACCTATAAAGCAAGAATGGAAGCCAGAGATGGTAGTTTTGGTTTCGACTTTGAAGCTGTTTATTCTGAAATAATAGATGGAAAAGAATTTACCTATGGCTTTGGTGATAGACATGCAACCGTAAAGTGTAATGATTTAGGTAATGATACTGAAGTAATTGTATTCTTTGACCCGGAGAATGAAAACCCCATAGAAATGCAAAAGGGTGGTTGGCAAGCAATCTTAAATAACTTTAAAGCTTATACAGAAAGCAACTGAATAACAAATACTTTAACAACAACATAAAATACAAGTTATGGCACTAATTAACCCGCACATCAATTTTAATGGGAATGCCGAGGAAGCATTCAACTTTTACAAATCAGTATTTGGAGGAGAATTCGCAATGATTATGCGCTTCAAAGATTTATCAAGCCCGGGATATCAAATTCCAGAAAGCGAAGCGAATAAGATTATGCACATTGCATTGCCTATTGGTAAAAATGTGTTGATGGGTAATGATGTACCTGAAATTTTGGGCAGGGTGAATGAAAACGAAAATAGATCCAAAATAGCCATTGGCGCCGAAAGTAAAGAAGAAGCCGACAAACTATTTAACGGACTTTCGGAAGGCGGACAAGTAGAAATGCCTATTGGAGACAGTCCTTGGGGTTCTTATTTTGGGATGTTTAGGGATAAATACGGTATAGAATGGATGGTGGACTTTGATCCAAAGTATAAAGGACAATTGTAAGCAAGCCTTCTTTCGCCGCAAAGACTAAAAAAAACATAGAAGCAAAAAAAGAATAAGAAAGAGAGTAAGCATCCCAACTAAAGTACTCATTTTTGTATTTGGGATATTTTAAGTAAATGCAAATACTCATTCAATGAATCAATTAAAATTTTAAACGAGATAACATGAAACTTTATAAGATTTTTTTTTGGACAAGTACGACAATCATCGCCTTGTTTGAAGGCGTGATGCCCGCCTTAACTTTTAGAACAGAAATGGCCAAGGAAGGTATCAAACATCTAGGGTATCCACTCTATTTTGGAGATGCCTTGGCAGCATTTAAGGTATTAGGCGTATTAGCTTTGATGATTCCACAAGTCCCTAAGCGAATAAAAGAATGGGCTTATGCCGGCTTTGCATTCGACTTTATATTCGCCTCCATCAGCTACTTTGCAGTGGAAGGAGTGGTGTTCTTTTCCTTCTTTCCATACATATTCTTGGGCATTCTGGCTGTTTCCTACATTTATTACCACAAAATGAATGACTAGTCAACAAAGCAAAAAGTATTTACAATGTCATTTCAAGCATACATAAATAATATAAAACTTAAGACAGGTAAAACACCTGAGGAATTCAAAAAGCTTGCAGAAGCAAAAGGATTCTTGAAAGAAGGGTCATTAGTAGAAACGGTTAAAGCAGCCGAGATTACAAATTGGCTTAAAGAAGATTTCGAATTAGGACATGGTCATGCAATGGCAATATTTGCCGCTTTTAAAGGAAAAACAGCATAACATTATATGATAAATAAAATAACGCCTTGCCTTTGGTTTAATGCAGATGGTGGAAAGATTTCGTCCGTTGTAGACTACTATAAAACCATTTTTGATACCGAATTTCAAGCGGGAGGCATCATGCCTTTGGGGGAAACTCCTAGTGGGAACACAGAGATGTGCCAGGTAAAAATATTTGGACAGTCCTACACGTTGATGAGTACTGCAAAAGAGCACCATCCTTTTAATGATTCACTGGCATTTGCCATCAATTGTGATGACCAAACCGATATCGACAAATATTGGAACTACTTTACCAAAGACGGCAAAGAGGTGCAGTGTGGTTGGTGTATAGACAAATATGGACTTCGTTGGCAAGTGATACCCAAAAATCTGGGTGAACTAATGCGTAAACCCAATGCCTGGCAAGTAATGATGAAGCAGAAGAAAATTGTAATTGGAGAATACTAAACCTCCGCACTACGAAACTTTAAGTTTCGTAGTTGTGCTCATTTGCATTAAGCAACAAAAAAGCCTATGAGGTTAAATGCATCGTAGAAGCAATGGGATTCAAGAATTATTTGCAATTCCTGCACTAAAAAAACTACAAGATATATATTCGAAATTCAAAAAACAAGGAACATTGAATACTGAAAACAAAATCTTGGTACAGCAGGCAAAAGAATCTTTATAAGATAAATGGGGTTTGGCAATTGGTAGCCCACCTCGCTGATATTGGGTGTTCTGCACCAACATTGCATATCATTTATACATCATCACGTGTCTACATTCCAACATCAGACCTAATTTATCTAACATCGGATATCAAATATTTAAAAAAGGGTAATTCAAATAGCTGCACTTGCAAAGAAAAATTTAGAGGGAGTCGTCTATGGGTTATCAAAAATTTTGCATTTAAGACTTATTCAAATGCATCACTCACAAAGCAAATTTTTTCTTACACTCTAGAAAAGCTATTGCTTCTTCTTTCTTAATCGCAAGGTAGCCGTACGGTGCAAACTACTATTCATTTCTATCTCCTGCCTGTTGTCGCCATCTATCAATATGAGCGTAGACGTATTGGGCGGAATCAGTCCCTCGTTGTTGGCAAAAACACCCAATTCGTTGATAGGCAAACTGTCATCAAGTGACAATGTCAATTTGATAGCAGTATGCGAAAGCATGGTTTCTTTAAGTATCAGTTTATTATTCAGGAAAACACTGATGGAATCGTAATCGATGGCGCCATTATCATATAATTCTATCTTGATAGTTTTTGACACTACAGGAACATCCAAAAAATAATCTTTAGGTCTTTCGTCAAATTGTTTTTTGGTAATCTCTGCAACTGGATCTCTTGCAATGATGGCTGTATCTGTTGCTTTTGCAACGATAGTCGCTTGTTGTGCCTCTTGAATAGGGGTAATAGAATCGTTGTTCTTTTCAAAATCAAACGCTATTTCAGGACAAGTGTACTTATATGTTTTCTCAGCCACAAACTTCCCTGCCAAATAGGACCCTACCCTCGACATCCGCAACATAAACTCGCCAGTCATTGAGCAATCCACGCCCGTTTTGGTACTGGTTGAGGAGTGCAGGATGATTGGAAAAGGGTTAAATACTACAAAGCGTGAGCCCATATCTACCACACCTTCTATATGATTTGTAAAGAGGCTATCCCTAAAATAATAGTTGAATTCTCCTTTTAGTGCCCTTCCATATTGTTTTAGCTTCAGCTCACCTAGATAACTATTGGTGCTTCCTTCTATAATAACAGTTCCATTACTGTACCAGTTACCATCTAAAGGGCTCGATTGGGCAACGGTCTTTTTTGACGCAACCAAACAAATAAACAACAGCAGATTGACCCACATTTTACACATGGGCGCAAAGTAAATAAATTGTCAGGAGTGATTAGTTAAAATGTATAACCCGATATTAATACAAGTAATCGACTACCTACTAAAATCGTTTTCGTAATTAAGACGGCATCGTTTGCGGTTATTTCTCACTTTTGTCAAGTTATTAAACTTTTAACTGCCATTAATGATGTCTTTTCTCAAGTATGTAATTGTTCAATCCATTGCTTTTATTCTATTTGCTATTACAGCTACTGCCCAACTAGATCATTCCTCTATCTACAAAAATGGCTGGACTGACTTTAATAAGAATGGCAAGAAAGATGTCTTCGAAGACCCTTCTCAACCCGTAGAAAAGCGTGTAGCGGATTTGCTTTCACAGATGACGCTAGACGAAAAGACTTGTCAGTTAGCTACTCTTTATGGCTATGGAAGGGTGTTGAAAGATGAATTGCCTACGCCTGAATGGAAGAACAAAATCTGGAAAGATGGCATTTGTAATATCGACGAAGACTTGGCTTCTTGCAATGGCCGTGCGAAAACGTATACTAACATCAACTAGTTTGATTGTCTTAATCAATAAGACTCTTGATTCAATTCAGTTTTTTGATGAGTACAACTAACAGTTTCTTGGTTCAATCTACTCCCTCTATCTTATTTCCAGTTCTTTGCTACCCAAATGCTCAGGGAATTGTTGGATGGTGGGATATTTAGTTTCTTGGCGATATTTCTTCGGTGTACCTTAACTGTTTTTTCTGCTATAAAAAGGCCTTCTCCTATTTGTTTGCTACTTTTTTGTTCAGCAATCATTTCTAATATTTTCCTTTCAGACACGGTCAGCTTCAATAGAATGTCCTCATTATTCCCCTCATTATTTAGCAGTATTTTGCTTTCCATTATTTTACTGCTATAAATATCGCCCGCACCTACTTCACGAATGCATTTTTCTAGTTCTTCTAGAGGTAAATCTTTGATGAGGTATGCTTTTGCGCCTAAGGCAATGGCAAGATTGAAAATACTGATTTCATTGTGCATGGTATAGAAAATGATTTTTGTTGGAGACTTTTGTTCTTTTATTTTTTTCAGAATTTCCAATCCTTTCATGCCAGGCATACTAATATCCAGTATTGCAATCTGGGGTTGTTTGGATAGTATTTCATTGTAGGCTTCTATACCATTTGTACAAACAGACACTATGTGATGTCCTTTTTGTTCTAGAAAGAACTTTGTTCCTATACTTATTGCAGGATAGTCATCCGCTATTAATACTCTATACATATTGTTGATTTATGTTTTCTAGAATTTGATGAGAAGAATAGGGGACGTTAATGCTGATAATTGTGCCATTATTGCCCGCATGGATGTTGCAAATACCCTTAATAGCTTTACAACGTTGCAAGATGCTGAGGAGACCAAATGAGTCTTTACTTTTCAGGGATGTGTCTACCTCAAAACCTCTGCCATTGTCTTTAATATTTATCATGAGTAGATGCTGTTGCGTATAATCTTTTATGGTAACTTTTGCTTCGGTAGCATTTGCGTGTTTGATAGTATTGTTTAGCGCTTCCTGTACAATACGAAATAGGTGAAGCTCGGTGCTTTTGTTTAGAATAGTTTCGTTAAAGCTTATTTCTGAAGTAATGAGCATGGCGCTGTTGGTTGTCATTTCTTCGCAAAGGTGTTCTATGCTGTACTGCAAGCCAATATGCGGAAGAGAAACTGGGTATAGGTTTCGGGCTATGTTACGTATGCTGTTGATGAGGTCTTCTATTCTTCCTGCCATCAAAGGGTTGGAAATAAAGTTGTCTTTTTTTAGCATAACAAGACGCTGATTGATGTTGTCGTGCAACTCGCCGGCAATTCGTTCCCTTTCGTGTTCAGTGCCTTCCAATAGTTGATGGGTAAAATGTTCCCGCATTGTTTCTGCTTCTCGTTCTTTTCTATCTTTTATTGTTTTGATACTTAGTATGGCTATCAAAATCAGGATAATGATGCAGGCTATGAGGAAGAAAGTTAAGTTACGACTTTGTTTTATTTGTGATTGTTGCTTGGTTATCTCCAGGTCTTTTTCGGCAGTATGGTATTTTAATTCAAGTTCACCCACCATCTTTTTGTTCTCGGCAGAGGTTGCAAGTTCTTTTATAGAATCTAGCTTTTCCAAGTAATATAGTGCATCCTTGTACTGATTTTTTATTACAGCAATTTTATTCAATGCTTCATAGACGTTCTGAACATCATACAAATCATTGTTTTTGTAAAAGAGTGCTACGTAGTTTTTTATCTGGCTCACTTCCTTACTTACATCTTTGATGGGCGCATTGGCAATGGCAGAAAATGTATTGAGCAGTATGGATAGATTCTCATCTTTTACTTTATCATTTATGAGTGCAGCTTCAGCAAAATAGTATCTGGCAGAGTCATACTTTTTCTCTTCAATATATGCCCCTCCAATATTAAGGTAAGCCACATAACTCATTGTATAGTTTCTAAAAGAGTTGTTGGTTAGCAAAGGCAACTGCTTTTTATAATAGCAAATAGCACTATCAATTAAATGAAGGTTAACGTAGGCAACTCCGGTATTAAGAATTGTAGTTTGTAAATCATTTGCATTGCAGTTGTTGTTTGCCAGAAGGGAATATGATTTTTTTAGTAGTTCCAATGCTTTTGTATTATCGTTCATTTTCAGATACACCGTGGCATAGTTGCAGTAAATATTGCCAAGCTCGCAACTGTTATAATTTGGATTGGTTTTGACCAACTCTAATGCCTTTTGAAAGGAGGAAACGGCTTCGCCAGTTCTATTTTTAAGGGTTAATTGCAATCCAAGATTTCGGTAGTATAATATTTTATTGGCATCGTCTAATTCATTTTCATGCTTGCTGATTTGTAAAATAATGCTATCCATCTGTTCAATCTTATATTGAATGTAAAATGAAAGCGAAAGATATAATACAGCAGCTTTTTTGCTATGCTCGGAAAGCTTATTGTTATTAGTTGCCTTAGAAAATTCCTCTGGTATATTGGCAAAGCTTTCCGGGTTGGCTACCCATTGATTAAACAAGTATTCAAAAAGGCTATCGATGGTTGGGGCATTTTTTACACTTGGCATTTGTATGCTATCCAGTAAGTGTACAAATTCGATAGCCTTTATACTGTCTCTTTTATTGCTATTACTTATGTCGTTATAACTATTCTGAAATTGTTGACTGCTTTCAGATGAAGGCTCTTTTTTTTCTTTGCAACTTGTTATCAGTAAGAAGCAGATGGAAGCTGCAAGCAAGCAATATAATTTCCTAATAGACATCTTCCCCTTATAAAAATTTGGATAAATGTAATATTAATTTGTACTCTCTACTGACTAGGCAGTAGTTAATGGGTTGTTTTGCGTAAAAAATACTACCTAGGGCTTAGATAAATAGACAATTTATAGTTATTACGCCCCAAAATATGCCCTGGGTGGTATATACTTTTTTGGCTTGATTCAGTTGCTTTGCCACAAATTTTTACTTGGATGAAAACGGAGAGGTGGAGAGGGGTTGCGGGTATTGCTTTGTTAATTGTTTTTGTGGCTAGTGCCAGTACACACGCAAAAGCAGCCAGGTCTATTGACAGTGTTCAAATCTGTTCATCCAAATTGCCGTTCAGGTGGAATGGAAATGCCTATTTTTTGTCAGGTACTTATACTGTTCATCTAATCAGTTCTGTTGGGTTGGATAGTACAGCTACGCTGGTACTTTCTGTAATAAAGCCGGTTGAGCCAAGGGTTACTATTGCCGCAAATGCACTTGTGGTTTGCAAGGGTTCTGTAGTTGATATTGTTGCTTCCAGCAATTTAAAGATAAAACCTTACTACACACTTTTCACCCCCAATTACACAGTAAATGTGGGGGATGGTACTGATAGTAATTTTATCTACACACCCAAAAACGGCGATTCTGTAAAAGTAAGGATGGATTTGAAAGATGCTGCTGCTTGTATTACACATCAATCCGTATACAGCAACACCCTTTTTTTTCTGGTAAAAGAAAAGGCAGTGCCTTAGTTAGTTTTAACAACGAGTTCGGAAGTGGCAGATGGAAGTCCCGTTGTGTTTAGTGCTTCAACTACTAATGGTGGGAATGCGCCTGTTTATACTTTTAGCTTAAATGTGGTTACCGTACAGTCTGGCAGTGATTCTGTCTATGAAGCAACTGCCCTAAAGCGGGGAGATAGGGTAAGATGCAGCGTTTACAGTAAGGCTGCCTGCGCGGTGAATGACACTGTATGGTCTAATACAATTGTTCTATTGCCCAAAAGAGCCTTCGAACTGTATCCTAATCCTGCTTGTAAGAGGGTGACAATTGATGATCCAAAAGCTAACAGTAAAGGATATTTATACATTACAGATGCCTTTGGAAAAGTAGTATGCCTTCAGAAGCTAGCTGGCAAGAGAACAACTGTAGACTTGTCTTCAATTGCCTCTGGCTTCTATGTAATAACGATTATTACCTCGGAGGGTAAAAGAACAGAAAAGTTGGTGGTTCAATAGTTAATGGCGGATAAGTAAATAAATTTTATATGGATAATAGATTGGTATTTGAACAAAATCTAGATACTATTTTGGTATGTCTGGACAGAGAAGCTAAGGTGATAAGGTTGAGAGAGTTTGCATTTGCCAATGTAGTTGGTAATGTAGCAATATTGGTTAGTCGGTTAGTGGAAGACCAATATATAGTGGTTACTGAAATAGAACAGCGAATGCTTATAACCCACAAGGGTAAAAAGTTCCTTCATAGAAAAGGTGGATATGTTCAGACCAAAATGAATAGCAAGCTTCATTCAAAGCCCCAAAAGCCTTTCTGGGGCTTCTTCAAGACAATTGAAGAGACACTGTCTCTAGTAGTGTTATTATCGTTGTTTTTTTCAACGACTGCAATGCTTTGTACTTGCCTTTTTATTTTTGAGTGTTATAGATTTGTGGTTAAGTAAGTTTCTGTATTGAACTTGTATACCTGCAGCAATAAAGCCTTGTCAACTTTCCAAAAGTGGACAAGGCTAACCTATCATCCCACCATCCTCTTCACAACCTACCGTTAGGACACATCTTTTTCAATAGCATTTCTCTACTTTAGACCCACCTCCTCCCAAAGGAGGAGAAACTGGGAGACCTTAGCGAAGAGTTTAAAATCTGAGTCAGAAAGTATGGTTTTTAGTTTTCTTAAAACTAACTATAAAGATGTGTCCTAACGGTAGCTTCACAACAGCATCACCCTGCCATACCAGATTTGTCAGCTTAGCAAAAGTTTAGAAATCTCTAACTCCAACTTGTAGTGCAAAATATTCAATGATTGTAACGATATGATTAAATGGGTATAAGTAGACCATATAGCCAACCAAAAATACGCCCTAGGGCTTAGAAACGTTCTCATTTCTATCGCTGATATTTGCACCAAAATATTTAATATGAACAATATGGCATCAGTTAAAGGTTCTTTTCTGGCTAAGGTATTAGCTTTTATACTTGTGTTATTTGCCAATAAGGCTTTGGCACAAATTGCCCCAAATAATGCCTTAAATCTGAATGGCACAAACAATTCAGTGTCTTGTGGTACGTCATTAGGCAACTTTGGCTCTTCCAATTTTACGATTGATTGCTGGATTAAAACCACTGTTGGTGGTTGGATTGTAAGCAAAAGAAGTATTTGTGGTGGAGAAAGCTTTTTTGAATTTGCTGCTGGTCAATACTTGAGTGCCGAAATAGATCAAGCTTCGCCTCTAGTAAATTACAATACTTTAAGTGGAAATATAGCTGTTAATGATGGTAATTGGCATAATGTTGCATTTGTTCGCTCTGGTGCTACGCTTCAGTTTTATGTGGATGGAAAAAATTCAGGTTCTTCCACAGGGCCCGGCATTGCTAATATTAGCAACACCGACCAATTTACCATAGGAAATATTGGCTCAAATTGTACATCAGCCTTTTTTAATGGTTCCATTGATGAACTTAGAGTGTATAACAAAGCACTTACGCAATGTGAGATTAGAGCTTCTATGAATAGTGCATTGGTGGGTAATGAATCTGGTCTAGTTGCCTATTACAATTTTAATCAAGGTAGTGCGTCTGCAAATAATGCCGGTATTACGAGTTTGTCTAATAATGCAACCACCGGAAGTGTGTACAATGGAACACTACAAAACTTTTCATTAAATGGTTCAACATCTAATTGGGTGTATGGCTTTACTCCTATCAGTCTATCTGGCACCGTAATTAAAACTGCTTGTGGTAGCTACGCTTGGCATGGCAACACTTATACTACTAGTGGAACATATAATTTTGATACATTAAATGTAAATGGATGTGACAGTCTAACGACCTTGAACCTTACTATAAAACAGCCAACCTTTTCGGTTAAATCTTCCACTCAGCCTGTTACCAAAACTTTTAATTACACAGGTACTGTACAATCTTACACAGTACCTTCTAGTGCTCAAAGTTTAAGCGTTGATGCTTTAGGTGCTGCTGGCGGAGGATCGGCTTTCACAGGAATTGGGGGGCTTGGTGGAAGGGTTCAGGCTAATATGTCCGTAACTTCAGGGCAAGTACTTTCCATTTATGTGGGTGGTGCAGCAGTTGGGAAAACAGGTGGTTATAATGGAGGTGGCAACGCGTATGGAGCCATGTCTATTACTGGTGCTGGTGGTGGTGGTGCTACCGATATCCGTATTGGAGGAACTGCATTAGCCAATCGTGTACTAGTAGCAGGTGCTGGCGGCGGCGGCGGTTTTAAATCTTTTAATCAATATAATGGCTACCCTGGTGGTGGGCTTGTTGGTGGTGGCCCTAGCAGTTCTGGTGGCACACAGGCTGCAGGAGGTATTGGTTTAGGTAATTTTTACGCCGCCAATGGATCATTGGGTACCGGAGGTTCAAATGCTAATAATACATATGGCGGCGGTGGCGGTGCCGGTTATTATGGTGGTGGTTCACCTTCCTTTTATAGTAATCAGGTTTTAGGTGCAGGTGGTGGAAGCTCCTATACCTCTCCTATTCTTTGTACTAATGTAGTACACACGCAAGGATTAAACTCTGGAAATGGTTCCATTGCCATTACTTACGATTCTTTAATTTACATACCCGATACTACACAATTAACTATCTGCAGCTCTCAGTTGCCTTATACCTGGAATGGCATTACGGCAAATGCTGCAGGTATCTACATTGCACACCTTACCAACAGTGTAGGTTGCGATAGTGCTGCTCCAATGAAATTGACGGTAAAACAAGCTACAACGGCAACTATCACCCAAACTGCTTGTGGTAGCTATGCTTGGCATGGTAAAACTTATTCCGCAAGTGGTACTTATACTTTTGACACACTTAATGTTGCCGGTTGCGATAGTTTAACAACGCTGAATTTGACCATTTCAGTTCCACCAGTTATTTACTCATTCAATCCTCCTGGTAATTGTACGGGTAACAGTACTACAGTTAACATATTTGGTAGTGGTTTTACGGGTGCTACAGCCGTAAAAGTAGGGGGCACTCCTATTGCTTTTACTGTTAATAGTGATAATAATATTTCCGCTATAATTCCATCAGGTGATACTGGCAAAATACAGGTGACGACGACAAGTGGATTAGGCAGCAGTGCTAACAGCTTTAATAATAAAAATAGCTATACCGCTTTTGCTTATGTGCCTAATGGTATCGATATCGTATCCGTTATAAATACTGTTACAAATTCTTTGGTAACAAAGATAAAAGTAGGTAGTAGCCCTTCTTGTTCAAGTGTTAGCCCAGACGGTACTCAGGTATATGTGTCCAACTTAAACGATAATACTATTAGTATTATAAATACTGCTAGCAACACCGTTGTTAATACCATACCTGCTGGTAATGGACCGGGTGCAGTATGTTTTAGCCCAGATGGGAAAAAAGCATTTGTAGCAAATTCTCTTCCATTAATTACTTTAACGGTAATTAACACTAATACACATTTGATAGATACTACTTTAACTGCATCGATTAATACCTATAGTGGTTGGACTATAGCTATCAGTCCCGATGGGAAGAAGATTTATGTTGGTAGTGATGATTATGGACCAGTTGGCGAGTTTGATGCAGTGGCAGACAGTGTATTGGGTGATTTTGCTTTATCTTATACGGGAGTTAGTTTAAGCCCTGATGGTTCTAAATCATTTATAGCTGATGGGCAAGGACTACACATATATAACACTGCAAACAATTCATTAATAAAATCTGTCAGTTTTGGTGGTAACTCCAATTCCTATTCTATGGTAAACGTTACGCCAGATGGTAGCAAAGCATATTTTATAAATAATGGGGCCAATACTTTAAGCGTGGTTAATACCCTTAATTACACCGTAACCAAAACTATAAAAGTAGGAAACAAACCTTGGGAGGTAAGATTTACCCCCGATGGCACAAAAGCCTATGTATTGAATGGTGATAATACCATTAGTATTATTAATACGGCAAATGATTCGGTAACAAGTACCATACCATGTGGAGTTGGTTCGGAGGCTACAGGTAGTTTTATAGGCAATGTGCCTACTGTTTGTTGTGTTCCTACTACGGCAACTATCACCCAAACTGCTTGTAGTAGCTTTGCTTGGCATGGCAACACGTATACAACAAGTGGCACCTACACTTTTGATAGCTTGAACGTGGGTGGATGTGATAGTTTAACTACTTTGAACTTAACCATCAATTCGATTATTGAACCAATGGTAACTCTTGCTCCTACTGATCCTTTCTGTCCGGGTACAAGTATTACTTTACACGCATCAGATTATTCCAATGGTGGAGCAGGATTGACCTACCTATGGTATGTAAATGATTCAAAATCGGGAACTACAAGCATTAATACCTTTACTTATACTCCAT